>NZ_JBNKYW010000286.1:0-20978 GCF_050301095.1 Roseibium sp.
GGACAGAAGCGCGAACCAGAAGACGAAGAGAGGCGCCGGCAACGGCTCCAGCCCCTGCGGGATGAGTGCCGGGCCGGAAACGGAAACGCAGATGACATAGGCGGCCGTCGTCGGCACCTCCATGCCGAGTACCAGGCAGGCGAGCGCCGTCAGAAACAGCGAAGGCCAGAGCAGGCCACCGGAGCCCGACAGGATCAGCGAGGTGATCTTGACGCCGAGGCCCGTGATCGCAAGAACACCGATGATGATCGACGCGCACACGATGATCGAGGCGATGACCGAGACCTGGCGGGCGGCATTCAGAACCGCGCTTTCCAGGCGTTCAAGGATCTCCCTGACCCGGAAAGTCCCCCTGGCGTTAAAGAACAGCAGCGCAAACCCGGCCAGGATGGCGAGGCAGGCTGCATACTGGGGCGTGTAACCGGCAACGAACATGCCGTAGAGCAACACCCCGAACGGCACCAGAAAGAAGGCCGAGGTGATCAGTACACTGGCCATGTCCGGCTGCTCCTCCCGGTCGATGGCAGCCAGGTCATATCGCCGTGCATAGGCGTTGATGCCGATCCAGACGGCGAGGAAATAAAGCACGGCGGGAAGCAGCGCCGCCGCCATGATCTGCGTGTAGGGCACCCGGGTGAGCTCGACCATGACAAACGCTCCGGCGCCCATTAGCGGCGGCATGATCTGGCCACCCGAGGAGGCCACTGCCTCAACGGCTCCCGCAAGCCGTTTCGGATAACCGAGCCGTGTCATCGCCGGCAGGGTAATTGCGCCCGTAGAGGCGACATTGGCGGAAGCCGAGCCGGAGATGGATCCAAACAGGGCGGAGGAAAGCACGGACACCTTGGCAGCGCCCCCTTTCAGGCGCCCGGCGGCGGCCGCCGCGACATTCATGAAGCCCTGCCCGGCCTCGCCCGCGTTCAGAACGGCACCGAAGATCACGAAGATGGCGACCACATTGACGGAAACGCCCGTCAGGCTGCCCCAGATGCCGCCCTCCGCGATCGTCAGCGTACCGAGGAAACTGGCGAGCGGCGTTCCCGAGTGACCGAATTCGCCCGGAATATGCTGCCCAAGCATGCCATAGGCGAGCGCAAGGGCGGCAACGATGGGCAGTGGCCAGCCGATGGCCCGGCGGGCGCCTTCCAACACGGTCAAGAGCAGGACCGCGGCCACAAGGAACTGGAACCTGCCTTCAAGAAACCCGTATTGGTCGGACAGCGCCGACTGATGGGCAGCGATCCAGAAACACGCCGCCACCCCGACGGCACACAGGAGTGCGCCGCTGACCCGCTTCACCACCCCGCCCCCGGCAAAGACGAAGATCCAGGGCAGCGCCAGCGCCAGATGGATCGGACGGCTGACGAGATTGGGCACCAGCCCGGAAAAGATCAGCCCGAGGTGAAAGGCCACGAGTGCCATGGCCAACACGAGCATGGACGTTCGCCGCAGGGGCGTTGATGCGGTTTCGCTGTTGAACATTTCGATTTATCGGGCTGGGCCCGCCGTCGGAGGCAGACGTGCGGTGGAAGATAATTGAGGCGGGCCGCAGGAATTCCGGCACGTGGCCGGAATTCCATCAGCAGGCCGGCCGCCTTATTTCTGGGCGTCGGTCAGCTCGAAACCGGCTTCCTGGTAGTAGCGGATCGCGCCGGGATGAATTTTGCCGGTGATGTTCTTCATCAGCGCCTGATCGACACCGTTCCACCAGGGGGCATCCTCACCCATCTTTGCTTTCTGTTCCCAGAAGGTCTTGGTCAGGGCGTAGGCGGTATCGTCATCCATCTGGGTGGTCGTGAAGGCGGCGACCGGAAGAGAGGTCGTGGTGATGTCCGCTGTCTGCCCCGCATAGGTACCCGCCGGAATGACCAGCCTGGCGCGCTTGGTCTCGGAAATCTGGTCGTCGGTGAGCGAAATGACGTTGACCGGTGTGGAGGCAGCCGCCTCGATGACATTCGGCGCCGGCCAGGAGCCGGCCGTCACGAAACCGTCGATCTGGCCGTTCTTGAGCGCGGCGACGGCGTTTGACAGTTCGACGTCGGCAATCGTGACCTTGCCTTCAAGGCCGAAAAGCTTGAGGTATTTCTCGCCTTCGGTCGCCCCGAAAGACCCCTTGCCGAGCAGGATGGTCTTGCCTTCCAGACCCGCGAGATCGGACGCACCGCTCGCCTCGGACATGACGAAATGCATGGTCAGGGACGGGATCGGGAAGAGCGCGCGTATCTCATCGAATTTCGGATCGCCCTTGTCCTTGAACATCGCCTTGCCGCCCTGGGCAAGCGAGACCAGAACCGGCGGCGTGGTGAAGACATAGTCCGCTCCACGCGCCCGGGCTTCCATGACGTTCTGCACGGACCCCTGGCTTTCCTCCACGGTGACGATGATGTCGCCGTTGCTGGCAGCCTTCATCGCTTCGGCGATCTGCACGCCCATCTGGTAGTAGGACGAGGAGGACTTGGCGGACTTGTAGGTGATACGCGTTTCCGCCTGCACCTGTGTGACACCAAGAGCAAGAGTCAGGCCGAAGGCCAGTTTCAAAAGCCTGTTTGTCATGAAAGTCTCCCTGGAGCGTATTTCGTTCAAATTTTCCGGCAGACTATTGCGGCTGCAAGGAACTGGCAACGCGTTTTCGACCTGCTTCGGAAAATACGGGAAACCGTCCTTCCAGGACGTCCAGTTCCTGCCCCAAAAGCAGAACCGCCGGCTGTTTCCAACCGGCGGCTCCCAAATTCTCTTATGACAACAGAGGCCTATTTGTCCTCGCCGTCGTCCTCGTCGCTGTTTTCGTTCTTGAGCGAGTTGAGCTTCGCGAACACCGCGTCGGCATCGATTTCCTCTTCCTCTTCCCGTTTGACCGGCTTGGTCGGATCAAGCGAGAAGGCGGCTGCAATGGCGTCTTCGCTGGTGCTGTCCTCGACCGGCATCAGCGTTTCGACCGGTTCGCCCGCTACCGGCTGCGGTGCGTTCTTGGCGGCCTTTTCAACTTCGATGTCCAGTTCGAGCTGGCTGCAGAGGCCGAGGGTCACCGGATCGGACGGCGTCAGATTGGCCGAGTTCCAGTGGGTGCGGTCCCGGATTGCGGCGATGGTCGGCTTGGTGGTGCCGACGAGACGCATGATCTGGGCGTCTTTCAGTTCCGGATGGTTGCGCACCAGCCACAGGATGGCATTCGGGCGGTCCTGGCGGCGGGACACCGGCGTGTAACGCGGGCCCTTGCGCTTGGATTCGGGAACGACAACTTTCGAGCCCTGCAGCTTCAGCTGATAGTTCGGGTCGTTCTGTGCCTTTTCGACTTCTTCTCTGGTGAGCTGGCCCGTCAGGATGGGGTCCAGGCCCTTGATGCCCTGAGCGGCTTCGCCGTCCGCGATCGCCTTGACCTCCAGCGGGTGGAGTTTGCAGAAGTTGGCGATCTGCGTGAAGCTCAGAGCGGTGTTGTCTACGAGCCAGACGGCGGTTGCCTTCGGCATAAGCGGCGTGTTCGCCATCGGATACATTCCTCTCGTCTGCTCCCCCGCCCGGCGGGGCGAAAAAGCGATGTTCCATTTCAAATTAATGGGAAGTGGCCGGAATATAAGAGAAATGCCGAGGAAACGCAAATGGCCTTGCGCAATTTGCTTTTCCTCGGTTTGCGCATCTGAATCAGGCGCCGACAGTCAGCACGATTTTGCCAATATGGCCAGAGCTTTCCATGCGCCGGTGCGCCTCTGCGGCCTCTCCCAGCGGAAAGGTGGAATCCATGACCGGCCCGATTTTGTCCGATTCGATCAACGGCCAGACCTTCTCCTTCAGGCTTTCGGCAATCGCGGTCTTGAATGCGTCGCTGCGCGGCCTGAGCGTCGATCCTGTGTGCGTCAGCCGCTTCACCATGAGGCGCGAGAAGTTCACGTTTTCCGAGATGCCGTTCAACGTGGCGATCTGGCAGATCCGCCCCTCGACGGCGGCCGCCTTCCAGTTCCGCTCCACGTAGTCACCGCCGACCATGTCCAGGATGACGTCAACGCCCTCCCCGCCGGTCAGCTCCAGAACGGCTTTTTCGAACACCTGTTCCCGGTAGTTGATGGCATGATCCGCGCCGAGCTTCCTGACCGCCTCGGCCTTTTCCGCGGACCCGACGGTGGTGAAGACCTCGGCACCGAATGCCTTTGCAAGCTGGATCGCGGTCGTGCCGATGCCGGAGGTTCCGCCATGCACCAGAAACCGCTCGCCGCTCTTCAGCCCGCACCGGTCGAAGACATTGGTCCAGACCGTGAAGAAGGTTTCGGGGAGGGCAGCGGCCTCCGTCATCAAGAGCCCCAGGGGAACCGGAAGCGCGTGGCCCTGGGGGACCTTGCAATATTCCGCATAACCTCCTCCGGGGCAGAGTGCGGCAACCTTGTCGCCGATCCGGTGACGATCCGCCCCCGCACCCAGCGCGACAACTTCACCGGAGACTTCCAGGCCCGGCAGATCGGAAGCCCCCTTCGGCGGCGGATAGGCCCCCTTGCGCTGAAGCACGTCCGGCCGGTTCACCCCGGCAGCCGCAACGCGAATGAGAATCTCGCCCGGGCCGGGTTCCGGCAAAGGCCGCTCTTCAAGCTTCAAGACCTCCGGCCCTCCCGGTTCCGAGATGGCGACCGCGGACATGCTATCCGGCAAATTCTGCATGAGGACCGTTCCTTTCCGGTTCATTTTGGGACTGGTGGGACAATCCCTGCCTGGCATATGGTAAATTTTCTTCACGCGCCTTCGAAGGAAGGAGACGCGAGATCAAGGCAATAGGTGTCACAGCCCGGGAAATGAAACAATGAGCCTATTTGACGAAGATGTCCCCAGGAAACCTCGGACGGGCGCAATTACCGTAGGGGAAGAACTTTCCGCCCTTTCGGAGACCGATCTCGCAGAACGGATAGAGGCCCTGCACGAGGAAATTAACCGTACCCAAAGGGAACTTGAGCAACGCGGGAATATTCGCGATGCAGCCAACTCACTTTTCCAGAAATGACCCTGATAAATATTACATAATTCGAAACAACTTGAAGGGCTTGGAGCGGTTTCAGGGTAAACACCACAGGTACAATTTTATTCGTTTACGTCTTGTTAATCTTTCCAAAGTATAAATTTATACATCCAGTCATCTGGATGTGAGTGGCTCCTGTCCACTCTGTTTGACGCCTCCCTGTTAAAGACTCAGAGCCGCAACCGTGCGGCTCTTTTTTTTGCCTCCTTGCCATAGTACATTGTCACCATTCTGGTTAACGGCCGTTTACTTTCGTGAATGGCACGCAGATTGCTCGGTATTTGGCATGAAGACCAGCGCCGTTCCAAAACGGAACACTTGAAACGAATTGTATTGTTTCGGGACATTTCCAGTGGCGGTGCCTGGATACCGGAAGACAAATTGAGGCGTAGCAATCCAATGACGGAAGACATCAAAAAAGCCGGTGATATTGTAGGTACGGTTCATATCGCACCTCACCTCGCAAGCTCCGACAACTTCCAGAGCCTGTTTCAGGAAGGCATGTCGCTGGTGGAAGAAACCGCGATGTATCTTGACGGGAAAGGCCGTGAGGAAGCCAAGGAACTGCCGCGTCCCGCGTCCCTTGCCTACGCCACGGAATCCATGCGCCTGACCACGCGCCTGATGCAGCTCGCGTCCTGGCTGCTGTTGCAGCGGGCGGTCAACGAGGGCGAAATGTCCCGCGAACAGGCCGGCAGCGACAAGAACAAGGTGCGCCTCGACAAGTTGAGCAGCATGACAGGTGGCCCGTCCTGGCACGACCTCCCGGATACGCTTCGCGACCTTATCGAACGGTCGACCCGCCTGCAGGAACGCGTCGTGCATCTGGACAAGATGCTCTATCGCAAGGACAGCGAAGACCACGCGGAGGAGGCGGGCAACGACAACCCGGTCGCGTCCCAGATCAACCAGCTCCACGCCGCCTTCGGCAAGCTCGGCTGATCCCTCTCACTTTCCGGTATCGACGAAAGCCGCCTTCGGGCGGCTTTTTGTTTGGGTTGAGCTCTCGGCAAAACCGTTTCCGCATCTGTCATCTGCAACGTTCACCGGCGCCCCCCCTTGCGAGCCAAGCGAGACCCGGGCCCACTGATTTCCAGAGTGCCTGGTGCGTGATGAGAGCTTGCGGCAAGCTGCGACTGGTGAATTCAAACGGGAGATGCCTGCAGGCCCCGGATCCGCGCTTGACGTTTGTCCGGGGTGACTTCAGACGGTCTGGATCGCGCGGACCCAGACGGGTTGCCGGAACGGCGCCATTCCCTTCCCGCCCGGAAAACGGAGCCCCGCGCTGCACGCCCCTGAATACAAAAAACCCGGCCAGAGGCCGGGTCTTTCGTTTGAAGTTGCCTTGACCGGGGCTTAGGAGCCCAGGAAGCCAGCGAACTTGTTCTTGAAGCGGGATACGCGGCCGCCACGGTCCATCAGCTGACGGTCACCACCGGTCCATGCCGGGTGGGACGTCGGATCGATGTCCAGCTGCAGGGTGTCGCCTTCCGCGCCATAGGTGGAGCGGGTGGTGTATTCGGTGCCATCGGTCATGACGACCTTGATGGTGTGGTAGTCGGGATGGATATCCGCTTTCATGGCCGGTCCTTTCAAACGTCTCGAAGCTCTTTCCGGGAAAGCAGCCACTGGGACGAAAACGAAGTAAAGGGCCGCCGATCCGGTTGCGGACGCCGCCCTCAGAAACATGAGGCGGGGATATACCTCATGGCGGCAGGCAAGACAAGGGGCTAATTCCCGCAAATTCAACCTATATCCAACGACGGAATTCAAGGCTGAGACCTGCCTGCCGGCAGGGCCGGACTTTCCGCGGGAACTTGACCAATGGCATTGAGCCCCGTGCGGAACATGCTAATACCTTCGGTCACAAAGAGTGAGGAGACGCCCTTGGCCAACGCCACCGCTTCAGACCCGCAATCCGGATCGTCCCGCAGATCGCTGAAACCGCTGACCCGGTTGCTGCCCTATCTGCTGAAACACAGGGGCATGGTGATCGCGGCGGTCTTCGCCCTGTTTTCGGCCGCCGTCATCACGCTGGTGCTGCCAGCGGCCGTGCGCCGGATGATCGACTACGGCTTCGGAGCCGACGACCCGGCGCTTGTCAATTCCTACTTTGTCGTTCTGATCGGCGTCGTCCTGGCCCTCTCCACGGCAAGCGCCTCCCGTTATTTTCTGGTGATGTGGATCGGAGAGAAGGTCGTCGCGGAAGTCCGCTCCGACGTCTTTGCCCATATGACGCGCCTCAGCCCGTCCTTCTACGATGGCGCGAAATCCGGCGAGATCCTGTCCCGGCTGACTGCCGACACCACCCAGATCAAGTCCGCCTTCGGCGCGAGCGCGTCACTCGCCATGCGCAACCTGATCATGTTCCTCGGCGCCGCGGTGATGATGGTCGTCACCAGCCCACGGCTCTCCGTGATCGTGCTCGCGGCCATCCCGATCATCCTGATCCCCATCCTGGGCTTCGGCCGCCAGGTTCGCAAACGCTCCCGCTTTGCCCAGGATACGCTCGCCGATGCCTCCGCCTATGCCAGCGAAATGCTCGGCTCGGTCAGAACCCTTCAGGCCTTTACCCACGAAAACCGCAGCGCAAACCGCTACGGGTCTGCGGTGGAAGCCGCCTTCCAGGCGGCGAGAAAGGCCATCGTGGCCCGGGCAGCACTCACCGGCTTTGCGATGTTTGTCATCGGCTCGAGCATCGTTGCCGTGCTCTGGATCGGGGCGAGCGACGTCTTTGCCGGACGAATTACCGGCGGTGAACTCAGCCAGTTCCTGCTCTATTCCATTCTGGCCGCCGGCTCCCTTGCCGCCCTCTCGGAAGTCTGGGGCGAGCTTTCCCAGGCCGCAGGCGCCGCCGAACGCCTGTCCGAGCTTCTGGAAATTCAGCCGGAAATCAGCGCTCCGGCCAATCCTGTCCGGCTACCGGAAACGCCGCGGGGCGAAATCCTCTTCGACAAGGTGTCCTTTGCCTATCGGAACGCCACCAACATGCCGGTCGTCCGGGATCTGACGCTGACCGTCGCACCGGGTGAAACCGTGGCCGTCGTCGGCCCGTCAGGAGCCGGAAAGTCGACCCTCTTCAGCCTGCTGATGCGTTATTACGATCCCAGGGAAGGCACCATCCGCCTGAACGGCGTGGACCTGCCGCAGCTCGACCCGGAGGACCTGCGCCGCCACATTGCCCTGGTGCCGCAGGACACGGCGATCTTCGGCGCGAGCATTGCGGAGAACATTGCCTACGGCCGGCCAGACGCCAGCCGCGAGGAAATCGTCGCGGCGGCCGAAGCCGCCCTCGCCGCCCCCTTCATCGAGGCCATGACAGAGGGCTACGACACGATGGTGGGGGAACGCGGCATCACCCTGTCGGGCGGCCAGCGTCAGCGCATCGCAATCGCGCGGGCTGTCCTGAAAGCTGCGCCGGTGCTGCTGCTCGACGAGGCGACCAGCGCCCTGGACGCGGAAAGCGAGAACCTGGTGCAGCAGGCCCTGGACCGGCTGATGGAAGGCCGGACCACGCTGGTGATCGCACACCGGCTGGCGACGGTCCTCAAAGCGGACCGGATCGTGGTCATGGAAGACGGCAGGATCGTCGAAACCGGTACCCATGCCGACCTCAGCGCCGCGGGGGGCCTTTACGCCAAGCTCGCCCGCCTGCAGTTCGGTGCTGAACGGGAAACAGCCTGAGGTTCTGCCTCACTCAGCGGTTCAAACCGGGCCCCGGCTCAAGGCCGGGGCGGCGTTTATGCGGGAATTTCGGACGAGGCTCCTGCCACTCCTCCCACGCTGTCCCGGACCTGATCCGGGACCTTCAAGACGTTCAATAGCGGATAAGAGCGGGTGGCACGGGAAGCAACCCTGATCAGTCTTCGTCCGGAAGCGCCACTGTATAGTTCAGCGGCAGACGTCCGCCGTCGGCGAAGATGGTCTGGCCGGTGACGTAGCTGGCATCATCGGATGCCAGAAAAGCCGCAACGCCCGCGATTTCGGAGGGATCGCCAATGCGCTGCATCGGCGTCCGCGCCATGACTCGCGCCTTGGCGGCCGGGTCGGCGTTCACCGATTCGAGCATTTCCGTCATGATCGACCCCGGACCGATGGCATTGACGCGGATGCCGTATTGAGCAAGCGACACGGCCGTTGTCCTTGTGAGCTGCGCCATGCCGCCCTTGGAGACGCAATAGGCCAGCTGGGTGGGAATCGCGAGAACCGAGTTTACGGAGCTCATGTTGATGATGCAGCCGGGCTTTCCGCCTTCCTCCACTTTCTCCACCATGTGGCGGGCGACCGCCTGGGAACACAGGAAGGCGCCCTTCAGGTTGACAGACAGCACCCGGTCGAAGTCGTCTTCTTCCAGCTCAAGGAAATCGGCGCCGATAACGATCCCGGCATTGTTGACGAGAATGTCGACGTCGCCATATGCGTTCAGCGTTTCGGCGACCAGGTTGCGCACATCCAGCCGTTCGCAGACGTTGCAATGAATATATGTCGCCTCCCCAAGGCCCTTCAGATCCTCAACCGCCGCTTCGCCAGCACTGTCGTCCACATCTGCGATGACGACCTTTGCGCCGTCCGTAACGAATCGCCGGGCGACGGCCAGGCCGATACCACGGGCTGCGCCGGTTACGATGGCGACCTTATTTTCCAAAGACACGGAAACCTCACGGTTGTTTGAGTAACGTTCTTCACACCAGGGGTCGGCCCCTCGGGCACTGGACCCAGAATTCTGACCGCAAAACGAAAGCGGGCCGCTTCGCAGCGGCCCGACCTTATGGCGCAAATTCAGCCTTGTCGATGGCCGACATCGACCTCCAGTAGCGTCACCTCACGAACTCACGCGGAAATCCCGTGTGATTTCAAGGCGTCGCTGATTTCGTCCAGGATGGCCGGATCGTCGATCGTGGCGGGCATCTTGTAGCTTTCACCATCCGCGATCTGACGCATCGTTCCGCGCAGGATCTTGCCGGAGCGGGTTTTCGGCAGCCGATCCACGGTGATGGCGATCTTGAAGGCCGCGACCGGCCCGATCTTTTCGCGCACCAGTTTCACCAGTTCCGCTTCGATCTCCTCGTGCGGCCGATCCACGCCGGACTTCAGAACCACGAAGCCGCAGGGCAACTGTCCCTTCAGCTTGTCGGCAATTCCGATAACGGCGCATTCGGCGACATCGGGATGGGTTGCCAGCACCTCCTCCATGCCGCCGGTGGAAAGCCTGTGCCCGGCGACATTGATGATATCGTCGGTGCGCGCCATGATCGACAGATAGCCGTCGTCGTCGATGACGCCGGCATCCGCGGTCTTGTAATAGCCCGGGAACTCGGCGAGATACGAGTCGAAGAAGCGCTTGTCCGCATTCCAAAGCGTCGGCAGACAGCCCGGCGGCAGAGGCAGTTTCACCACGATATTGCCGAGCGTGTTGGCTCCCAGCGGGTGACCGGCGTCGTCCAGAACCTGAACGTCATAACCGGGCATTGGCACGGTGGGCGAGCCGGGTTTGACCGGCAACTGGCCGAGCCCCAGCGGATTGCCGACGATGCACCAGCCGGTTTCTGTCTGCCACCAGTGGTCGATCACCGGCACCTGCAGCTGCTCGATGGCCCAGTTGACGGTTTCCGGATCCGCCCGCTCGCCTGCCAGGAACAGGGAACGGTACTGGGACAGGTCGTATTTCCCGATCAGCTCGCCGTTGGGGTCTTCCTTGCGGATTGCCCGGAAAGCCGTCGGCGCGGTGAAGAGCGACACCACGTTGTGGTCGGCGATCACCCGCCAGAAGGTGCCCGCATCCGGCGTTCCGACCGGCTTGCCCTCAAAGACGATGGTGGTGCAGCCGTGCAGGAGCGGGGCGTAGCAGATGTAGGAATGCCCGACCACCCAGCCGACATCGGACGCGGCCCAGAAGACCTCGCCCGGCTGCACGTCGTAGAGATTGGACATCGACCATTTCAGCGCGACCATATGACCGCCGTTGTCGCGCAAAACGCCCTTGGGCTGGCCGGTGGTGCCGGAGGTGTAAAGAATATAGAGCGGATCGGTCGCCTTGACGGTGACGGGTGCCACCTTGCGGCCTTTGGCCTTGGCTTCCGCCTGCAGGGCACCGAAATCGAAATCCCGGCCTTCGACCATCTCCCCGGCCAGTTCCTCGCGCTGATAGACCAGGCAAAACTCCGGCTTGTGCGTCGACTGGTCGATCGCGGCGTCCATCAACGGCTTGTAGGCGATCACGCGGCCCGGCTCGAGGCCGCAGGAGGCCGCGATAATTGCCTTGGGCGAGGCATCGTCGATGCGCGTCGCCAGCTCATTGGCCGCGAACCCTCCGAACACGACGGAGTGGATGACACCGAGACGGGCACAGGCGAGCATGGCCATCACCGCTTGCGGAATCATCGGCATGTAGAGGATCGCCCGGTCGCCCTTCTCCAGCCCCCTGTCGGCGAGCACGGCGGCCAGCGCCTCCACTTCTACCAGCAGTTCCGCATAGGTGTAGGTCTTGGTCCTGCCGGTGATAGGGCTGTCGTAGATCAGCGCGGGCTGGCCCGGACGGCCGCGCTCGACATGGCGGTCGAGGCAGTTGTAGCAGGTGTTGCATTCCCAATCCGGGAACCAGCGGCCATACTGGTCCTGGTCCGGGTCGAAAATCTTGCCGGACCTTGAAACCCAATCGATTTCGTCAGCAGCCGCCTTCCAGAATCCCAACGGATCCTCTTTCCAGCCCTGATAGACCTCGTGATACCGGCTTGCCATGAACTTTCCTCCCAAAGTGCCTCCCGGGGCCGGGGCGCCTTGCAAAATCCAAGACGGGTTCCCGGCCTGCGCTTTTGACACCTAGAGTGGTGTAATAAAATGTAAAAAGGCAAGAGCTGACGGCTAAGCAATTCGACGGTCGGGACTTTACGTAAGCACTCTGGCGTGGTTGTCTGCCGGTCCCGATCCTGTCAATAATCCGTCCCTTCATCCATCCATTCGAGCATATGTCCCCCATCGCAGATCCCTGGTTCTACGCCGCTGCCATTCCGTCCGTTTTCCTTGTCGGTCTGTCCAAGGGCGGTTTTGGCGGAACCTTCGCCATGCTCGGCGTTCCGATCATGGCCCTCGTCATCTCGCCGCTTCAGGCCGCCGGCATAATGCTGCCGATCCTGATCGTCATGGATATCGTCGCGCTTGCAGCCTATCGCGGAAAGGCCGACTGGCGCAGCCTCAGCATTTTGCTGCCGGCCGCCATCTTGGGGATCGGCATCGGTTGGGCGACCGCGGCCTATGTGAACGACGCCTTCGTGATCCTGCTGATCGGCGTCATGTCGCTCGCCTTTGTCGCCGACTATCTTTTCAAGCAGCGCAAGGTCACCACCGCCGCCAGCCACAATCTGCCGAAGGGCACCTTCTGGGGAACCATTGCCGGTTTTACCAGCTTCATCAGCCACACCGGCGGGCCGCCCTTTCAGATGTACATGCTGCCCCTGCGCCTGGCGCCGCTTATGTTCGCCGGCACCGCCGTGATCTTCTTTGCCGCAGTCAACGCGATCAAGCTGGTGCCCTATTTTCTGCTCGGCCAGTTCGACGCCACCAATCTGGCGACCTCGGTCATGCTGTTTCCGGTGGCGCTGATCGCGACGCTCTGCGGTGTCCGGCTTGTGCGGATCGTCAAGGCGGAGACCTTCTACGGCATCATCTATGTTTTCATGGGCCTGATCGGCGCCAAGCTGACTTATGATGGCTTTGCCGGTTTTCTGTCGTGACAGGACGGGATTGGGCCGACCTGCCCCAACTGGAGCATTGCACAATCACCGCTTACCCGGTTTGATGCCGCCAGAGCGCCTTGCGCTCAAGATGATCAGGGAGGAGGATCATGGACGCCAGCGCCAGCCCGTTTACCCAGGGCCTCAACAAGAATACCGCCAATTACGCGCCCCTGAGCCCGCTCAGTTTCCTGGCACGCGCCGCTGACGTGTTTCCGGAGACGACGGCCATCGTCCATGGCAGCCAGCGGACGGACTACCGGACCTTCTACCGCCGCTCGCGCCAGCTTGCCTCCGCGCTTGCAAAACTGGACATCGGCAAGAACGACACGGTGTCAGTCATGCTGCCCAACGTGCCGCCGATGCTGGAAGCCCACTACGGCGTGCCGATGACCGGCGCGGTGCTCCATTCCCTCAACACCCGGCTGGACGCGGCGATCCTCGCGTTCCAGCTCGACCACGCCAATGCCAGGGTGCTGATCACGGACCGGGAATTTGCCCCCGTCGTCAGGGAAGCCCTCTCGCTCGCTACCGTCAAGCCCGTGGTGATCGACTATTCCGATCCGGAATTCCCGCAAGAAGGCGAGCGCCTCGGGAAGCTGGACTACGAGGAGTTTCTGCAAACCGGCGATCCGGACTTCGAATGGGCGCTGCCGGACGACGAATGGGACGCCATCGCGCTGAATTACACCTCCGGCACGACCGGCAATCCGAAGGGGGTCGTCTATCACCACCGCGGCGCCTATCTGCTGGCCCAGGCGAATGTCATCACCGCCTCCATGACCAAGCACCCGGTTTACCTCTGGACCTTGCCGATGTTCCACTGCAACGGCTGGTGTTTTCCCTGGTCGATCTCGGTGGTTGCCGGTACGCATGTCTGCCTGCGCTGGGTCCGCCCGAAAGCCATGTGGGACCTGATCGCCGACGAACAGGTGACCCATCTGTGCGGTGCGCCGATCATCATGTCGACGCTCCTGAACGCGGCACCGGACCAGAAACGCGACCTCGATCATCAGGTCGAATTCTTCACCGCGGCCGCGCCGCCGCCGGAAAGCGTGCTGGCTGCCATGAAAACCGCCGGCTTCAACGTCACCCATCTCTATGGTCTCACCGAAGTCTACGGTCCCGCCGTCGTCAACGACTGGAAGCGGGAATGGGACGGTCTTCCGGCCGACCTGCAGGCCCAGAAGAAAGCCCGGCAGGGCGTTCGCTATGTGGCGCTGGAAGGCCTGACGGTGCTCGATCCCGAAACGATGGAACCGGTTCCGGCGGACGGCGAGACCCTTGGCGAGGTCATGTTCCGCGGCAATGTGGTCATGAAAGGCTATCTGAAAAACCGGGAAGCCACGGAAGAGGCCTTCCACGGCGGCTGGTTTCATTCCGGCGACCTCGGCGTGCTGCATCCGGACGGCTATATCCA
Organism: Roseibium sp.; assembly: GCF_050301095.1. Classification (GTDB taxonomy): domain Bacteria; phylum Pseudomonadota; class Alphaproteobacteria; order Rhizobiales; family Stappiaceae; genus Roseibium. The sequence continues at coordinate 14,147 of NZ_JBNKYW010000286.1, forward strand.
GCTGAAGGACCGTTCCAAGGACATCATTATCTCCGGCGGCGAAAACATCTCCTCCATTGAAGTGGAGGAAGTGCTCTACAAGCATCCGGACGTCCAGGCCGCGGCTGTCGTTGCGCGCCCGGACGAGAAATGGGGCGAAACACCCTGCGCCTTCGTCGAGTTGAGGGCGGGGGCCGCTGTCGGTGAAGCGGACCTGATCGCCTTCTGCCGCGAACATCTTGCGAATTTCAAGGCGCCCAAGACCGTCGTCTTCTGCGAGCTTCCGAAAACTTCGACCGGCAAGATCCAGAAATTCACGCTCCGGGAGCAGGCCAGGAAACTGTGAGGCCTGGCGGGCAGGCATAAAAAAACGCCGCGTGAAACGCGGCGTTTTGAATTCTCTGGCAGACGGCCTAATGGATGGTCACGTCGTGCCGTATTCGCTCAATCTCATCCTTAATCTTGAGCTTTTGTCTTTTCATGTCAGCCAATTCCAGGGAGTCAGTACTCGGGTGCAACTGAGCATCTTCAATCCTGCGTTCCATTTCCGCGTGGCGGCGCTCAAGTTCTGCGAGATGCGACTGCATGGACATGGATATACCTCCTGTCTGTTGGCTCAACCCCGGCATCGTGCCACAGGAAATCCGGCCTTGTCGATTGCAGAATCCGCATATCGGAGGCGTTTAGATGTCAAATAATGCTTTCCTGTCGCTATCCTTAGGAAACCCTGAAAATCCGCCGGCTAATAAGCGCTTCAAAACGCTGGAAATTTCGCCATGGGAGTTTTGCCGGTTCAAGAATTCACATGGGTCAAAATTTCGCAGTTTTTTTCCGGCGGCGTGGACGGATCCGGGCAGGAGGGCGGAATCTGGAAACGCGGGTCCGTTCGGCGGGGTTTGGCCGACATCCCGCAAGGCAGGATATACCGCACGCAGCAGCCGGTCCGGTGAAATTGCCACCAAATGGTTCAATATTATCGAGAAACGCTTTATCTTGCCGGACGGAAGCAAACGAATTGAGAGCATCCTGCGTTTGAAAGAACGCAGAACACGGATTGGACGCTCCGACATTTTGAAAACGGTCGGCCTGAGGCCTTCTTTCGACGCCGCTTGCCGGTACCGATGAAACTTCAGCCGATCCGGGACGGATGTCCGGCTTTGGGGGACGTAAATGGCGCAAATGGACAATGATGCTTTGCGTAAGGAACTGGCGCAACTTCGCCAGGAACACAGGGATCTTGACGTCGCTGTCGAAGCGCTGGCAGAAAAATCCAACTATGACGCGCTGCAGCTTCAGAGACTGAAAAAGAAGAAGCTGATGATCAAGGACCGGATCACGGCCCTGGAAGACCAGTTGTTTCCCGATATCATCGCCTGATGCCGGTATCCGCGGGTATCCGCACAGGCCATTTTTCCTGAGATTGCCGCTTGCGATGCGCCGCGCGCTGCCTATACTCCGCGGCTCTTCCGATCCCGATGGAGACTGGAGCAGGATATGGCAAAAGCGGATGTCGCAATCATCATGGGCAGCCAGTCGGACTGGCCGACAATGAAACATGCGGCGGACACACTCGAGCAGCTCGGCATCAGCTTCGAGGCACGGATCGTTTCGGCGCACCGCACACCGGACCGGATGTACGACTTTGCCAAGGGTGCAAAAGCCGAAGGCTTCAAGATCATCATCGCGGGCGCCGGAGGCGCCGCTCATCTGCCGGGCATGACGGCGGCCCTGACGCCGCTGCCCGTGTTCGGCGTTCCGGTCGAAAGCCGGGCCCTTTCGGGGGAGGACAGCCTGCTTTCCATCGTGCAGATGCCGGCCGGCATTCCGGTTGGTACCCTTGCCATCGGCAAGGCGGGTGCCACCAATGCGGCCTTGCTGGCGGCGGCCGTGCTGGCGCTGAACGATGACGAGACCGCAACCGCTCTGGACAAGTACCGGGCGGACCGGACGGCAGCGGTTGCCGAACAGCCCAGCGACGACGTTTGAATTACGGACCACTGAGGGATTTCAGGTCATGAGCGCGAAGATCCGGCTCGTCCCAGGCGACACGATCGGCATTCTCGGCGGAGGCCAGCTCGGCAGGATGCTGGCGCAATCCGCGGCAAGCCTCGGATTGAAGACCCACATCTATTGTCCCGACGCCAACAGCCCGGCCTTCGACGTCAGCGCCGCGCATACGGTTGCGCCCTACGAGGATCTTGAGGCGCTGGACCGCTTTGCCGGCTCCGTTGCTGTCGTCACCTACGAATTTGAAAACGTGCCGGGTCCGACGGCGGCCCATCTGGACGCGAAGGTTCCCGTCCGGCCGGGCGCAAGAGCCCTGGAAGTCTCGCAGGACCGGCTGTTCGAGAAGCAGTACCTGACGGACGCCGGTGTCGCGATCGCGGGTTTTGCCGAAATCAACTCGCAACAGGACCTGGAAACCGCCCTCGCCTCCCTTGGCGGCAAGGGTGTCCTGAAAACCCGGCGCTTCGGCTACGATGGCAAGGGCCAGCTGATGATCCGCACCCCCGGCGATGTTGCCGGTGCCTTTGAGGCCATCGGGTCGGTGCCCGCGGTTCTGGAAGACCTCATTGCCTTCGACTGCGAAGTATCGGTGATCGTCGCCCGGGACCTCGACGGGACATGCGCCTGCTACGACATTGCCCGCAACCACCATGAAAACCACATTCTGAAAACCTCGACTGTTCCGGCGGGCGTTTCGGAGGCAACCGCGCTTGCCGCCCGCGAGATGGCAGAACGGATCGTGACGGGCCTCGGCTATGTCGGCGTCATGGGCGTGGAAATGTTCCTCGTGCGTGACGGTGCCGGCGAACGGCTGCTGGTCAACGAGATCGCCCCGCGCGTTCACAATTCCGGCCACTGGACACAGGATGCCTGTCTGACGTCGCAGTTCGAGCAGCACATCCGCGCAGTCGCCGGCTGGCCGCTCGGCTCCGCAACCCGGCATTCGGACGCGGTCATGGAAAATCTCATCGGTTTCGATGCGGATGGCTGGGACAAGGTTCTCAAGGAGCCATCCGCAGCCCTGCATCTTTACGGCAAGTCGGAGACCCGCGCCGGCCGCAAGATGGGCCACGTGAACCGGATTTCGCCGAAAACGGCCTGAATGGCAACAAACCGGCCGTCCCGGTCACGCACAGGGCGAACCGGGAGCTGCCCCCCCCCGATCTTATCGTAAAGCTGTTATGGACCGCGCGGATGCCGGTCTGGTCCCCGGTCGCGGTCTCGCTTCATCCGGAACAACGGTCAGGAGATCAGCCGCCGCGAAGACGCATGCCTGCAGCCCCCGTCAGCCCATCACCAGTCCCAGTTTCTCCCGCCGGGCGAAACGCAAATTGGCGAGAAGTGCGACGGAAGCCAATCCGCCGGCCAGGCCGCACCAGACCCCGACACCGCCCCAGCCCGCCAGGAACCCCAGTCCGAGCGACAGGCTGATGCCGACAACCCAGTAGCCGAAGAGCGCATAGAACAGCGGTATCGTCGTGTCGCCGAGACCGCGCAAATTGTTGACGCCTATGATCTGGCCGCCGTCGGCCAATTGGAAGATGGCTGCGACCAGCAGGAACGAAACACCATAGGTCAGCACGTTGCGCGCCTCCGGATCGTTCAGATCCAGGTAAAGGCCGACAAGGGTTTCCGGGATGGTCCAGAACAGGACTGCGAAGCAGAACATGAACAGCATGGTGATAGCGAGCGACGTCCACCCTGCCCTGCCGACGCCGGCATGGTCGCCCCGCCCGGCTGCCAGGCTGACACGGGTCATGGCCGCGACTGAGAAGCCGACAGGCACCATGAAGGTAATGGAGGCGATCTGCAGCGCGATGCCGTGGCCCGCGAGCGGCAGCGTGCCGAGCCAGCCGATCATGATGGAGGAGGCGGTGAACAGGGAGCCTTCCGCGATGATGGTCAGTGCGATCGGCGTTCCGAGCCGTACGATCTGCCAAAAGACGGGCCAGTCCGACCGCCAGATCCGGCCGAGAATGTTGTAGCGCTTGAGCTTCGGATGAACGGTTGCATAAGCGAGCAGGAAGAGGAAAGTGACGGTTGCGCTCAAAACCGAGGCGATGCCCGCCCCCACCAGCTCCAGGCGCGGAAAACCGAACTCACCGAAAATCAGCGCGTAATCCAGGAACGCGTTCGCCAGGGCACCTGCGATTGTCGCCCACAGCACCACCTGAGCACGCTCCATGACGGTCAGAAAGCCGCGCACCGCCATGATCAGCAAGGCTGGCAGCATGGTCCATTGCAGATAGGCCATATAAACCCCGGCAAGTTCGGCAAGCTTTGGCTCCTGACCGAGCAGAAGCAGGATCGTTTCCGTAAAGAACAGGACGCACCAGACCGGTATGCAGAAAAGAACGGAGACCCAGAATCCCATCCGCACGGCCCTGCGCAGGTCCCGCGGCTTGCGCTGCCCCCTTGCCCGTGCAGCGAGCGGTATGACCGCCTGCAGGATGCCCATGCCGAAGAACCACAGGAGCATGTAGAAGTTGAAGGCGAGCACCGAGGCTGCAAGTTCTTGCGCACCCAGGCGGCCGATCATCAGCACATCGGTTGTGTTGATCGCCATCTGCGCAAGCTGCGCGCCCGCCAGCGGCAGGCCGAGCGCCAGGGTCGGCAGGATGTCACTCCGCCACAAGGACGTTCCATTTTTCGAATCGGGGGGCCTTGACGCGGGTGGCGCCATTGTTCTCTCCAAAAATGGGCTAGGTCACGAACGCCTGAATAGCGTTCATCTGGCCGGGGCCAGAACTTCCACCTCTAATCTTCCTTTGATATGGTGTCCACTCCTGTTCTGCCCGTCCGGCGAGCAGTTTACAGGAAGCCGTTGAGTCACTTTCGGCGTGATTCTTTGCGAATGGCTGTGGACACACTTGCCCGGCTCTGGTATTAAGCGGCCCAAAGTGAGCGACGCGTCAGCGGCGATCAGGTTCCTGCACACTAGTGAATGCTCGGTACATCGCATTACACGATGAGCATTGAGCGCGTGTCATCAGGGCGGTCGCAAAAGGTGCTGACGGGGCGTCACTTCAGTCTTTGTCCACTTAGACAACGTCCAATTTTGGCTGCGGATTGTCCGCAGCGTATTGAAAACGGGAAAAAACGCGTGCAGGTTCTGGTCCGCGACAACAATGTCGATCAAGCGCTCAAGGCGCTCAAGAAAAAGATGCAGCGCGAAGGCATCTTCCGTGAAATGAAGCTTCGCGGTCACTTCGAAAAACCGTCTGAAAAGAAAGCGCGTGAAAAGGCTGAAGCCATTCGCCGCGCACGCAAGCTGGCTCGCAAGCGGGCACAGCGCGAAGGTCTGCTTCCGGGCAAGTCCGCTCGCCGCTAAGCGGCTTGAGTGTGCCCTGGCGGCCCGGATTGCCGCTCCCGACAAGTTCGCCGTAAGGCCGGCCGGATCGACGGTCGGCTTTTTGGCGTTTGCGCAGAATGCTCTGGACATCGGCCTGCGATTGAACCCGCAGCCACATTCCCGCCCAATTGGAGTCAGATGAACGGCATGTCTAATCGCTTCACCGCAAGAGATCACATGTGCCGCATGCGCAAACATCTGCCCCTTGCCGCCATCTTCGGCCTCGCAACCCTTCTGGCTGCCTGCGTGGGCGACGGCGTCTATAATGACGTGCCGGTGAATTCCTCGGCGGGATCGACCACCAACATTGCCTCGCTGACCGCGGTGATCGAAGCCAATCCGTCGGATGCGACCGCCTACAGCACGCGGGGCATCGCCTATGGCCAGGCGGGCAAGCTCGACAATGCGGTCGAGGATTTCAACCGCGCGCTCCAGCTCAACCCGCAGTCCTACCAGACCTATGCCAACCGGGCGCTGGTCTACCGGCGGATGGGCCAGACAGATCAGGCAATCTCCGACTACACCCGCGCCATCAACATCAAGCCGGACTATGACGTCGCTTATGTGGGCCGCGGAAACATCTACCGTCAGCGGGGCAATTACAGCGCCGCTCTGGCGGATTTCAATTCCGTCATTGCCCGCGACAGCAGCGATGCCCGTGCGTTCTACAACCGCGGCCTGATCTACCAGGCGCAGAAGCAGGACAACCGGGCAATCGAGGACTTTGCCACGGCGATCGGCCTTAACCCGAAGGCCGCCGCCCCCTACACCGCCCGCGGCATTTCCTATCTTGCGGTCAACGATCCGACGGCAGCGTTCTCGGACCTCTCCATGGCTGTGAACCTGGACCGCAATTCCGCCGTGGCCTGGGCCAACCGCGGTCTTGCGCTGGAGATGCTCGACAAACCGAAAGATGCCCGCCGCAACTACAACAAGGCGATCACGCTCGACAATTCGAACAAGATCGCCCGCGAAGGCATCGGCCGCATCGGCCGGACCTGATTCCAGGACGCCGCCGCGGCTGCGCTTGCAAGGCCGGCAAATCCCCCTCGTCTGACCCAGATCAAGGCTCGCTGAGCGGCGCGCGTCCATAAGGGGCCGTAAGATGTTCCGGCGGATGAGGCGGCGTTTCATGAGCAAGATACTGATTGTGGATGGCCACCCCGATCCGGACGGGCGGCATCTTTGCCACGGACTTGCCGAAGCTTACCTGAAGGGCGCTAAGGCAGGCGGTCACGAGGCCGAACTGTTGCGCATTGCGGATCTGGAATTTCCGGTTCTGCGCCGCCCCGGCGATTTCGAGAAAGAACCAACACCGGAACCGCTTCATCCGGCCCGCGACGCCCTGCTCGCCGCCAATCATCTTGTCCTGATCTATCCGCTGTGGCTCGGCACGCTGCCGGCCTATACGAAAGCCTTCCTGGAACAGGTGCTGCATTACGAAACGGCGTTTGAGCGGCATGAGGACAGCAGATGGCCAACTGGCAAGATGCA
>NZ_JBNKYW010000287.1:0-38110 GCF_050301095.1 Roseibium sp.
TGGAAGGTTTTCCCCCTCCAGTCATCCCGGCCAAGCGCAGCGCGAGCCGGGATGACCATCGTCAGGTTTGTTCCTTGATTTCTCAAGATAACGGAGGGGCCTCGTCGGCCAGCATCGTTCGAACAGGCAAATAGTGAAAAGAATACGACCATGAATACAGATACGAAACTTTCCAAACGCCTGTCCTTTTGGCTCCGCCACAAACCGGAAGACGCCGGGTTGACGCTCACAAACGGCGGTTGGGTGGAGGTTCAGGATCTTCTGCATGCTTTCAATCGCCAGAACATCGATTGCAGTCGCGCCTTTCTGGAGCGGGTTGTTGCCTCCAACGACAAGAAGCGCTTCGAGTTTTCCGAAGACGGCCAGATGATCCGGGCCCGGCAGGGCCATTCCATTGAGGTCGACCTCGGACTGGAGGGACAGGCTCCACCCGAGTTCCTGTTCCACGGCACGGCGACCAGATTCCTGCCGGCTATCCTGAAGGACGGGTTGAAACCCATGAGCCGGCATCACGTGCATCTTTCGCAGAACCGGAACACTGCCATTGCCGTCGGCACCCGCTACGGCAAACCTGCCGCTCTCACGGTGGCGGCCGGAAACATGCATGCGGCGGGACATGTCTTCTTTCGTACCGGCAACGGGGTCTGGCTGACCGACGCTGTTCCACCGGACTTTTTGACGTGGAAAGCTGAATGACATCTCTTTTTAGTAAGAATTCTCTTTCTTTATTTTGACCGCTCATATATCAAAAGAGAATCCTTTCTTTATTGAGGTTTTCATGACGTTCAGTTCCCCGGCCCCTGCCGGCCCCTCGGCGCACCTCACCCTTTTTTCGGCGGACCGGCTGGCCGGAACACTGGCACTGGTGCTTGGCGTCGGCTCCCACGCCATCAACGGCTTCGTTACCGCAGCCGTCCTGCCCGACATCATCCGGGATCTCGGCGGACAGGACCGGGCGTTCTGGGTGTTTTCTTCGTTCCAGATGATGGCGATCCTGGCGGGCTGTCTGACCGGCGCCACAAAGGTGCGTTTCGGTGCCCGCCTTCCCTTTCTTCTGGCAACCGCGCTGCTGGCCGGCGGCTCCGTTCTGGCGGGGCTGAGTACCTCCCTCGAAGGGCTGATTGCCGGACGGGCCCTTCAGGGTTTCGGCGAGGGCATGATCATCGCGCTCTGCTATTCGCTGATCCCTGATCTCTATCCCAGTACGCTTGCCCCGCGTATCTTCGCACTGCTTGCCGGTGTCTGGGCTGTTGCCGCCGGAATCGGACCGGTTTCCGCCGGCCTGCTGACCGATCTCTGGTCCTGGCGCGCGGCCTTCCTGGTCAATATTCCCTTCGTGGTTCTGCTCTTTGCGCTGATGAACACGGCGCTGCCGAGCCGGGACGTTCCGAAACCACCGATACAAGCAACCGCTCAGACCGGACGCGGCCGCATGGCATTCCGGCTGTTTCTGCTGGCAGCCAGTATCTTTCTGCTGACGGTCATCGGCGAAATGCACGCACCCCTGCCGCTTGCCATGACGATCCTGGCCGGTCTTTTCCTGGCGGGCCTGCTGCTCCGGTTCGACGCGGCGAGCCCTCACCGCCTTTTTCCGCGCGATGCCTTCCGGATCCGCACTCTTGTCGGGCTCGGCACCTGGATCGTCTTTCTGGTTTCCGTGGCGTCTGCCGTGCGGATGATCTTCGTCACCACCTTCGGCCAGGTCTATTGGGGTTTGAGCGTGACGCAGGCGAGCTATGTCGCTGCCCTGCTCGCCTTTTCCTGGACCATCTTCGCGTGGGTGTCCTCCCGCGCTCCGGACCGGAAACGCGAATTGCTCTATCTGGCCACCGGCCCCTTCCTGATCACGGCCGGTCTCACGCTGACGGCTCTCGCAGTCGAAACCGCTTCACTTCCCCTCTACCTTCTGGCAGCCGTTGTTGCGGGTGCCGGACACGGCCTGTCCAACCAGATCCTGATGCGCTCGCTGATGTATACGGCGGAAGGCGAGGACCAGAATCTCGTCTCCAGTATCCTGCCGACCATAGCCTCCGCAGGCATCGCCATCGGCGGCGGTCTGACGGGACTGATCGCGATCCTCACCGGACTTGTGGCACCGGGGGGAACAGAGCTTCTGAGCCAGGAGGCTGTCGCCCGGTCGGGCGCCTCGGTCTTCTACGTCAACGCCGTGCTGGCGCTGGTACCTGCGTTCGCGATGCTGATCCTTCGCCGCCGCCTGATCCGTGCAGAAGCCGGCGGCCTCACCGGCTGACCGTACGCCTTGCCGTAGAATACCGAAGGGCGCGGCTCGTCAATCGGATCAGCGCCCTTCCAGGCGCTCCCCGGAGCCTGCCGTCATGCATACTCGCCGTGAACAAGGGTGCGGCGGCCGAACAGCACGCGATCCAGGCTCACCGGACCACCGCCCGCCACGGCAAGGTAGAGAAAAACGAAGCAGTAGAGGATGGCTTCGGCACCGCCGTTCAGGAGCGGGTAGAAGCTCATCGGGACATGCACCAGAAAGTAGCCGACCGCCATCGTGCCGGATGCCAGAAGAGCGGCCGGACGCGTCAGGAAACCGAGGGTGACGAGCCCGCCGCAGACAAGCTCGATCACGCCGGCAACGCCGGTCATGCTGGCCAGGGCCGTTCCGGAAAACTCACTGGGCGGCAGATCGAGAAACTTGGCCGTACCATGCTCCAGGAACAGGAGTCCGCATACGGCGCGCAACAGGCTTTGAAAATACGGTGCGGTCTTGTTGTAAATGCTCATTACTCCCCCAACAAAGATCTTCGGATGAACATCGCCCCGACACTACCTATGATCGCAACGGATTGCATCCGTTAAGTCATTGACGACAGATCACTTTTTTCTCGGGAAACGGGATTTTGGGGCTTAAACCGCCCAATTTGACAAAGGTGAAAAGTGTGACGCAACGGCATTGACTAAAAACGGCCCGCCGCCGAAACTTTTCGCAAGATCAACCGAAACCGGACTCGTCATGGGATTTCCAGCCGCCCGACTGACAGACATGCATACCTGCCCCATGTGCATGGGTGTGCCTGCTCCCATAGTGTTCAAATGCGCCTACACGGTGCTGACGGGCAAAATGCCCCAGGCACGCGTGAGCGACATGTGCGTGTGCGTCGGGCCGCCGCCCCCGGCAGGCGGCGACCCCATTATCACCGGGGCCTGGAACGTGCTGGTGGAAAAAATGCCGGCGGCCCGGATGACCGACCTGACCCTGAAGGCCGGAAGCATCATTACCGGTTTTCCGACCGTGCTGATCGGAACCTCCGGTGGTGGCGGAGGCGGTGCGGGTGCAGGCGCGGGCGCAGCGGGAGCTGGTGCGGTCGGCACGACGAATGTCGGCCCGGCCATCAAGATCGAGGGCACCCAGGAATTTCGCGCCAAGACAGCTGCCGCCCTGGCCAAGATCGCGCAAACGCCCTCGGGCGCAAAGATGCTGTACGACATCCAGAATTCGGGAAAAACGGTCACCATCGTCGAAACCTCCGGCGGCAACGAAGTGACGGGTTTCACCGCCGACGGCATGGTTGATGGCAGCGGCAATCCGGGCTCGGGTTCCAATTCAACGGTGCACTACAATCCGGACAGAACGTCCATCGGCTCGGAGGAACCCTGGATGACCCGTCCGCCGGAGGTCGGCCTCGCCCACGAAATGGCCCACGCCGCCCATGCGGCCAACGGCGAGATCGACACGACCAAGGTCGACAACGACCATAAACCCGACCCATCCGATCCGACCAAGAACGCCAAGGTCATCAAGGAAGAGGCCCGGACTGCCGGAATTCCGCCCTATGACAATGAACCATACAGCGAAAACACCATCCGCAACGAATGGGATCCCAAGCAGCCCGAGCGGACCTATTATTAACCGGCGCAAAGTTCTTGCCGGCCTGCTATCACTCGGTCTTGCAAGCACGTTTGAACAAAAGGCAGTCGCAATGTCGTCGTTCACCAGTCAAAACAATGACATCACCCTGACGGCCCAGCTGGTGGAGGATGGCCGCACGCTGCGCCTCTCCTATCGGGTGACGAATACATCGGGCAGAACGGTCTATCTCTTCGACGTCCTGCACGGGGACTATGACGGATCGGTCTATCCGCTGATCGAGCCGAACTATGCGACAATCGAACAGGGGCAGCTGGTGCTCAGCCGCCAGATCATCCCGGTGCCCGAATTCACGCTGGTCGAATCCGTCAACACGCCGTTCGTGACCTCCATCCCGCCGGGCCGGAGCGTCGAGAAGACCGTCGCCCAGGTGCAGCCCATCTATCCCTGGACACCCTACACAAGAAACGAAGGCATTCCGCCCGCCAGCGGCACGCTGCGCATGAACGCCTATTTCCGGATCGGCTATTTCCTGGGCGTTGAGGGAACGAGTGACCTGGCCAAACCGGTTCAGACCGACCAGGGCACTTTTGCTTCCTTCAATCCCTTCCCTGTGGAATCCCAGAAAACCCTGATGGTGGGACCGCTCGGAACAGCCGAGGTCTACGACGTGTCCTGACCTGGCCTACACAGCTGGTGCCTCGCCGGGTGAATGCCGTCAAAGACATGGCAGGCTGGCGCGCAGGGCCTCGGCCCTATACCGGGATGCCGGCTTCATTCAGCATTGTGAAAAATGCCTTTGCATCGCCCTCTTTGGCGAAGCTGAACAGGCAATGCCAGTATTTTTTGGTGTGCGCGAAGGCTCGTGCGCTGTCGCCCGGGAAGTCCCGTTCTGCCAGAGTGAAAAAGGCCTTTGCCGCAAGTTTGGCCTCGCGGTCAAGTCCGAGCCTTGCGTAACCTGCCGCCAGCCCGCCTTGCTTGAAGATGTTCTCGGCGTTGATCGCCGAAAGGCTTTCAATCGCCTCCTCGATCCTGCCTTGCACAAGCAGTCCGAAACCGGACGACAACAGGCAACTGTTGGGGGCATAGGGATTGAGACTGATCGCCCTCGAATTGCAGGCAATGCCTTCCTCGATGTCCCCGGAAAACGTAAGGATCCATCCCCGGGTGCAGATGTTGTGATAATCGTTCGGGTTGGTCTCCAGCGCCCGGTTGCAGTGCTGCAACGCGAGTTCATGCCCCCCGAGATAACACATGGCCGACGCCATGGCGTAGCGCGCATGTGCATTGGTCTCGTCAATGTCGATGGCGCGTTGCGCAAGCTCCCGGGCAAGCTCCAGTTTTTCATCCGACAGATCCGATGCGCTTTCGAAGTCGTGCAGGTGGCTCACCGCCAGACCTGCCAGGGCCGGGACGCATTCAGGATCGAGCTTCAGAGCTTCCTCGAAACAAATCTTGGCTTCTTCTTCACCTGATCGTGTGTAGAGGTTCAGGTGGTAACGGCCACGCATGACCCAGTCGATCACCGCCAGGTCCGTCGGGACCTTGCCGCGTGCACGCCGTATCGTTTCGTTTTCTATTCGCCCTGCAATCGCCGTGGCGACACGCGCCGACAGCTCGTCCTCGACATCCAGAAGATCGGCAGACACCGTGTCGAACTTCTCCGCCCAGACCGTTTGTCCCGAAGCCGTATCCGTCAGCCGCGCGTTGACCCGAAGCCTGTCCCCGCTGCGCTGCACGGTTCCGCTGAGCACAAATTCCGCCCCGGCGCCGCGCGCCATGTCCGTCGCATTCTCATCGTGCAGACCGCCTGCCGCCTTCACGGTTTTCAGGTCCATCACCGGTGTTTCCCGGAAGCGGGACAGCGCCAGAATGACACTCTCGGTGAAACTCACGGCGAAATAGTCTTCAACCTCCGACCGTTCCACGAACCGTGTTACCAGAACCGACCCGGGAACAATCGGCCTGGCGTTTTGAGGTGCCTTGCCGTCGCTTTCCGGGACCCGGTTCCGGGCTGCCCGAATGGAGCGCGCGACTTCCTGTGTTTGCGCGTCGGGCCGAACGCCCAGTTCGGTTTCCATCAGCACTTCAAGCGCCCTGAACTGGCGAAGCGCGGCTTCCGACCGCCCGGCTGCCGCCTGCAGGCGCATCAACCGCCGGACGATGTCCTCCGCAAGTGGGTCGATCACCAGGGCTTGCGACAGATAGAACACCGCATCGGCATATCTTTTTTCGCTCTCGGCATGTTCGGCGGCCACCGAGAGGACATCCGTCGCCATGACGCCGAGCCGGGAGGCTTCGCTTGCGGCCCAGGTGTCGAAGTCGGCTGAAATCCGTCCCAGTCCTCCCAGAACCGCTCCATCCAGATCCAGGTGCAGGTCATCGAGCCGGGACGGATCGCCGCGGGCGTCCTCGAGTTTTCTGACGTCCGTCGTGACAAGCGCTTCATCGAAGCAAACCGACTCCCGGTTGGCGATGATCGCCGCTTCGGCGTCCTCGGGAAGGGCCTTTCGAATGGTACTCAGCGACTGCCGCAAGCTTGCCCTTCCCGAGCTCTCCGAGGCATCGGGCCAGATAAGCCCTACCAGGCGGTCCCGGTCCACCGGATTGCCCCGGTGCTGCGCCAGATAGGCAACGAGGGCCCGGTCCTTTCGGCCCGCCAGGGCAATGGCGGAGCCGGTCGAATCCGTGATCGTCACCGTGCCCAGCAGCCCGACTTCCAGCACAGCGCCGCGATGTCGTTCCCGATTTTGCATTTCCTTGACGCTTTGCCTGCGCCGCCTTTGACGGTGCCTTTCTAACCTTGAAGCCATCAGCACAGTCAGAAGGGAACCGGAAGATGACCATTTACAGCGAACAACGCGACGTGATCGACCATATGCATCAGCAGGAAATCGCCTCGGGCTTCAGAGACTATGATCACATGCACCCGACACCGGTCGGCTGGCGCAGCGAACGCGAATTCGCCGAGCACCAGGAAACCAATACCCGGAACGGCTCCGGATCGCTCGTGCACTTGCTGCGCAATTGCTTGCCTCTCCTGAAGTGAGGCGCATCGGCAGCGGATCGTCAAGGCTGTCAAAATCACTAGGCCGCGCCCTAGAACCTTGACAGGCCCCGTTCTGCCCACTGACTGGGCGGAATGACCTTGCCGATCCGAAAACTGAATTTTCGGACCTTGGTCACCTCGCTGTCCGTCTCGCAGCGAAAGGCGACATCGAACCAGCGCCCGCCCATGCGGAAAGCTGCCCGAGCCGGTTCCAGCACCGTGCCGCCGCGCGGCCGGAAGGACGGCAGCAACTCGGGTGGTGCGGGGCTGGCAACAGTCAGTTGTGCCCTGAGTTCGGTCATGCACAAGAGGTTCAGCCGCTGGCCTTCCGGCATGCCGCGCATGGCGGTCCGGGCACGCGGGTCGTCCAGGATATCCTGCGAATAAAGTTCACGCGCGGCGGTCATGCCTTTGGCGGAACCGCCCCCCTGCCCGCCTCCACCGCCGGACGTCTCCCGTTCTGACGAGCGTGGCGGCGGAGCAGGTTTGGGAGCAGGCAGGGCCGCTGTCACGATCGGACCGACGGTGCCGAAATCTTCCACCGGTGTATCTTCATCCTGCGCGGCTTGCACTTCGGCCGGGCTTTGCGGCTCGGTTTCCTCTTCATTTTGAGCGGGTGCTTCCGGCTCCTGCTCGGGAATGTCTTCAATCTCGGCAACCGCCTGAACCTCGTCCTCCACCGGCTGACCTTCTTCCGTCTCCCCGGCAGGCGCGTCTTCAGGTCCGGCAGCGGTTTCCGGCTGTTCTTCCGATCCCGCAGGTTCGTCGGCTGTCTCCGTTTGCGGTTCAGAGCTTTCTTCCCGGTCCTTGGGTCCGGTGTCTTCTTCACCGAACTCTTCGACCGGTTTCAGTACAGGCACCTCAGTCTCCACCGGCTGCTGCGCGGCCTCGGTCCTTTCCGCCGGTGGCGGTGGCGGCGGAGGAGGCGGTGGAGCTGCTTCGGAAGCGGCCTCTTCTTCCTGTTGTTCCTGTTCTGCGGGTGTTTCCGGCTCGGGAGGCGTCTGCTCGGGAACCTGCTGTTCTTCGGCCGGAACCAGTTCCACCTCGATGGGCGTGACCGGCGGTTCGGGAACGTTCAAGTGAATGCCCATCAGCAGGATCGCGGCAAGTGCATGCGCCAGCAGCGACACCGCGAGACCGGCAAACAGAAATCTCCGCTCGGAAACCGGCACGTCTTCCAACGGTCTTGCAAGATCTGCTGTCAGTGCCAAAGAACGGGCCTCAAGGGGAACGCGGTCAAAAGAGGTTAAACGAAAAACCCGGCGTTGCCGCCGGGTTTCTCAAGACTTGTCTTCCAGTCGGACGTGCGATCAGCTGTCCAGGAAGGAGCGCAGCTTGCGCGAGCGGCTCGGATGCTTGAGCTTGCGCAGCGCCTTGGCCTCGATCTGGCGGATACGTTCGCGGGTCACCGAGAACTGCTGGCCGACTTCTTCCAGTGTGTGGTCGGTGTTCATGCCGATGCCGAAACGCATGCGCAGGACACGTTCCTCGCGCGGAGTGAGCGAGGCCAGAACGCGCGTGGTGGTTTCGCGCAGGTTCGACTGGATCGCCGCATCGATGGGCAGAACCGCGTTCTTGTCCTCGATGAAATCGCCGAGGTGCGAATCTTCCTCGTCGCCGATCGGGGTTTCGAGCGAGATCGGCTCCTTGGCGATCTTCAGGACCTTGCGGACCTTTTCCAGCGGCATCTGCAGCTTTTCGGCCAGCTCTTCCGGGGTCGGCTCGCGGCCGATCTCGTGCAGCATCTGGCGCGAGGTGCGGACGATCTTGTTGATCGTCTCGATCATGTGCACCGGAATACGGATGGTGCGGGCCTGGTCGGCGATCGAACGGGTGATCGCCTGCCGGATCCACCACGTCGCATAGGTGGAGAACTTGTAGCCGCGCCGATACTCGAACTTGTCCACCGCCTTCATAAGGCCGATGTTGCCTTCCTGGATCAGGTCCAGGAACTGCAGGCCGCGGTTGGTGTATTTCTTGGCAATCGAAATCACGAGACGCAGGTTGGCCTCGACCATTTCCTTCTTGGCGATGCGCGCCTCGCGCTCGCCCTTCTGCACCATCGCGACGATGCGGCGGAACTCGGTGATTTCCAGGCCGGTCTCGGTTGCCAGCGTCTGGATTTCCTGACGCAGCTCGCGGACGTTTTCCTTTTCCTTGGCGATGAAGTTCTTCCAGCCGCGGGTGGAAAGGTTCGCCACCTTGCGCAGCCAGTTGGGGTCGAGCTCGGCGCCCTGGTACTGCTTCAGGAAGTCGGTGCGGTCGACATTGTAGCTGTCGGCAAGACGCAGCAGACGGCCTTCATAGCCCATCAGGCGCTTGTTGATGTCGTAGAGCTGGGCGACCAGAGCGTCGATACGGTTCTGGTTGAGCGACAGGCTCTTCACATCGACAATGATGTCTTCCTTGAGCTTCTTGTAGCGGCGCTCCTGGCTCGGAGACAGGGTCTTGTTGGCCAGCTTGTTCTCGACAAGCTGGTCCTGAAGGCGGCGCAGCTTCTTGTAGTTGTCGGCGATGTTGTCGAAAGTTTCCAGAACGCCCGGCTTCAGCTCGGCTTCCATGGCGGAGAGCGAAACGTTGGATTCGAACTCGTCGTCGTCGTCGTCACCGTCGCCTTCGCCGTCTTCGCTTTCGGTGTCTTCGGACATGCCGCTGTCGTTGGCGGCGGCACCACCTTCGGCCGGGGCGACATCGTCATTGGCAACGGCCGGGCCTGCCTTGGCATCAGGGCCCGCATAGGTCGCTTCCAGGTCGATGATGTCGCGCAGCAGAACCTGGGCTTCGTTCAGTTCATCGCGCCAGATGATGATGGCCTGGAAGGTCAGCGGGCTTTCGCACAGCCCCGCGATCATTGCCTCGCGGCCGGCCTCGATGCGCTTGGCGATGGCGATTTCACCTTCGCGCGAAAGCAGCTCCACGGAACCCATTTCGCGCAGATACATGCGCACGGGGTCGTCGGTGCGGTCTGCCGGTTCCTTGGCGGTGGTCTTGGCAACCGCGGTCGTGGTGGCCGCGACGAGCTCGCCGCCGTCGACTTCGTCCGGGCCCTCCTCGGCTTCTTCGGAGTCGATCACGTTGATGCCCATGTCGGAGAGCATCGACATGGTGTCCTCGATCTTTTCCGAAGACACCTGCTCGGAGGGAAGAACCTCGTTCAGCTCGTCATAGGTGACATAGCCGCGCTTCTTGGCGGCTTTGATCATCTTCTTGACAGCGGCATCCGACAAGTCCAGCAGCGGACCATCCGGGCCGTCCGTGCTCTGTTCCTGCGTGTCGTCTGCTTGTGTCGCTTTGGCTACCATTTCGTGCTCCAGTTCGCGGCCGGTGGGACCGCGCAGCGCCCCTTGTTTAGCTTCAACCCAATGCGTTCCCAGCGCGCCAGCATTCAACTGCGGCGGCGGCTGAAAGAATCAACGCGGTTAGGTTTGTAAGCCGTGTCCCTTAAGTCCCAATTAACCGTACGCTTTTCGACATTGTGATTTTTCAGCATCGACAAAGCACGCGGTCTTTCCAAGTCGCATCCGAAATACGAATGCCGATGAGGTATTCATACGGGTTTGCAGCGGATATCAGATTTTTGCCGCAAGCAGGCGTCAGGCTGCGGCGCGCAAGGGCTGCAAAACTCCTATTTAGCTCGGCTCACACGATTCGCAAGTGTGATTCGTCACAGGTCAATCGGAAAATACGTTTTTTCGGCTTCTGACCACGTCAAATGCCAGCGGTAGACGCAAAAGCCGTTGCAACACCTCCTCCTTCCGGCAGGTGCCGGAGACCTTTCATCCGCCTGTTTCCAGATTTGTCTTCAGTTGCAGCAGCAGGCCGTCCCAGGCCCCGTCCATCATGGCCAGGTAATCCGCATTCCGGATAAGGCTATGCGTGACGAAGAGCGCGGTCGCCTCCCCGTCCTGTTCCAGCCGGTAGCGGATCTCCAGCTCGTTTTCCTCGCTGCGCTCCGTCCCGTGATTGGTACTCCAGTAGCGGTATTCGAATTGGGCACCCTCGCGCCTTCGTGTGATCCGGCCGAAGTCGGTGAAGGCCTGACCGCCGATAGAGCCGTGGAACGTGATCAGTCCCCCCTCGACGTCCTCGCTTTCCACCCGGTCATAGGGGAAATGCCGCGTGATTTCGGCGGGGTCGCTCAGCGCAGCAAAAACCGCATCGCGCGGTGCGTGGATAACGACGGATTTTTCAAGCGTCATGCAAACCTCGACAAGCGTCGTGCAAATTTCAACCAGCCGCGACGGCTGTCGCGGCAATCGTCGGCCCGGCGGTCCGTATCTTCTTCGCTCGCTCCGCAAGATCGGATTCGTCCCGGGCACATTCCTCGCGCCTGCGCGAAAGGTCCTGGGTCAGGGCCTGTATCCTGGCCCAGGAATGTTCGTCCAGCTGGTCATCGGTGACGGCAAGCTCAGCATTCAGCTCCTCTTCCAGCGCATTGAGCTCAAGCACGTCGAGAAAATGCAGGAACGCCGCCTCGATGAAATCCTCCGGCGGGTTGGACTTCAGCAGCGGAAAGCGGTGGATCAGGGCGGAGAACTCGGCCTTCTTCTGTTCCTGCAGGCCGATGGTCTCCAGCATCATCTCGTACATGATGTCGCGCAGCGGTTCGTCGAAGGCGCTGGTCAGGTCCGCGATGGGCGTTGCCTCCAGATCGTCCACGATCCGGCACAGGACGTCGCGCAGCTGGCGATGCAGATCGTTGGCAAAGGGTAGCCGGGAGAACCGTTCGAAGTTCCGGTCAAGCAAATGCGGGTAGCGCATGCTCAGGCCCAGCACCAGCCGCTCGGTGCCGAAATCATCGCTTGCCGCGACCCGTTCACGCGCCTTGCCGAGCGGCGAGCTGTTTTCCTGCGCCTTCTTGCCACCGGACCTCGCCTGCCGTGCCTGCTCGAAGAACAGGTTGGAGAGCTTGAATTTCAGGTCGAGCTGATAGCGTCGGCGCACGCGTTCGTCGCGGATGGTGCCGATCAGGTCGTCGAAACGCTTTTCAAGCGCGGCCTTTCGTTCCGGTGTGTCGAGCCGCGACACGGAAATCTCACGGTCCCAGACGACGTCGAACAGAGACTGCGCTCCGGCAACCTCGGCGTGAAACCCCTCCAGTCCCCGCTGCTTGACGAGGTCGTCCGGATCCATGCCGTCCGGCAGAAAGCAGAACTGGAAGGAATAACCGCTTCTGAGCACCGGGAAGATGCGATCGATCGCCCGGTGCGCCGCCGAAACACCGGCCACGTCGCCGTCGAAGCAGATCACGGGTTCGGGCGCGAACTTCCAGAGCCTGACGATCTGGTCCTCGGTGAAGGCGGTGCCAAGCGAGGCAACGACGTGGCGGATGCCGGCCTGCCACAGGGCAATGGCGTCGAGATAACCCTCGACCACGACCGCCTCGCCCGACTTGAAGGCGGGTTCCCGTGCCCGGTGGGCGTTGAACAGCATGACGCCCTTGTGGAACAACGGCGTTTCCGGCGAGTTCAGGTATTTGGGCTGCCCGTCGGGCAGCAGGGTCCGGCCGCCGAACGCGACCACCCTGCCCCGGTCGTCCTGAATCGGGATCATCAGCCGTCCGCGAAAGCGGTCGTAGGTCGGGCGCCCGCCCTCGGGCTTGATGATCAGTCCCGCTTCAATCATCGCCGCTTCCGGGATGTCGCGGGCAGCCAGGTGGGATTTCAGCGCATCGCGGCTGTCAGGCGCAAATCCGAAGCGGAACTCGGCGAGCGTTTCCGGGCTCAATCCGCGTTTTGCCGAATAGGCGCGCGCAGCTTCGCCCCGCGGCCCGGCAAATTCCCTTTGGAAGAATTCGGCCGCCATTTCGCAGATATCGGCAAGTCCGGCGCGTTTTTTTTCCCGGCGCGCAGCCTGCGGGTCGGGCGCGGGCAGCGGGACCCCGGCCTGCCCGGCAAGCCTTTCGACGGCCTCGGGAAAACTCAGCCCTTCGGTCTCGCACAGGAATGTGAAGTGGTCACCGGAGGCACCGCAGCCGAAACACTTGTAGCGGTTACGCCGGTCGTCGACATGAAAACTCGGGCTTTTTTCCTGGTGAAACGGGCAGCAGGCCCAGAAATCGCCTTTGCCCGGCTGGGTCTTGCGCCGGTCCCACGAGACCCGCCGTCCGACCAGATCAGACAGGGTCAGCCGGGCACGGATTTCATCAAGAAGGCGCGGTTCAAAACGCATGGAGTGCGATCAGTCCAAATCCAAGAGAAACGTCAGGGTACGGCCCCAAGCCTCCCGAACGGCCTCGGCGGCCGTCAGGCAGGAATGCCAAGTTAATGGGTCTTTGCGGCAGAAGCCAGAGCTCTGCACTGTTGCGCCAGAGCGAGGGAAGGAATTTCGGCGCGGCAGGCGCTCCGCCGGAAGGTCATTCCTTGGCGGCGTCCGGCGTGTCGCTTTCGGCCTTGCCGTTGCCGTCCGTGCGCAGCATGTCCTTCACGAGGCACGACGCCTGAACAAAGTCCATCTGACCGGGATAGCGGCTCTTGAGCGCGCTCATGCAGCGCCCGATGTCGCGCAGGCCGCGGGCATCGATCTCCCTGACCATGTCCTTGCAGATGGTGCGCATTTCCTCGTCGCTCAGCTGCACCGGCAGAAATTCCCGGATGATTTCCTGTTCGGTGCGCTCCTGTTCGGCCAGATCGAGCTGGCCGCCGCTTTCGAATTCGACCGCGGAGGTTTCGCGTTGCCGTATCATTTTCTGAAGGATATCAATTACTTCAGCTTCTCCGACGCCGTCCTTGCCATTCTCGCGGGCGGCCGCTTCGCGGTCTTTCACGGCGGTCTGCACAAGACGCAGGGTCGCACAGCGACGTTTGTCGCCCTCGTCCTGCGCCGCCTTCAAGGCCACGTTGATTCTGTCGCGCATCGTATCGCGCATGGTTCACCCCACCCCTGCCACACTGAGGCATGGCGCACTTTGGCGCCTCTTGTTATCGCTCAGACAAGCCATTGAATTTTAAAGATCTTTTTTCAGAGGATCAATATTGACGATCCAAGCCGCTTCCCATAGAGTCCCGCGCTTAATGCAGACGGCCATTCGCAGGTTTCTTGACCTGCCCTAGGCGCCTTTCCTGCAGCGCATGATGTCACCAACAAGATCTGGAAACAAGACATGACGACTGCAGACGCATGGTCAGAGACCCCGGCGACCGCCCTGCTTGTGCTCTCCGACGGCAGCATAATCGAGGGACATGGCCTCGGTGCAACGGGACAGGCCGTTGGTGAGATATGCTTCAACACGGCCATGACGGGTTATCAGGAAATCCTGACAGATCCTTCCTACTCCGGTCAGATCATCACTTTCACCTTTCCGCATATCGGCAATGTCGGCGCCAACGACGAGGACATCGAGACCGTCAACATGGCTGCCGACAGCGGCATCCGCGGTGTGGTGCTTGCCGCCTCCATCACCGATCCGGCCAACTACCGGGCCGCAAGGCATCTCGATGCCTGGCTGAAAAGCCGGAACCTGATCGGCATCAGCGGCGTGGACACAAGAGCGCTCACCGCCCTGATCCGCGAAAAAGGCGTTCCGAACGGCGTGATCGCGCACGCTCCGGACGGCAAGTTCGACATCGAAGGCCTGAAGGCTGCCGCAGCCAACTGGCCGGGCCTGGTCGGCATGGATCTTGCCAAGGACGCCTCGACCACCCAGTCGCATCGCTGGACCCAGACAAGCTGGACATGGGGCAACGGCTATGGCGACGCGGACGGTGGCCGCTTCAAGGTTGTTGCCATCGACTATGGCATCAAGCGGAACATCCTGCGCCTTCTCACCGATGCCGGCTGCGAAGTCACTGTGCTGCCGGCGACCGCGACGGCGGAAGACGTGCTGGGCCATGAGCCGGACGGCGTTTTCCTGTCCAACGGTCCGGGCGACCCGGCTGCGACCGGCACCTATTCTGTGGAGACCATCCGGAAGATCGTCGACAAGGGCGTGCCGACCTTCGGCATCTGCCTTGGCCATCAGATGCTGGCGCTGGCCCTTGGCGGCAAGACGATGAAAATGCACCAGGGCCATCATGGCGCCAACCATCCGGTCTACGACCACACCACGGGCAAGGTTGAAATCACGTCGATGAACCACGGCTTCGCGGTCGATGCCGACAGCCTGCCGGACAATGTCCAGCAAACCCATGTGTCCCTGTTCGATGGCTCCAATTGCGGCCTTGCCATGAAGGACAAGCCGGTGTTCTCCGTGCAGTATCACCCGGAAGCATCCCCCGGCCCGAGGGACAGCCACTATCTGTTCAAGCGCTTCACCGACATGATGCAGTCGGCAAGGTCCGCCTGACCTTCAATCCCCGGCAAAAGAAAAACCCCGGTGCGCAACCGCGCACCGGGGTTTTAAACGTCACCGAAGCAAGAGATCAGTTGACCAGTTCTTCGAAGACGACGAGAATCTCATCGACTTCCGCGAGCTGCTCATCCAGCATCTGCTTTTGTTCGGCCAGAAGCTCCTGCTGTGCCTTGCAGATTTCCTGCAGCTCCCGGAACTGCTCCTGGCGGTCGGTCTTGCCTTCCACCAGCTTGATGACCCTGCGGATCTCGGCGAGCGTCAGCCCGATCTTCTTGGCCTGCAGGATCACTCGCATCCGGGAGATGTCCCGTGACCCGTAAAAGCGGCGGGCGCCTTTACGCACGGGATTGAGGAGACCTTTCTCTTCGTAGAAGCGAAGGGTTCGAAGTGTGACATCGAACCGCTCGGACATCTCCGAAATCGCGAGAGCACGGTCGTCCATTACGACTTCCTGCCCCGGACCTGCTATGTCCGGAACAGCAATTAACTTGGTTGCTACATTGTTCATTTTTTTAAGCCCGATCTTGTCTTTCTTGTTCCAAGTCTGGCTGGCCTTGCAATACTCCCGGCAATCCGGTCCCACCACCGGATCGACAGGTCCCACTAGCACTGCAATGGCAGCCCCCTCAGCTGGAAGCACATGGCTTTTTCGCTTCAGAAGCCTCCAAACACCAAACTCCTAGGAGACTAAGCGGTAGTCTAATACACCTTTTTGATAGTTAAAATCTACGCAAAAAATGGATTTATTGAACATTTTCCGCAGAAGTCCCGTGTTGAACAACACTATAACTCCGCCATCTGTATGAAAGTTTGCACAACTATGAATAATTAATCAGAAACAAAAACTCACCGAAGGTCATAAATATTAATTATCGATAATCTACTTCAACGAAATAGACCCGGACGAATGAGGAATTTTTAGGCAGAATATTCTTGTTCCGGCCAACTTTCCCTCACCGAAACTACTTAGCGACCTTTTCAAGCACACTGACAATTATTACAGGATCAGGTAAACTCGAAGAAGGACAGCAGAAAACACGCTCCCGAATGCGCACCGAATAATTCGCCAGCAGGGTTCAAGGAACGATCAAACCCGTATTCCAGCACACCCATAACGCGTACAACAGCAATATATGCAGGGTGGGCGCCACCTGCTTGCCAGCGTCCGTCACCAGTCCGGAAATCCACTGTTTTTTCGGGCCCGGGATCCGCGGTCATCGATAGAATGCCGATCTGCCCCCCCCGCTGACGGGATTGCCGCAGCTCACCGGCCGGTGGCGGCGCCCGCACGACCAACGGCCCGCGGCGTGTCACAAGCCGTCTAACCGCCCCGGAAACGTTGCAAATCAACCATTCAGACAGCACCCGCGGACTGGAAACTGCGGCAAAAAGAGCACTTTGTGCACTTCCTGATTGACATTCGGGTGGGGAGGTTATTTCTCTCAGGTCAGCCTGAACCGCGCTTTCGCGCCCTGCAGAACGGAACCAAGTTATTCCGGAACAACACATAATGGCCGAATCAAAATCAAAAGACGCTGTGCCCGTCATGACCCCGCAGCAATTCCGTCACTGGCGGCGGACGCTTGGACTGAAACAGAAGGATGCCGCAGACCGGCTTGGCCTGAAAAAGCGTATGATTCAGTATTACGAAAAGGGAAACAGGGACGGCCGGCCCGTGGAAATTCCCAAATCGATCCGTCTTGCCTGCTATGCCCTGACCAAGGGAATCGGCGATTTTGACGGTCAAACCACGACACCTTTGCCCGATCCGGTCATCGACCTTGAATAATCTGCACGTCCGGCTCGGAAAAACAGCATCTTGAGGCCCTGCCGGGGTTCCCTAACTCAGCGCTTTTGCCTATAAGACGCGCTCAGCCAACATTGTCATTCACCTAAAGACACGCGCCAGACCGAATAGCGGCCGCTACTTCGGATTGGCCGCTGCGAGCTGCGAGCCGAGATGCCCAAACGCACAGATATCTCTTCCATCCTGATCATTGGTGCCGGTCCGATCGTTATCGGTCAGGCCTGTGAGTTCGACTATTCAGGCACCCAGGCCTGCAAGGCACTGCGCGAGGAAGGGTATCGCATCATCCTGGTGAACTCGAACCCCGCGACGATCATGACCGATCCGGATCTCGCCGATGCCACCTACATCGAGCCGATCACTCCGGAGCTGGTGGCCAAGATCATCGAGAAGGAACGGCCGGACGCGCTGCTGCCGACCATGGGCGGCCAGACCGCGCTGAACTGCGCGCTCGAACTGGAGCAGATGGGCGTTCTGGAAAAATTCGGCGTCGAGATGATCGGCGCCCGCGCAGAGGTGATCGAGAAGGCAGAGGACCGGGAAAAGTTCCGCGCCGCCATGGACACCATCGGTCTCGAAAACCCCCGTGCCTCCATCGCCTCTTCTCCCGCCATTCACGATGAGAACGGGCGTATCACCGGTTACGACCGCAACGCCGGCTACCTGGAAGCCATGCGTGCCCTTGACGAGATCGGCCTTCCGGCCATCATCCGGCCGGCCTTCACGCTTGGCGGCACCGGCGGCGGCGTTGCCTATAACCGGGAAGAATACGAGACAATTGTCCGCTCCGGCATCGATGCCTCCCCGGTCGGCCAGGTGCTGATCGACGAGAGCCTGCTCGGGTGGAAGGAATATGAGATGGAAGTGGTCCGCGACAAGGCGGACAACTGCATCATCATCTGCTCCATCGAAAACGTCGATCCGATGGGCGTGCACACGGGCGATTCCATTACCGTCGCGCCGGCCCTGACGCTGACCGACAAGGAATACCAGATCATGCGCGACGCCTCGATCGCGGTGCTGCGCGAGATCGGCGTCGAAACCGGCGGCTCCAACGTCCAGTTTGCCGTCAATCCGGAAAACGGCCGTCTGGTGGTCATCGAAATGAACCCGCGCGTGTCGCGTTCCTCGGCGCTTGCGTCCAAGGCAACCGGTTTCCCGATTGCCAAGATCGCCGCCAAGCTCGCCGTCGGCTACACGCTCGACGAGTTGGAAAACGACATCACGGGCGGAGCCACCCCGGCGTCCTTCGAACCGACCATCGATTACGTCGTCACCAAGATCCCGCGCTTCGCATTCGAGAAATTCCCGGGGTCGGAAGCCTACCTCACCACCGCGATGAAGTCCGTCGGTGAAGTCATGGCCATTGGCCGCACGTTCAACGAAAGCCTGCAGAAGGCGCTGCGCGGCCTCGAAACCGGGCTGAACGGCTTTGACGAGACCGAAATTCCAGGCCTGGACCAGGGCGACGACAAGAATGCCCTGCGGGCCGCCGTCTCGACAGCGACGCCGACGCGGCTCCTGAATGTCGCACAGGCCATGCGCCTTGGCATGAGCATCGAGGAAATCCACGAGGCCAGCGGCATCAACACCTGGTTCCTGGAGCAGATCGCCGACATCCTGGCGATGGAAGCCAAGGTGCGTAACGCCGGTCTTCCGCAGGACGCGGTGAACCTGCGCAAGCTGAAGTCCATGGGCTTTTCCGACGCGCGCCTCGCCAGCCTTGCCGGCATTGACGCCGACGACGTGGTCAGGCTGCGCGGCGAACTGGACGTTCACCCGGTCTACAAGCGCATCGACACCTGCGCCGCCGAGTTCGCCTCGCCGACCGCTTACATGTACTCGACATATGAAGCTCCCTTCATGGGCAAGCCTGCCTGCGAGGCCGCGCCCTCCGACAGGAAAAAGGTCGCCATTCTGGGCGGCGGCCCGAACCGGATCGGTCAGGGCATCGAGTTCGACTACTGCTGCTGTCACGCCGCCTTTGCCCTGGAAGACGCGGGCTACGAGACCATCATGGTCAACTGCAACCCGGAAACCGTTTCCACCGACTACGACACGTCGGACCGGCTCTATTTCGAGCCGCTGACCCCGGAAGATGTTCTGGAAATCATCCGCAAGGAGCAGGAAAACGGCACGTTGCATGGCGTGATCGTCCAGTTCGGCGGCCAGACCCCGCTGAAGCTCGCCCAGACGCTCGTCAAGGCGCATGTGCCGATCCTCGGCACCTCGCCGGACATGATCGACCTGGCCGAAGACCGGGACCGTTTCCAGAAGCTGCTGGTCAAGCTGGACCTGAAACAGCCGGAAAACGGCATTGCCTATTCCGTCGAACAGGGCCGTCTGATCGCCGGCCAGCTCGGCCTGCCGCTGGTGGTACGCCCGTCCTACGTTCTGGGCGGCCGCGCCATGCAGATCATCCGCGACGAGGAAGCCCTCAACTCCTATCTGCTCGGCACGCTGCCGGAACTTGTTCCGGCGGAAGTACGGGCGAAATACCCGAACGACAAGACCGGCCAGATCAACACGGTACTGGGCACCAATCCGCTGCTGTTCGACCGTTACCTGGACGGTGCGATCGAAGTCGATGTGGATGCCTTGTGCGACGGCAAGGACGTCTTCGTCTGCGGCATCATGGAACACATCGAGGAAGCCGGCATTCATTCCGGCGACAGTGCCTGTTCCCTGCCGCCCTTCTCTCTGAGCGAGGACATGATCGCCGAACTCAAGCGCCAGACCACCGCCCTGGCCCTCGGCCTGGAAGTCGGCGGCCTGATGAACGTGCAGTTCGCCATCAAGAATGGCGAGATCTACGTTCTGGAAGTGAACCCGCGCGCGTCGCGGACCGTGCCCTTCGTCGCCAAGACCATCGGGGCGCCGGTCGCCAAGATCGCCAGCCGGATCATGGCGGGCGAAAGCCTGGCCTCCTTCGGCCTGAGCGAGAAAAAACTCGACCATATCGCCGTCAAGGAAGCCGTGTTCCCGTTCGCGCGTTTCCCCGGCGTTGACACGATTCTCGGGCCGGAAATGCGCTCCACCGGCGAGGTCATGGGTCTGGACACGGCCTTCGGCACCGCCTTTGCCAAGTCGCAGCTCGGCAGCGGCACGGGCGTGCCCTCCCAGGGAACCGTCTTCGTCTCCATGCGCGATGAGGACAAGGCCGGCGTGGTGGAAGCCGTTCGCAGCATGGAAGCCGCCGGCTTTTCGATCATCGCCACGGGCGGTACGCAGAAGTTCCTTGAGGAAAACGGCATTGCGGTGAAGAAGATAAACAAGGTGCTTGAAGGCCGCCCGCATATCGTCGATGCTATCAAGAACGGTGAAGTCCAGCTCGTCTTCAACACGACCGAAGGCGCGCAGGCCATTGCCGACAGCCGGTCGATGCGCCGGGCAGCTCTTCTGAACAAGGTGCCGTATTACACGACCCTTGCCGGTTCGGTGGCTGCAGCCAAAGGCATCGCCGCTCATAAAGCGGGAAGCCTGGAAGTAAGACCTTTACAATCCTACTTCGGCTGAGGCTAATATGATCGTGGCCGGCCGGGAAAGCATGTCTTTCCCGGCTTGGTTTGTTTTTGTTAAAGCGCGGTTCCCGAAACGGGGGACCCAATAAGCTGAAGGTCTGAGACCAATGGAAAAAGTTCCGATGACCTCTGCCGGTTACAAAATGCTTCAGGATGAACTGAAGGAACGTACCGCGGTTGAGCGTCCGCGCATTGTCGAGGCAATTGCCGAAGCGCGCGCACATGGCGATCTGTCGGAAAATGCCGAATACCATGCTGCGAAAGAGGCCCAGAGCCTGAACGAGGGCCGTATTGCGGAACTGGAAGACAAGCTTTCCCGCGCCGAAGTCATCGACGTGACCAAACTGGACGGCGACGTCGTCAAGTTCGGCGCGACCGTCCTTTTGATCGACGAGGACACGGAAGAGGAAAAGAAATACATGATCGTCGGCGACGTTGAGTCCGACGTGAAGCAGAGCAAGGTCTCCATTTCCTCCCCCATTGCGCGTGCCCTGATCGGCAAGTCCGTCGGCGACAGCGTGGAAGTGACCGCCCCCGGGGGGGCCCGCTCCTATGAGATCGTCGAAGTCAAATACATCTGATCAATCAGGCCGTACCAGCACATCGTTTTGCCCTTTGACGCCCGGCGGTGAACCGCTAAGCTGGCCACGATTATGTGTCCGGACAAAGTGTCGGAGGGCAAACAATGGTTTTTAGCGTGATTGCGGTGTGGCTGCTGGTTGCAGCGGTTCCCTTGTGGATTTTTCGCTGGGTTCTCTATTCCGGTCTCGAGCCACGCGAACGGCAGATATTCAGACGCATCGTAAAACTCCGCCATGAGCGTGCGGTCGTCTTCGCGCTGCGCGTTTTCGGATATCTGCTCGCCCTGGCGGTGGTGGTATTCGCGCTCGTCTTCGGGCTCAGGTTTTTCAAACACGGCACGGTCGGTTTCGGCACGTTTCGCGAGATGATCCGCAGCCGCATGTATTCCGGCATGCATCCGCTAGACCAGGCCCTGGACCAGTATCACTATCACCAACCGCTGCCCATCGCCGTACTGACCACTATCCTGGTCCTGTCCATCGCCTTCACGCTTGTTGCCGTCGCGCTCAGGGATATCGTCCTGATCAAGCGGATGAAGAGAAAACTGGCGCGGCTGGAACGCTGAGGCGTTTGCCCGTCAATGATGCTGCAGAATATTGACAAGGCGGTCGAAAGGGTCGCGTACATAAAACCGGCGCACGCCCCATGGTTCGTCGGCCGGGCCGTATTCGATCGCAAAGCCTGATGCCTGTGCCCTTGAAAGCACTTCGTCCAGGTTGTCGACCTCTATGGAAAGATCGGGAACACAGGTCCCGGAACCGCCTTCCTGTGCAATGCTGATCTGCGCAACCGCCTGCCCCGCGCCCACATAGGTCGCAATCCAGCCGTGATCCATTCCAAGATCCATGCCAAGGACATCGCCGTAAAAGCGCTGCGCCTTGTCCCGGTCCAGCGGAGCGATGTTCGGGACAATTCTCTTTACAGCCATGACAGGCAGTTCCAAATTCAATCAATCGGGACGACAGGTTCGTCCTTCGTACGGCGAATGGTCAAGGCGGTACGTACACTGTCCACATTCGGTGCGGCAGTCAGCTCCCGGATCACGAAATTCTGGAAGGCCTGAAGATCCGGCGAAACACATTTCAGCAGGAAATCGACTTCGCCGGAAAGCATGTAGCTCTCCCGCACAAGCGGCCATTTCTGCACGGTCTCCTCGAAGGCAATCAGATCGGCTTCCGTCTGGCTGTGCAGGCCGACCATGGCAAAGGCGGTCACATCGTAACCGAGCTGTTTTTCATCCAGCAGGGTCCTGTACCCCTGGATGAGGCCGGCTTCCTCAAGCGCACGAACGCGGCGCAGGCAAGGAGGCGCGGAAATGCCGACCCGGCGGGCCAGTTCGACATTGGTCATCCGGCCGTCGTCCTGCAATTCCTTCAGGATCTGCCAGTCAATGGCATCAAGGCGCGCTTTCAAGCCTGTCTCCTTTGAACGTCACCCCAGGGCTCAAATTTCGGGGTTCATCATGTGGGTAGGTGACGCCGAACCGGGTTCGGCGGCTTGCAGGATCGTAAAATCCCGCTAACGTGTCGGTTGGTGCCGAATTATGATTTTTTGCGCATTTGTGCAAGACTATAACAAATTTGCGCACGATTTCGAAAGATTACGACAGGGCATCGCCTCCTCACATGCACAGACCGCCGGAGACCTCCTCGTCCGCCGCCCCTTCCAGCATTTGGGTGCTAACAGACGGAAAAGCGGGAGATCTGGCCCAATGCGTCGGTGTCGCAGAGGCTTTGAATTGTCCCTACGAGACACGCACGGTCGCACCGAAACCTCCCTTTTCCTGGTGGCTCCCATTTGGTCCGACGGACCCGCGCGAACGCGAGGGCCGGCCCGACAGCCCGATCGCCCCGCCCTATCCCGACATCGCCATTGCGTCCGGCCGGCGGGCAGCGGCTTACCTGCGCCGGATCAAGCGGCTGTCCCAAGGCAGAACCTTCACGGTGTTTCTGAAGGACCCCAGGACCGGACCTGATGCCGCCGACCTGATCTGGGTTCCCGAACACGACAGGCTGCGCGGGCGCAATGTTCTCGTGACCCCGACATCGCCACACCGCTTCCCGGTGACCCGGCTCTGTCAACTCAGGGAACGGTCCGCGCCCGAAATCGACAAGCTGGCGCCTCCCCGGGTCGCCGTCCTGATCGGCGGCGACAGCCGTCACCACACATTTTCCGAGGACGATCAGACACGGCTGCTGGCCGGACTGCGCCGGCTTGGCGAAGAGGACGGCGCCAGTCTCATGATTACGTCGTCCCGCCGAACGCCTGCGGGACTGGCGTATGGTCTGGCGAGCCTTGCCAAGGCGGGCGGGCATCTCTACTGGACCGGCGAAGCGCCAAATCCGCTCGGCCTTTATCTCGCAAAGGCCGATGCGATTGTCGCGACGGCGGATTCGACGAACATGATCGGCGAGGCAACAGTGACCGGAAAACCCGTTCACGTGTTCCATCCCAGTGGCGGTCACGACAAGATCACCCGGTTTTTGGGGACTTTGCAGGGCATGGGCGTCATTCACCCCTTTCCAGGTCCGCTGAAAACCACTACCTACGAGCCGATAGATGCCACGCCCCTGATCGCAGAACGGATCTTGACCGACTATGCGGCCTTGAGGCAGCAAGAAACAAAGGGCCCGGCGGGCACGGCATGAGGAGCCGTCTTCGCCACGGACGTGACACGTAAACAGGATAGGGTGCGCTTCATGAGCACGGAACACAGCAAGCTTTTGATCATCGGCTCCGGACCTGCCGGTTACACTGCGGCGATTTATGCTGCCCGTGCGATGATCGAGCCGACGCTGGTGTCCGGAATTCAGCCGGGCGGTCAGCTGACCATTACCACCGACGTCGAAAACTATCCGGGCTTCGCCGATCCCATCATGGGCCCCTGGCTGATGGAACAGATGCAGAAGCAGGCCGAGAACGTCGGCACGAAGATTGTCTATGACACCATCGTCAAGGCGGATCTGTCGCAGCGCCCGTTCCGCCTGGAAGCCGACAGCGGCACGGTCTTCACCGCTGATGCGCTCGTGATCGCGACCGGAGCCCAGGCACGCTGGCTCGGCCTGCCGTCGGAACAGGACCTCATGGGGGCCGGGGTTTCGGCTTGCGCCACCTGCGACGGTTTCTTCTACCGCAACAAGGAAGTCGTCGTCGTCGGCGGCGGCAACACCGCGGTCGAGGAAGCGCTCTACCTTGCCAACCTTGCCAGCAAGGTGACCCTGGTTCACCGCCGCGACAGCCTCCGGGCCGAGAAGATCCTGCAGGACCGCCTTTTCCAGAACCCGAAGATCGACGTCATCTGGGACAGCCAGGTCGACGAGATCCTGGGTGGCGGCGAACCGAAGGCAGTGACCGGCGTGCGGCTGAAGAACACCAAGACCGGCGATTTGCAGGACATTTCCACCGATGGAGTGTTCATCGCGATCGGGCATGCTCCGTCCGTGGAACTCTTCAAGGATCAGCTTGCGCTCAAGGCCAACGGTTACCTTGAAACCGCGCCGGATTCGACCCGGACTTCCGTTCCGGGCGTCTTTGCCGCCGGCGACGTGACAGACGACATCTACCGGCAGGCGGTCACAGCGGCCGGCATGGGCTGTATGGCTGCCCTTGAAGCGGAAAAATTTCTGGCTGAACATGAAGCCGATTCCACACGGCAGGCAGCTGAATAACGCTGCCTGACCGGCCTGCGCAGGGGGCATGCATGGACTGGGACAAGTTACGCATCTTTCATGCAGCCGCTCAGGCTGGCAGTTTCACGCATGCGGGCGACAGCCTGCACATGAGTCAGTCTGCCGTCAGCCGGCAGGTCAGCTCGCTGGAACAGGATCTGGGTGTGACCCTGTTCCACCGGCATGCGCGCGGCCTGCTTCTGACGGAGCAGGGTGAGCTTCTCTACCGCACGGCCAGTGATGTGCTGATGAAGCTGGAGGCCGTGCAATCCAGCCTGACCGACAGCAAGGAAAAGCCTTCCGGCATCCTGAAAGTCACGACCACCGTCGGCCTCGGCTCGACCTGGCTCACGGCCCGTATCAAGAACTTCATCGATCTCTATCCGGATGTGGACTTGCATCTGATCTTCGATGACGACGAGCTGGACCTTGGCATGCGCGAGGCGGATGTCGCCATCCGTCTGCGGCAACCGACGCAACCGGATCTGATCCAGCGCAAGCTGTTCACCGTGCATTTTCACGTCTTTGCCGCACCGGAATACCTGCAGCGCTTCGGCACGCCCACTTCGATCGAGGACCTCGACCATCATCGCATCATCGCGTTCGGGGAACAGGCTCCGGCCTACCTGCGGTCCATGAACTGGCTGGAAACTGCCGGACGCACGGAAACCAACCCGCGCCGCTCGGTCCTGAAGGCCAACAACCTTGTTGCCCTCAAGCGCGCCGTGCAGACCGGCGTCGGCATTGCCATGCTGCCGGACTATATCATCGACAAGGCCTCCAACATCGTGCCCGTTATGATGGATCTGGAGGACAAGGTGCCGTCTTTCGACACCTATTTCGTCTACCCTTCCGAACTCAGAAACACGGCTCGCGTCACCGCCTTCCGCGAGTTTTTGCTGGCCAACGCGCAGACCTGGATCTTCTGAGCGGGCGTCATACCAGCTCTTGAACTGCGTTTGATCGTGCCCTGCGGGCAGGAACTGCCTGAGTCGCACCCAATTCAGGCTGGGCAATGCATTGCGAGACACCAATTGCAGCGCTATTGGGCAGGGGAGAAGCCGGTTTATCAGCCCGGCCGCCCCTTTTTTTGAGGGAATACCTATTTTTCTTATCCGATTAAATTAATCTCCACAGCGCATTTCGGCACGACGTTTCCAATTAACACCTTGTAATAAAACAACTAATTATCAAATGCACATTTGTCGCGCAAAGACCTGCATTTTTTGCATAGCTGATCTGCGCCCCTGCCTCTTGTTTATGCAGCTTGTGCACTGCATATAAGCATCACTGTTGGTCACCGGGACGTCACGTCCTCCTCCCAGTGATGTCCTGACCAGCTGTTCCCCTCTGGAAGGTGATTCCACTGTTTTCAGTGAATCAATTCAAACTGCCGGGTCCTCAAGACCCGGCATTTTTTTTGCCTAAACTATTGTGCGTCGCGATATTGCTTGATCTGCCCAGTGCGGTTGCTACATGAACAGGGCCTCGCCGTTCATATCTTTATAAAGACCGGCAACCTGTTCTTCGTAACCGTTGAACAGCAAGGTATCGCGCCGTTCATCCGTACCAAGCACCGCTTCAGAAGACTGTGGCCAGCGCCGGTGCGGCACTTTCGGGTTCACATTGGCCCAGAAGCCATATTCCTGAGGCTGGATCTCTTCCCAGAAGCTGACCGGCCGCTGGTCGGTGAATGTGATCTTCACGATCGACTTGATCGACTTGAAGCCGTATTTCCACGGGGTCGCCAACCGGATCGGCGCACCGAACTGCCTGGGAAGCGGCTTGCCGTAGACACCTGTTGCGATGAACGCCAGCTCGTTGGTGGCCTCTTCCAGCGTCAGGCCTTCGATATAGGGCCAGGGATACCAGCTCTGCTTCTGACCGCTGGCGACAGACGGGTCATGGAAGGTTTCAAAACGCAGGTATTTCACCCCGGTCTTGGGTCCGGCAAGACGGACCAGATCGGCCAGAGGAAAGCCCGACCACGGCACGGACATCGACCAGGCCTCCACACAGCGGTGGCGGTAAAGCCGTTCCTCAAGCTGCATCTTGGCCAGAAGATCGTCGATCCCGATCGTCTGCGGGTTGTCGATCATACCGTCGAGCGTCACCGTCCAGGGCCGGATTGCAAGTTTCTGGGCGGCCGGCCAGATCTGCTTGTGCGAGCCGAATTCGTAGAAATTGTTGTACTTGGAGGCGATTTCTTCCCCGGTCAACTCACGGTCCAGCTTGTAGGCCTCGTTGCGCGGCACCGGATAAAGTCCGGCGCTCGGATCCTCTTCGGCATAAGCCGGGCGTGTGCCAAGACCGCTGCCCAGAAGTACACCGCTGCCGGCAAGGCCTGCCAGGATCTGCCGGCGGTTCATGAAGACGTGTTCCGGCGTCGCCTCGCGCTCCGCCAGTTCCCAACTTCGCCTCTTCAATATGTTCATGGTCGATCTCCCGTTTGCAGACGAGAAAACCGGAAACGCAATTCAATGGCAAATAACGCCCTGGTGACCGGGTACATGAAACTCGTGATCGAAGAGCAGGAGCCGGTGACGCGCCATGAAAAGAGGGGCCTCGAAGGCCCCTCATCTCTCATTCCGGACAGGGCTGTCAGGCTGCCTGCTGCTTGCCCGAGCGTTGCAGGGCGAGTTCGGCCGCCTTGCCGGAAAGTTCGGCCATGTGGTCGAACTCGGAGGTGTAGCTGGCGACCCCTGCCGTTGCCGAACGCAACTCGATGATCAGGTCGCTGATTTCCGCTTCGGGCATCAATGCCTGCACCTCGTCCCAGCCGGGCCAGTCCGGCCGCGCATCGAAGCCGAGCAACTGGCCGCGCCGGGCCGAGACGATGGCGTTGACCTTGGCGGTCGCATCACTCGGACAGGCGACGGTCACCTTGTGAACCGGTTCCAGCAGCACCGGCTTGCAGTCCGGCAGGCCTTCCCGGATTGCCATGATGCCCGCCATCTTGAAGGCCTGGTCGGAACTGTCGACCGAGTGGTAGGAGCCGTCTTTCAGGCAGATGGAAATATCCACCACCGGGAAGCCGAGAGGTCCGTTGCGCAAGGCGTCGAGCACGCCGTCCCTGACGGAGGGAATATATTGCTTCGGAACGACACCGCCGGTGATCGTATCGGAGAACTGGATACCCTCGCCGCGCGGGAGCGGAGCGATTTCCAGCACCACATCGCCGAACTGGCCGTGCCCTCCCGACTGTTTCTTGTGGCGCCCGCGGACCTTTGTGCCGGAACGGATGGTTTCCGCGTAGGGCACATGCGCCGTGTGTGCAGCAACATCCAGTCCGTATTTCCCGGAAAGCCGTTCCTGGGCAACGCGCAGGTGCATTTCCCCCTGCCCGGCCAGCAGCGTTTCCGCCGTGGTCTGGTTCTGGCTGACGGTCAGGGAGCGGTCCTCCTCGACCAGTTTCGCCAATGCCGTCGAAAGGCGGACTTCGTCCTTCCTCTGGGCCGCGGCAATGGCCGTTGCCAGCACCGGCGGCCGTTTTTCGGCTTCATAGAGACTTGAGATCTCGCCGCCTTCAAAACCGAGCAGATCGCCGGTCTGGACCTCATCCAGCCGCCCGAGCGCAACCAGATCGCCCTTGCCCGCGGTCGCTATCTTCGTCGCCTGCTGCCCGAATACGGTGAACAGGCCCGAGACCTTGACCTCCTCGCCACCGTTGACGAACAGGCTGTCACCATCGGAAACCTGCCCGTCCAGGACACGGGCGATGGACAATTTGCCACCATGCTGCGTGTGCAGGGTCTTGATCACCTGCAGGACCTGGCGGCTACCGTTGCCGAGGTTCCGGCGGCTGAGCAGGTCGACACCCGGTACCTCGTGCCGCAAGGCCTTGAGCAGCTTGCCGACGCCGTTGCCATGGTCGGCCGAGCCGAAGAAGACCGGGCAGATCAGCCCGTCCTGCATCTCATTGACCAGATCTGCAAAGACCCGGTCCCGGTCCGGGGCTATGTCTTCCAGCAGCGCTTCCATGAGATCGTCGTCATGGTCCGCGAGATGCTCCAGCATTGTGAACCGGGCTTCGTGCTCCCGCTTCAGGTCCTCGTCGGACATGTCGATCTGGGTGCTTTCTTCCTTCTCGTGATAGACATGCGCGCGCTCAAGGGCCAGATCGATAAATCCGGTGGCCTGACTGCCTTCCCAGATGGGAATTTGCCGCAGGACCAGCGGCACGGCGGATGCCGGCTGGAGAACGTTCAGCACATCGCGCACCCGGCGGGTGCTCTTGTCGATCTTGTTCAAAAACAAAACCCGCGGAATGGCGCGGGCTTCGAGCGTCTTCAGGATGAGCTGCAAGGCGGGTACCTTACGCTCGTCATCCTCCGCGACCACAACGGCCATGTCGACACCGCTGAGAGCCCCATCCATTTCGCTTAAAAATTCAACCGATCCCGGGCAATCGACAAAAACAAACCGGTCCCCCAGATATTCCGTATCGGCAATGTTGAGTTCGACGCTCATGCCGTGCGCCCGGGCCTCCGGCGAAGCATCGCCCACCGTGTTGCCGTCCCCGACTGTGCCCTGCCGGGCGATCTTGTCCGTTCGTGCCAGCAGTGCCTCAAGCAGGCTGGTCTTGCCGCTGCCGAACGGACCGACTAAGGCGATGCAGCGCGGAGTACCGCCCGCAGCAGATCCCTTCCCGTTTGTCGTGATTGCCATATTGAACCTCCCGTGTGTTCGAGGATGTCCTCTTGAACAGCGCGGCAAGGCCAGCGAAGAAGGACGCGTGCCTGCCGCGTCTCGCCCGAATGGGATCGAAGGCTGCTGGGCCTAGCGCTTGCACACGAAAGCCCCCCTGTTCCGCAACCCGTCGACCAGGGCGGTCAGCCATCGTCGCGCCGATCAAGGCCGGAAGGCAAGGGAAAGTTACGCGGCAGCGCAGCATTTGCGGGAGGATCATCGCTATGTCCTGCCACGGTTGTCAGCTATTCTTGTGGTTGCGCAGACGGATAAACCGGTTTGTCTGAAGCGGTCAGGAAAGGAAGGGCGTATGCGAAATGCGAAGCGGCGCCGGTGTTTGCGTCTCCTCACGATGGTTGCCACCACGGCGCTTCTCGTCCCGGCGGCCTCCCCGGGCCCCTCCTTTGCCCAGGCTGCCGAGCTACGCGGACTGCCCCAGTCGGGCACCCCGCGCCTGCCCTCCGCCCAACAGCAGCTCAACCAGAACCTTGGCCGCCAGCAATCAGAGTTCTCGACACGGCAGCGGGCCGACAGCAGCAACCGGCTGAACCGGACCGATCAGATCAATCGCCAGATCATGGAACCCGAGACGACGCCGAGCGACTGCCCCGGTGGCAACGAGGCCTGCCAGGGCAAATGATCTTGGGGACCTGCGACCGTCATACCCAGGGTATGTTCCGTTCATATCGGATCATTCGATGTCGGAAAACCTGTTCACCGTCGAGGCGTGTCCCGAAGCGCGATGCTGTGTATCTGACGAGAGGCGCTACGAAAATGGCGGGCAGATTTTCCGCGCGCTCGACAGGCCGGGCACCCTTGCGCCACAGGCTATCACGGGCGAGATGATCTTGCCCCGGCGTCGTTGCAATGCCTTTGCGGGTGCATCGGGTTGCGCGGCGCGCCTTCCCAAGCGACCTGCTTTCGGTCATCAAATGACCCAAAACTTCCAAGACGTGCTCTAATACTCATAAACTACATTATTTCCCGGGATCTACCTGAAGGTTTCACCGTTATCTCTCATGAAGCTGATAGTTCAAATTCCCTGTTTCAACGAGGAAACAACCCTGCCTTTGGTCATCGCGGGGATCCCCCGGAGTTTTCCCGGGGTGGATGCCGTTGAAATTCTCGTCATAGATGACGGGTCCAGCGACAGAACCGCTGCCATCGCAAGGGAACACGGTGCCGATCACGTCATTTCGAACAACCGCAACAAGGGGCTTGCCAGCAGCTTTCAGGCAGGCATCGAAGCCGCCCTCGCGCGCGGAGCGGATATTATTGTCAATACGGATGGAGACAACCAGTACTCCGGTTCCTCCATCCCGGATCTCGTCCGCCCCATTCTAGAGCAGCGGGCGGACATCGTCGTTGGAGACCGGAATCCGGGAGACAATTCCGACTTTTCCTGGCTCAAGCGGCAACTTCAGAAAATAGGAACGCGTATCGTCGGCAATCTGGCGCGCGTCGACGTGAACGATGCCGTTTCAGGTTTCCGCGCCTATTCACGCAATGCCGCCTACACGATCAACGTCATGACGCGGTTCAGCTACACCACCGAGTCGCTCATCCACGCCGGCCAAAGGGATCTGACGGTTGTCTCCGTTCCCGTAATGACCAATCCGACCACTCGCCCCTCGCGGCTAACCGGGTCGACATCCGGTTTTCTTCGCAAGCAGATCGTAACCATTCTCAGAAGCTATTTCATGTACCGGCCGTTGAGCGCATTTCTCTCGGCCGGTCTTGTGATGATTGCAATCGGGCTTCTGCCTGTCCTGAGATTCCTTTTTTACTACGCGACCGGTGATGGCGAAGGACACATCCAGTCCCTGGTGCTTGGCAGCATGTTTCTTCTTGCCGGATATATCACCGTCGTCATTGCCTTCCTGAGCGACTCCCTTTCGACAAACCGACGCCTGACGGAGTCGGTTCTGGAGAGGGTCAGACAACTTGAAATGAAATCCTCCGCGCGTGACCGGGAAACCGATCAATAAGGCAGAGGGGTAGTCTCATGACACAAGCCATATCGGGCACAGGTTGCAGCCGTTCGGTTACAATTACGAGATCACTCGACCTGATTGTCCTTGGCATCTTGACCTATGCCGTACTGGCCAGCGGGGTCTTGCGGGAATGGGCATATCCATTCGGACAGAATATTTACGACGAGTATTTTCATGCCATTCTGGACGGGCACCTGGATCTGCCCGCACGCGTCGCCCAGCTTGAGGGCCATTACTCACCCGACGGCGTTGCCTACATCTATCACGGCCTTGCTCCCCTCATCACACGGTTCGTTTTCGGCTGGGCCTGGCCCTTCGAAAGCTTCTCGCTAGCCCCCCTGTCCGTCTGGATCTGGGCCTGCATTGGGTCGTTTTGTTACAATCTGGCGTTCGTGACGGTTGCCGCCCCTCACCTTGAACAGCTTGGCGAGCGCGGTGTCAGACTGAGCCGCTACCTCAGCCTCGCAACCTGGTTTTGCAGTCCCGGAATTTATCTGACAGCCAGCACTGCGATTTACCACGAGCCCGTCGTCCTGACCTACGCGGCAACCGGTGTCTTCGTGCTGGTGTGGGCGCAAGCCGTATTCGGCGACTGGCCAGTCTGGAGGACGGCAATCCCCTCGGCGCTGATTGCCGCCATCGCTCTTCATGGCCGTCCGAACGTCGCCATCGGGCTCTATCTCGCCACCGTACTCGTCCTCCTGCTGCTGGCCAAAACTTCGCTCAGGACACACTGGCTGCGCATCGGCTTGGCTCTCCTCATTCTGGGTCTCAGCGGCATCGGATATCTGACCCTGAACACCGCACGCTTCGGCTCGCCAACCCATACCCATGGCAGTTTCCTGAAGAGCAACATGCAATACGGTTATGTGTTCTGGGGTGTCGAGAAGGAAAACAGCGCGCGCGCATCCGCCTTCACGGAACACGGCAGGTTCAACGCCAGGCGCATTCCCTACAACTTCACGATTCACATGTTCGACCTGCCGGAGACCCGTCTCGATCTGAAAGCGCCCCGCGACCGGCTGCGAGAGATCGCCCAACGGATCCTTGCCCCTGACCTGGGCTTCATCCGCTCCGCGAAACCCTTCGTGGGCATGGTCTGGCTGTGGCCACTCTGGCTGATGTTTGCCGTTTACGCTGTCACCGCGCAAAGGAAGTTCTGGTTCCGGATGGCGATCCCGCTGGCTGGCGGATTGGCAACTACGCTTGTCACACTCTCCTACGGAACGGTTGCACTGAGATACAAGACGGACATGTGGCCACTCCTCAGCCTGCTGGTACTTTTGGGACTTTTTGCGTTCACAAAAAAAGTGGCCGGCAATCCCGGCAGTTTCGCTCCGAAATGGGCCGCCGGAGCGTGCCTGGTCTTCGGCCTCTTTCTGACCTGGAGCATGGCAACGGGGTTCATAACCTATCAGACCGGCACCCGGTACACGCCGGTGTGGAGCGACGAACAGTGTGAGTTCTTCACCGGGAAGAAGAACTTTTCGCGAGAAGATGCCGCCCGCATCTGCAGCCCGCCAAGGATCGGCGGATGACCTTTCATTTGGAAACAGTCGTCAAACGGCTCTATGTAAGAGTCCTGCGGTGTGCTCGTGCCTTCGCAGGACGGCTCGGCCTGTTGAAACTGCTGGATGCGGCGGCCTCCGGACACAGGTGGGCCCACTGGCTGAAAAGCCTTTTCGCGATCCGCGATATCGACGGCCTGATTGAACTCGATGTTCCCTGGTGGACGTATGGCGCAATCGACGTGGCAGACGCCTTTTTGGCGGCCCATCCCGATGCACGGGTGTTCGAGTTCGGCTCCGGCGCCAGCACTGTCTGGCTTGCGCGCAGGGCAGCAGCAGTCATCAGTGTGGAACATGACAGAGACTGGCACGCGCTGGTAAGCAGCCGTCTGGCCGGCCTGGCCTGTAAGGCGTCGACGCAGCTCCAACTCGTTGAAGCCCTTCAAGCCGGTGGAAATACAAATTCGCGATATAATTCCGGAAAACCGGGCTTCGCAGATCAATCCTTCGAGACCTATGCGACCGAAATCCTCAGACAGGAGGGACTTTTCGACCTTATCGTAATCGATGGCCGTGCCCGTGTCGGCTGTCTAGAGCACGCCATAGGCAAACTTGCTCCCGGCGGCATCATCATCTTCGACAACTCCGGTCGCGCCCGCTATTCCGAAGCGATTACAACAGCCGGTCTGGACATCCGGCGCTACCGGGGGCTGACCCCTTCCCTTCCCTATTTTGAAGAGACCTCGATCCTGACGCACCGCTGACGGCCAACGGAGAGCAAGCCGCCAGTGGACGCCTTCCCGGACGCAGCGTAGCGAGGATCCGGGATCCATGGATCCAAAACCGAAGACAAGAAAACTTCCAACCCCTGCAACACTCAGGTCCCGGCTCGCGCATCGCCTGGCCGGGACGGCACTGAGAACGAAGTCCTTTGGCCCCATGAAAAAGGGCGGCCGAAGCCGCCCTTGTGTCTTCGAATGTTCGGAAACCTTATTTCAGGTTGCCGCAGAAGCGCTGGATGCGGGTGCAGGCTTCTTCCAGGGCTTCGGTCGAGGTCGCATAGGAGATGCGGAAGTTCGGGCCGAGGCCGAACGCGGAACCATGGACCACGGCAACGCCTTCGGTTTCCAGAAGCTCGGTGACGAAATCGGCATCGTTCTCGATGACCTTGCCGGACGGAGCCGTCTTGCCGATGGTGCCGGCGCAGGACGGGAAGACGTAGAACGCGCCTTCCGGAACCGGGCAGGAGATGCCCTTGGCCTGGTTGAGCATGGAAACCACCAGGTCGCGGCGCCCCTTGAAGACTTCATTGTTCTTCGGAATGAAATCCTGGGTTCCGTTCAACGCCTCGACAGCTGCCCACTGCGCAATGGAGCAGGGGTTGGACGTCGACTGGGACTGGACCTTCGCCATCGCCTTGATCAGATCTGCCGGGCCACCGGCATAACCAATCCGCCAGCCGGTCATGGCATAGGCCTTGGAGACACCGTTCACCGTCAGCGTGCGCTCGTAAAGCGCCGGCTCGACCTGGGCCGGTGTGGTGAACTTGAAGTCGTCATAGACCAGGTGCTCGTACATGTCATCGGTCAGGATCCAGACATGCGGGTGTTTCATCAGAACCGCCGTCAGCGCCTTCAGCTCGTCTTCCGTATAGGCCGCGCCGGAGGGGTTGGACGGAGAGTTGAAGATCAGCCACTTGGTGCGGGAGGTAATGGCCGCGTCCAGGGCTTCCGGCGTGATCTTGAACGTGGATTTGTCGGCTTCCACGATCACCGGCTCGCCACCGGCCAGCAGCACCATGTCCGGATAGCTCACCCAGTACGGCGTCGGGATGATGACCTCATCGCCCGGGTTCAGCGTCGCGATGAGTGCATTGTAGAGCACCTGCTTGCCGCCGGTGCCGACAGTGATCTGATTGGTTTCGTAGTTAAGCCCGTTTTCCCGCTTGAACTTCTCGACGATCGCCGCCTTCAGCTCCGGAATACCGTCGACGGCGGTGTATTTGGTCTTGCCTTCGTTGATCGCCTTGATGGCGGCCGCCTTGATGTTGTCCGGGGTATCGAAATCCGGCTCGCCAGCACCGAGACCGATCACATCGCGGCCTGCGGCTTTGAGCTCGCGCGCCTTGTTGGTGACAGCGATGGTCGCAGAAGGTTGTACACGCGCCAATGCGTCAGCAAGAAAGCCCATAATGTCCTCCAGGGGGAAACGGGAATAACAGCGCGCGGACCCTAGATCCGCGCGCTCTGGAAGACAAGCCCTAATCAGCCTCCGATACGGCGGATTTCAGGCGTGTAGACCCTTGCATTGCGCTCGGCCGCTCCAGGCGGGCGACGTGCCTTTGAATGGCGGCAGCACCCAGTGGCCCGCCATGGCCGAGGTAGAAGCGGCGGGCACCACGCTCAAGCAGCATTCTGAGCGATGCGGCCACTTCCGCGGGGTCCTCCTCGAAGGGCGGTTGCCTGGGCCGGTTCCTCAGGGCAATTCCTCCGAGCAGGATACCGGAAGCGGCAAGGTCGCCCGCGAAGACCGTGCCGTCATCCATCAGCAGGGAGATCGACCCCGGGGTATGCCCGGATGTCGGCAGAACCCGTCCCTTGACGCCGAATTCGGTCAGGCTGCGTTCCTCTGAGCCGGACAGGACGATGTCCGGAGTGAAATGGGGGAAAGGCGCCTCGATCGCGCCGGTCATCTTGAAAATTCGCCCGAAAGCTCCGGTCGGGCGAAGCAGCGGTTGCTCCCCCTGGCAGTAGGCGATGTCGGCCTCATGCATCAGTATGGGCGCCCCTGAAAGGTCTCGCAGTGCCCTTGCATCGCCCGCGTGATCGATGTGGCCATGGGTGACGACGATCAGCTTGAGATCGGCAGAGGTCAGCCCGGCCCCGGCGAGTGCCCTCCGGATTTTCCTTTCCGAGCCGGGCAGTCCCGCGTCGATGAGAACCGCACCGCCAGGAACGATCAGCAGAAAGGCGTTCACCATGCCAAGGGGAAGGATCGGGATCGTGATGATGTCTGGCCGTGCCATGATTGCAGCCGCTCCGTCTGAAATGCTAGGTTCAAGCTGACCTAACCGGGCGCGGAGCTGCGTTCAATTAGGCACCTTCAGGTAACCTCCGGCAGCAGATCCCATGACCGATGCAGCATTGAAACTCTGGTCCCTTCCCGAAACGGACGACTGTCCCGTAGCCGATACGCTGAAGAGCATCGGCGGCAAGCACACTCCGAGGATCCTGCATTGCCTGACGATCCGCGACCACCATTTCCTGGAGCTGCAACGCAGCCTGCCGCCGATCAGCCGAAAGGTGCTGACGGAGGAATTGCGGCATCTGGAGGAGATCGGCCTTGTCATCCGGACGGAACTCGACGATGCCCGGCGCCGGGTCCGCTACGGGTTGTCGGAGAAGGGGCGCGGGCTTGCCGATATACTCGGCCGGATTTTCCTGTGGGCGCTGGAATACCGCGGCATGGATCCGGCAGGCAGCGGCGTGCAAGACGAAAGGAAGCACGGCAACCAGGCGCAGACAGGGGTCACCGCCGTCTTGTGAAGGTTCGGACGAGCCCTCGTTTGCAATTCACCGGATTAGCTGCGCGTCTCCAGAACCAGTTTCGGTTCCTTCTGGTCGCCGTCCAGCAACGAGCACTTGAAGCGCTTTTTCTTGGTCTGACCGTTCACGATGTTCACCGATATGGAGACCGGCACCTCGGATTTCTGGTTGGCCGCTTCCAGCAGGGACGTATAGCTGTTGGAATGCAGCAAGGTTTCGGTGATCGGCTGGGTGCTGATCAGATCCGGCGTCAGCTGATAGGTCTTCATGGCGGCACTGTTCGCCGCGATGATCATGCGGGATTTGGTGTTCACCACGAGAATGGGCGAGCTGCAAACCTCGAATACCCTGGAAAAATCGACATCGCCTCCGGAGTGTCCGGCAGAGAACAGAACCCCGCCGACGGTACTGCCGATGCGGAAATACATGGCGTCGTAGTTCAGTTCGAGACTGTCGTTGCTGGCAAGCAGAAACTTGCCCCGTCCTGTCGCACTCGCTCTTCGGGTCAGTGCGGTCAGGGCGAGTGACACGATCGTGCGGCCGACCCGCTTCTGGATGTGTGCAATGTTGCGTCCGAGGATCAGGCGTGCGTCCTCGATCTGGAAGCTCTTGACAAAACCTTCGCTCGCAAACCGCACATAACCGAATGTGTCGACCAGCAGCACCACCCGGTTTGAAGAGGCAACGAAATGCTGGAGGATCGGCGCCAGGCCAAGTGCGACCCGGCCCGGATTTGCGTTTTCCTCGCCGATGGAGGGAAAGCAGATCGCGATGATGCGCCCGTCCGGCAGGTCGTAGCGGTAGGCGACGATCGGGATGCCCGGAATGCGA
Organism: Roseibium sp.; assembly: GCF_050301095.1. GTDB lineage: Bacteria > Pseudomonadota > Alphaproteobacteria > Rhizobiales > Stappiaceae > Roseibium. The sequence continues at coordinate 37,320 of NZ_JBNKYW010000287.1, forward strand.
TGGTCGGCCCCGCCGCCGACGTCGAACGGCCCGGCTTTTCCCTCACGAATGGCGCCCTGGACGAGAAGGAGAATGGTTTTCCGGTCTTCCGGCGACAGCAGGCGCAGGGCCTCGGCGGATGGCGCTTCCTGCAGGTCCTTGACTTCGCTGTTGAAGCTTTGCGAGCCGATCTCGTGCCAGAGAATGGTCTTCTTGCTGATGTCCGCAATGAAGAACTGAAGTCCCGCCAGGGAAAGAGCCGGTTTCTCTCCCTTCCGCGGTTGCTGGATATCTGACGGCTCCACAGGCTCCTGAGGCTGCTCAGCCAAAGTACTCTGGGCTGCGTTGATCGTCATTCCGTGCCTGACCCGTTCATTGAAGAATTTTTCAGCCACAAGTATGGGCTGAAATTGCAAACAAAGACTGAAACAACGACATAGAATCAGACCGAATTGGCATTTGTGACAAGATTTACGCTAGGTAATTCTTGTTTTTACTAAATGCCTAATCGTCAATTTTACAAATATTTAATATTAGTCTCCGGCAACGGCAGTTCCGGGTTCGTTCATCAAAGAAGATACTCGAGCAGAAGCCCGCAGAGCGCGGTTCCGGCAAGCGCGAACACAATCCCCATGCCGAACCGCAAGAGCAGGACCCCCGCAACGGCCGAAAGGACAGGCACCCGCCAGTCAACGGTCGCAAGGTCCGGAATCCAGGGTTGGGCCGGCCCCATGGGCAGACGTGCGACCGATGCGAACATCACCTGCAGGGCGAACCAGAGGGAGAGGTTCAGGATCACTCCCACGACAGCA
>NZ_JBNKYW010000288.1:0-7057 GCF_050301095.1 Roseibium sp.
CTGCACGGCGGTGGGCGGGTTGCCCGAGGTCACCCGGGCGCGCAGCACGGTCATGGCCTGGGAGCCGCCGCCACCGGCAACCGGCATGTCCTGCCAGCCGATGCCCTGCTTTTCCAGATCTTCCTTCAGGACGTTGAGGGCAGCTGCCTCCCCGCCCGACGTCCACCAGTGCAGCACTTCCACATCGCCGGCATGTGCGGTTGCCCCGGCTGCCAGCAGTGCTGCCGCCGCGGTCATCATCGTCGTCAATTTACGCATGGAATCCTCCCTGTCTTGCGCAAAGTCTTCCTCCCCCGCGAGGTGGTCAGGCCACCTGCGGGTCAACCCAAGGCGTGCGTGTGCGTCCGATGCGCATGGTCACGGTTTTCGCCTCGAGAAATTCCTCCAGTCCGTATTTGCCGAGTTCCCGGCCCTGCCCGCTTTCCTCGACGCCGCCGAAGGGCAATTCGGCAAAGCCATCCATCCAGGTGTTGGTCCACACCGTTCCGGCCCGGGCGCGGCGGGCAAATTCCATGCAGGTATGAACGTTCTCGCTCCACACGCCTGCGGAGAGGCCATAGTCGGCATCGTTCACCAGATCGATCGCCTCTTCGAGCGTCCGGAAGGTCAGGACCGAGAGCACCGGTCCGAACACTTCCTCGCGGGCAATCGGCATGTCGCTGCGTACATCTGCGACCACGGTCGGCTGATAGAACTGTCCGCTCAAGCCCGGCACTTCAAGAGCGCCGCCCCCCAGGCGGACAGTTGCTCCGGCGTTTTCTGCATCCCGAACGTATTTTTCGATTTTGCCTTGATGTTCAGGCGTGATGATCGCGCCGACCTTGGTCGATGGGTCCAGGGGATCGCCGAAGGGAACCTTGCGCGACAGTTCGACTGTTCGCTTCAGGAACTCCTCGGCAATGTCTTCGTGCACGATGATCCGGGAACCGGAGTTGCAGCATTCGCCGGCATTGAAATAAACGCCGAAGACGACGGCATCGACGGCGCTTGCCTTGTCCGCATCCGGAAAAATCACCTGCGGGTTCTTGCCGCCGAGTTCCAGCGAGACCTTCTTCAGGGTGCCGGAGGCCGCCTTGACGATGGCCTTGCCGACGCCGGTCGAGCCGGTGAAGGTGACCATGTCGACGCGTTTGTCGGTGGTCATTGCGGTTCCGACGGGATCGCCATATCCCAGAACGATGTTGACGACGCCTGCGGGAATGCCGGCTTCCAGGCAAAGTTCGCCGAGGATAACCGTCGTCGCCGGCGTCATTTCCGACGGCTTTATGACCGCCGTGCATCCGGCTGCCAGTGCGAAGGGCAATTTCTGCGACACGATCAGGAACGGAAAGTTCCACGGTGTGATGATCGAGACGACACCGACCGGCTCCTTCAGAACGAGACCCAGCATATCCGGCCCAAGCGAATTATGGCTCTCGCCATGCATCGTCCTGGCAAGCGAAGCGGCAAAGCGCCAGATGTCGGCAGCCCCTTCGATCTCGGCTTTCGCCTGGGCAATCGGCTTGCCGGATTCCAGCGTTTCCAGGAAAGCGATCCGCTCGCGCTCGCGGTCGATCAGGTCGGCGATCTTCAGGAGAAGGGTTGCCCGGTCCTTGCCGGAGGTGCGCGACCAGCGGCCCTTGTCGAAAGCCTGGCGCGCAGCGGCAACCGCCGCATCCACATCCCGTATCCCACCCTTGGCGGCACGCGTGACGACGGTACCGTGAGACGGCGACACCCGCTCGAAGGTCGCCCCGTCGGCGCTCTGCCGCCAGCCGCCATCGATCAGATGGCGAGCAACAAACGGATCTGCCGGAAGCTGTGCTTTGCTGATGGAGACGACGTTCAATTCACTCATGTTTCTTTTCCGGAAAAATTCGGTTTGCGCTTTTCGCGAAAGGCGGTGACGCCTTCGTCGCGGTCTTCGGTCGGGCTGATCATCCCTGCTCCGAGCGCTTCGATCATGGCGCTCCGGTCTTCGCCGGCCGCCGCATGGACCATGTATTTGGCAACTTCGACCGCACGGGCCGATTTTCCGGCGAGCTTTCCGGCCATCTCGAAGGCCAGGGCCTTCGGGTCGTCCGAAATCTCCGCCACAAAGCCTGCGGCAAATGCCCGGTCTGCCGAAATCCTTCGCCCGAACAGCGCCATTTCCTTGACCATCGGTTCGCCGAGGAGGCGGATCAGCCGCTGGGTTCCCGACCAGCCCGGCACGATGCCGACGGAGGCTTCGGGAAGGGCAAGTGTTGCCTTGGGCGCCATCACGCGGATGTCGCTGGTTGCGGCAAATTCCAGCCCGCCGCCGAACGCATGGGCATTGATGGCTGCAATCGTCGGCTTGGAAAGACGGGCAAGCCGGTCGAAAACGCGATGTCCTTCGCGGACCCAGTGACGGGCGAAATCGAAGGGCTCCAGTTCCGACCATTCCAGGATATCGGCTCCGGCGCAGAAAGCCTTGCTTTCTTCCGCCGTGATCACCACCGCGCGAATGTCCGGATCCCGTTCCAGTTCGTCGCAAATAGGCTCGACCGCCCGCAGCATCTCCAGCGTGAAGGCGTTGAGCTTGGCCGGATTGTCCAGCTTCAGCTCGGCGACGGCGCCATGACGGATGAGATGCAGCGCGCTCATAGGCTCAGCTCCATCGCACCCTCGGTGAGAAGCGCCGTCGGCATCTGGATGAGATTGTCGGCAAGACGGACACGGCCCCGGGAAGCCTCGACGATGTCGCGCGCGGGATCGATACCCGGCATGACTTCCGTGGCGACCAGTCCGGCTTCGGTCAGGTGAATGACACAGCGCTCGGTCACATAGAGAACGTCCTGGCCGAGCTCGCGTGCCCGGCGCCCGGAGAAGGTCACGTGCTCGACCTCGTCCACCATCTTTGTGAACTTGCCCGGTGTCTTGACCCTCAAAACATCTTCGCTCAGGTCCAATTCGGCTCCGGCCTCGAACAGGCCGGAGAAGACGATCTTCCTGGCGTTCGCGGTGATGTCGACAAAGCCGCCGCAACCGGCTGTCAGATAGGGCTTCTTGCCGAGCTTTGAGACATTGACGTTGCCTTCCAGGTCGATCTCCAGGAAGGACAGGAAGGAGACGTCGAAGCCGCCGCCCTGAAAATAGGTGAACTGCTGCGGCGAGGGCATGAAGGCATCCGCGTTGGACGCGCAGCCGAAGGCAAAGCCGGTCAGCGGCATGCCGCCGGTCGCGCCCTGCTCGATGGCCCAGGTCACCGCCTGCTCCTGGCCGGCTTCCAGAAGCACGCGCGGCACCATGGCGGAAATGCCGAAGCCGAGATTGGCTGCCTGTCCGGCTTTCAGCTCCATTGCCGCACGGCGGGCGACGATCTTCTCGACGCTGTGTTCGGCGAGTGTAAAGCTGGACCACGGCCGCATGATCTCGCCGGAAATCGCCGGGTCGTAATCGGTTTCCGTCGTCTGCCGCTGATGGGGATCGACGACGATGAGGTCCACCAGATGCCCCGGCACGCGCACGTCATGGGGGCGCAGGGAGCCGCAGGCGGTGACGCGCTTGACCTGGGCGATGACAAGACCGCCATGGTTACGCACGGCAATCGCCTGCTCCAGACCGCCGAGATAAGCGCCTTCGTGTTCGTAGGTGAGGTTGCCGCGCTCGTCCGCCGTTGTCGCCCGGATGATGGCAACGTTCGGAACAATGTTCGGAAAGTGCAGCCAGGTTTCGCCGCCAAGCTCCAGCCGCGACACGATAGGCCGCTCCGCAGCCGCCTCGTTCATGGCGCAGCCCTGACGGATGGGGTCGACGAAAGTGTCGAGCCCGACCTTTGTCATCACGCCCGGACGGCGTGCCGCCACGTCCCGGTGCATGTCGTAAAGGATGCCGGAGGGCACGTTGTAGGCGGCCACCCGGTTTTCGACCAGCATCTGCCAGATCGCTGGCATCGGCAGGTTGGACGGGCCGGACGGGTAGGACCCCGCGATGATGGTCGAGAGCAGGCCGTCCCTGGCAATGTGGTCGATGCCCTTGATGCCGTACATGTCACCGGCGGCAATCGGGTGCAGCGTGGTGAGGTTCCTCGGGTGCCCTTCGCGGTCGAACCTTGCGCCGATGGCCTCAAGGATCTTGTCCGGGCACCCGAGGCCGGAGGAAGAGGAAACCGTGACGACAGCCCCGTCCTGAATACGGGCGGCGGCTTCATCCATGGAAACGATCTTGGAGGCCATGGTCAAAAGCCTCCGTAGTTGACGGCAACGGCCTTGGCCGATTGCGCGGCCTCGCGCACGGCAAGGGCAACGGCCAGCGACTTGATACCGTCGATGCCGTCGGCAGAGGGACCGCCATTGCCGTTCACGGCCTTGCCGAACAGTCCAAGCGAATATTCATAGAGATTGTGCGTCTCGAACGGGACCGCGCTTTCACCCTCCGCGGTTACCAGACGGATCTCGCCGACCGGTTCCTGGGTCATGACGTTGCGCGCGAAGATCGAGCCGTCCGTACCGTGGAACTCGATACCGGTGCCGGCAAAGCGGTGAGTGAAGCTCTCGTGGGACTGGACCATGGCGCCGGAAGGCATCGACCACACCGACATGACGCTGTCCTCAACCCCCTCGCCCAGCCCGGACGTTCCGGCCTTGGCGACGACCTCGACGGGATCCTCACCGAGGTGAAAGCGGATGGTGTCGGCGTCATGCACGGTTATGTCCGGGATAACGCCGCCACCGGCCGCCGCATCGTTGATCCGCCAGCCGCGCAGGGCATCGGGCAGGTTGACGGCGTGGAAGACGCGCGCGCTCAGCACCTTGCCGATGCGGCCAGAGGAAATCAGGTCCCGGATGGCCAGGTGAGACCCGGCATTGCGCAAATGATGGTTGGTCGCGAAGACCACACCTTTTTCGGCGGCCGCACGAACCATATCAGCAGCCTCTTCAAGGCTCATCGCAAGCGGTTTTTCGCAAAGGACATGCTTGCCCGCGGCAATCGCGGCCAGCGCCTGAGCGTGATGCTTTTCGTTCGTCGTGGAAACATAGACCGCATCGACAGTCTCGTCGGCAAGCTGCGCGCCCAGGTCCGTGAAGCTCTGCGCAATGCCGTTCTCGCGGGCATAAGCTTCACCGCGCTCTGCACTTGAACTCAGAACGGAGACGATTTCCGCACCTTCCTGCGCCCGGATCGCATTGATCATGTAGCTCGAGGCAATCCGGCTCGCACCGATCAGAGCCCAACGCATGACGTCCTCCCGACGATATTTTCTTGGTTTTTGGAACGTTCCAATTTCATGTTGACGACATTTACTGGAACGTTCCAAAAGAGTCAAGGGACGTTTTCGGGATTCAGCCCCAAACCGGACAGCCACAGGCTGACGACCCGTCGACAAAGCCTTCACGCTCGCAGCGCGGCGGAGATCCGGGACCGGAGATTTCAATGAGAAAACCGAGGACGTGCCCGCTTCGGTTCCGGCTCGCGCCACGCTTGACCGGGACGGCGCAAGGCGCAAAGGGCAATTGTCTGCAAGCTTGCGCGGCAAGACGCAATGTCAATTCAGGAAACTTCCTCGACCGGCAAGGCTTCCTCTGCTTCCGGTTCCAGATCGCGCGGAAAGCGGAGTTCGACGGTCGTGCCCTTTCCCGGTTCGGAGAAAATCGTTGCGGTCCCTCCGCTCTGGCGCACGAAACCATAGACCACGGCCAGCCCGAGTCCGGCGCCGCCCTGGTCGGTTCTGGTGGTGAAATAGGGCTCGAACGCCTTGTCCACCTCCTCACGGCTCATACCGATCCCGGTATCGCTCACCGAAACGGCAATCGCGTCATCCTGCTGAAAGGTCTTCACGCAGACCTCTCCCCCCTCCGGCATGGCAGCCGCCGCGTTAAGGCACAGATTGAGCACCGACTGCTCGAAAAGCTCCGGATCCAGCATCAAGGGTGGCAAGCCTTCGGCCAGTTCCAGCTCGAGGCTGCAGTTCTCGCCGATCGCGATTTCAAGGACATCCGCCATCGCCAGCAGGACGGGCGAGATCTCGATGCGGCTAAAACGGATCGGCTGCTGGCGACCGATGGTCAGCATGCTGCTGGCGAGCGACCGCCCCCGGTCGGCGGCCTTGCGGATGCGGGCGATGTTGCGCATCTGCATCTTGCTGAAACCGCCTTCCCGCTCCAGAAGGCCGAGGCTGCCCGTGATGATGCCGATGGTGTTGCCGACTTCGTGACTGAGCTGGTGGGTCAGGCGCATGATGCCGTCGAGCCGCAACGCCATCGCGGCTTCCGCCTCGCGCCTGTCGAGCAACGTCACGTCCCGCGCCAACAGCACGACCCCGCCGTCACTCTGGCGGGAGAGCGAGATCTCCGTCACCGTGCCGTCTCCCTGGCGGTGACGCACGGACAGCGGCTCGCTGAACGGCCTGGCTTCCGCGCCGCCCGGCAGCGTCTCCGTCCTGATTTCGGAAATGGGAGACAGGAATTCGGTCAGCGGCAGCTTGCGGGCCGAGCCCTTGTGTCCGAGCAGTTCGATCACCCGCCGGTTCATGGTGACCGGCTGCCCGGTGGCATCGAAAATGGCAATGCCCTCGTTCATGCTGCGGAAGGTGGACCGGATGGTGCGCGCTGCCGCTTCCGCCGTGCGCCTCAGGCGGGTCACCCGGTCGACGCTTTCCTTGAAGGCGAGGAAGGCCTGCTGCAGGTCCAGAAGCTCGGTCTCATCGCCCTTGTAGTCCGGAAGGCCGACATCCTTCTGCCCTTCCGCCAGCGCGTTCATCCCGCTGGAGAGCGACACGATCCCCCTGGAAACCCGGATGGCCGAGCGGATCGACAGGATGGCAATCGTCAGGACAAGAAGGGACGCGACGGCAACGATGACCAGAAGCCGCTGCAAGGTTGCCGACGTCGACTGGAAATCGTTGTTCAGCGTCCGGGTCACGATGCCGGACTGGGTTTCGGTCGCCAGCGAGAGCTCCCGCGCGACCTTGTGCAACCGGGCGATCGCGGCCCGGACGCCGAACATTTCCAGAAGATAGCTGGTCTGCGCGGCGAACACCTGCTCATAGGGCTTCAGTTCCGCATCTGTCGGCGGCAATGCCGCGCTGCCGGCGGAGGTGCCGGTTTCAGCCACA
>NZ_JBNKYW010000289.1:0-17646 GCF_050301095.1 Roseibium sp.
CCATCACCCAGACGGCGAGGCCGACGCCGAGCGGAGCCAGAACCTTCTCCATGCCCCAGAGCCAGAAGGTGAACAGCGTCATCAAAAAAGCCAGTCCAAGCGCCGCATAAAGACGTTGTGTCGCCGCCAGCAAGTCGCCCCGCTTCCAGGAAAGGACCGGACCAAAGGGCACGGCAAGGAGGAGCGGCACCATCAGCGGACCGAAGGTCAGATTAAAGAAAGGCGCCCCGACCGAGATCTTGTCGCCGCCGACCGCATCCAGCACCAGCGGATAGAGCGTACCGACGAAGACGGCGGCACAGGCGGCGGTCAGGAAGAGGTTGTTGAGCACGAGCCCGCCTTCCCGGCTGATCGGTGCAAACAGCCCGCCCTGCTTCAGCGCGGAAGCCCGGAAGGCATAGAGCGACAGGGAACCGCCGATGAAGAGCGTCAGCAGACCGAGAATGAAGACGCCACGCGCCGGATCGGTGGCAAAGGCGTGAACCGATGTCAGAACACCGGACCGCACAAGGAAGGTGCCGAGCAGCGACAGCGAGAAAGTGAAGATGGCCAGCAGCACCGTCCAGACCTTGAGAGCCTCGCGCTTTTCCATGACGATCGCCGAATGCAGCAGCGCGGTGCCCGCCAGCCAGGGCATGAAGCTGGCGTTTTCAACCGGATCCCAGAACCACCAGCCACCCCAGCCGAGTTCGTAGTAGGCCCAATAGGAACCCATGGCGATGCCGAGCGTCAGGAAGCTCCAGGCAAGCAAGGTCCACGGGCGCACCCAGCGGGCCCATGCCGCGTCGGTCCGGCCCAAAATGAGCGCGGCCACAGCAAAGGAAAAGGTGATCGAAAAGCCGACATAGCCGACATAGAGCAGCGGCGGATGGATCGCGAGGCCGATATCCTGAAGGATCGGGTTGAGGTCGGCGCCTTCAAGCGGCGGATTGACCACGCGATTGAACGGGTTGGACGTGACCAGCAGAAACAGTGTGAACCCGGTGGATATCAAGCCCTGAACGGCAAGGGTCGCCGCCTTGAGGTCACTCGGCAGATTGCCGCCGAAAATACCGACAAGCGCACCGAAGAATGCCAGGATCAGCACCCACAACAGCATCGAGCCTTCGTGGTTCCCCCACACGCCCGTGAACTTGTAGAGCAGCGGCTTGGCGGAATGCGAGTTTTCCAGCACGTTCAGTACCGAAAAGTCGGAATTGAGATAGGCGCCGGTCAGAACCACGAAGGCGGTCAGAACCAGGGCAAACACCAGCACCGAAACCGGCGGTGCCACCGCCATCAGCCGTTCATCCCCGGTGAGTGCCCCCCACAAGGGCACCGAGGCCTGAATGAGCGACACGGCAAATGCCAATACCAATGCGTAATGTCCGAATTCGACGATCATTGCCGGTCCTTGTTTCCGTTTTCCGCAGCATCTGGAGCCAAAGCTCCAGAGGTCAATTGGCCTCGCCTTCGCCACCCTGCCAGTGGCCCTGATCCTTCAGGGCTTCGGCGACTTCCTTGGGCATGTAGTTTTCATCATGCTTGGCCAGCACGCTGTCAGCCATGAAAACGCCGTCAGGTCCGACGACCCCCTCGGTCACCACGCCCTGTCCCTCGCGAAACAGATCCGGCAGGATACCCTTGTAGGTCACCGGTACGGCATTTGCCATGTCGGTGACACGGAACTTCACTTCGGCGTTGTCCGACTTCAGCACCGAGCCTTCTTCGACCAATCCGCCCAACCGTATCCGTTGACCGATGGGGATCGTGCTTTCCACGATATCCGTCGGGCTCTGGAAGAAGACAATCTGGTCCTTGAGAGCAAAAAGGATCAGGCCGAGGGCAACGGCAAGTACCGCGCCCGCGGACGCTATGAAGGTCATCCGTCTTTGCTTGCGTGTCATTTGCATTCCGTCCGCATTCCGGATCGGCGACCGGTCAACCGAAGACGATTGAACAGACGCTGATCGTTTCCAGTTTGCCCGGCCAACCGTTTTGCCTTTCAGGCAGGTGGTTGCCCGGGAGGGTCCTCCGTTGCCCGACTCCGGTGCAACGGCCCTCGTTTCAGGACCCTGATAGACCAAGCTGCCTGGCGACGTCCTTGATCATAGACAAGTCATCCGGCTTTCCGTCGAGAGCGGCCTGCGCATCCGCATACGCCGTCTCGGCCTTCTGCTTGTCCCCCAGCACCATATAGGCCCGGATCAACCGGTTCCATTCTTCTGCCGTTCCCCCTTCCGAAGAGAGCCGTTCGGCCAGCCCGGTAACCATGTTCCGGATCATGGCCTGCCTGTCGTCGTCGCTCATGTCTCCGGCGGCGGCAATGTCTTCCTGTGATGGGCCTTTCAGTCCGGCGGCCAATCCGTCAGCTGGAGCCTCTTCCCCCTTCAGCTGTGCCAGCTGCTGGCGCGCAGCGCCGACCCAGGCGGCAAGTTTGTCCGCCCCTTCCAGCAGCTGTTCCCAAGCTGCGATCGCCTCCTCGGTCCTGCCTTCCTGTCCTAGGGCAATTGCGAGGAAGAAACGGGGCTTGACGGCTTCGGCATCCATGGCGGCCGCCGCTTCGAATGCCTGCCTTGCCTCCGAGGTCACCAGCCCCTGGTTCGCGACCGTCAGCGCCTCGCCCATGTCCGTCAGCCAGTCCGCTCTCGCCCCCAGAATACGGATGGCGTTCTGATAGGCCCTGGCGGAAGCTTGCGGCTGGCCGAGCGACAGGTAGACCGGCGCGATCACCGCCCATCCCTGGCCGTCTTCGGGATTTTCGGCCAGATGCTGCTCGACGCGGGCAACCAGGACATCCACCGACTGTTCGGTCGGCGGTGCATTGAGCCTGAGCGCAAGTGGCGTATCCGGCTGATCGGGAGACCCGAGCAGAAGATATATCCCGACCGCGGCGAGCGGCAACGCGATAATCGCAATTCCCTGGGCCAGTCTCAGGCGGGTTTTGCCCAGTGCCTTTTCCGGCACCTCAGCATGTTTGTCGTGGGCGGCAAGCAGACGGCGCGCGATTTCCGTTCTTGCGGCTTCCGCGGCCTCCGGGTCGATCAATCCGCGTTTCAACTCGCTATCGATCGCACCAAGTTGCTCCCGGTAGACCGCTTCATCCGCGTTCATGGTAGCGGCGTCTGCCTTGCGCCGGGCTCTCGACAGGGGAACGAGCACCGTCAGCGCAGCGATTCCCGTCATGGCAGCTATTAGAATCCAGAATGTCATGGCCGCACTATAGACCGCCGACGCCGGCAAAATGCAAGACGGCTGTGCTGTGACCGGCAGTCGCGGCCTTCAAATCTGGTGGGTATCGAAAACCGGGGGCGTTCTGCGGGTGCCGGCTTCCTTTATTTCTGCCCCAGTGCACTGGCGACGAGCTTGCGCTCAGGATTGGGCGCGGGTTCGGCTTCCGTCTCGTCGTCCCGTTTCCGGGCCTTGGCGACGGCGGACTGGCGGCTCCGGCGGAGCTGTGCGGCATATTCCTCGCCGAAGTAGATCTCCGACAGCATGATCGCCACGTCGGCGGCGGCCATATGGGCCTCCAGCTGCGGTCCGCGGGCAGCGCCAAGGTCCGTGATCAGCGACCGTGTCACGATTTCCAGTGTTTGCTCCACCGCATGACGAGTCCGCTTGCTGACCTCGTTGACCGCGAAGGTCTCGGACGCATTGCGGACCATCGTGACCACCCGCAAGGTGCGCACGGCGTCATCTATCGCGGATTGATCGATCTGCAGGTTTCCGTTTCTGTCGAACTTAGGCACCTGAAGGGCCCTGCGGACGGCGCCATGGGCACTGTCGAGTTCCTGCGTGACCGCTCCGGAAATACCACGTTTGGTTTCGGCCAGCTGGCGGCGCCACTTGCCCGTCACGGTAAGATCGATGTCCCTTTCGATGCCGCGCACCAGCTCATGATACTCGGCAAGTGCCTGCGAGAAGGCGACGGGATCCGGATTGTGGCTGCGGTGCTCCAGCGCCAGGATCTGCAGCCTTTCCGCTTCGCTCATCACCATATCCACGAAAGGCGCGAAGGGAGAGCTGGCGATCACCTTCGGATCGTCGTCCCCCGCCAGGCGGCCGGCAAAGGTGCACAAGGCGGAGGGTGCATCGGCCCGGTCGATCAGAGCGGCGGCGATTACAGGGACATGATCGGGATGCCGTCCCGAGCATTTGTCCACCATCCGCAGGACGTCGGTGTCGTGTTTCAGGCGGTGTTCGTTGATCCGCTCGGGCAGGTTCTCAAGGAACGGAACAAGCCACTGTTCCGCCGCCAGGATTTTCTGAATGTCACGCAACTCGGCAATACCGCGGTCGCCGCCGAGTTCGACGCTCATCCGGCGGCGTTCCTTTTCGGACCATTCGCTGCGGCTGAGTACGTCGCCCAGGGCCTCGACCGAACGGGTTCTGAGCGACTGCACGAGGGCGTCCACGCGCTCGCCGCTGACGTCCGCATTTGCCGCCTGGTCCAGAACGGTCTTGACGTCCTCCGGCATGACATCCCGGCTGAGCCAGTTCCAGACACGGTCGAGCACGGTCCGGTTTATGCGCCCTTCCTGGTGGTTCGGCAAATATTCATTGATCAGGAAACTGTCGAGCGGCGCGAAGAACATCCGCTGGACCTGGTTTCGCCTGTGCGGGCCGTCGACAACGCTTGCGGGGGCAACCGATTTCGGCTTTCTGAGAAGGTTCACGGCGGCCGCGAGGACAAGGTTGATGTGCGGGTCCGGGCTCTTGCCGGACTTGCCGTTTTCCAAATTCCGGACCAGAGCCTCAACCGCCTTAGGGCTGAGGCTGCTCAAATAGGTCTTGATTTTCGTTTCAAGCTGGTCCGAGTATTTCATTCACAGCATCAACATGGTGATCCGAATCCCGGAGATTTTAACGGGAGAAGACTTAAGTAAATGTTGAAGGCAGCTCAGGTTATTTGATGCAATTCAGGTCCTGACAGCACCCGGGCAGTGCAAGACTGGCGAAGGCAACAAATCAAGCCGGACACAGGCATGCCGGCGTGTTTCCTACCATCGCCCCGTGGCAGACGCTCCCGAGCAGAAAAACGCCGCGGAAAGTGCTTTGCCCTGAACGTGTGTACCGTCCGCCGTTACCCGATTACCTGCCAGGTTCCGCGATCCGTTTCACAGGCCGTTCCCCTGGCCTTGAGGACCCGGCCCTGCAGGACCATTTCGTGGGTAAACTCGCGGCAACTGGTGTCGTTGACGAAGTAGACAGGCCCGGGGCGAACCTGGCCGCTGCGGCCGGTGCGTTCGTTCTGCCAGGCCACGGCAGCACCGACACCTCTTGCACGGAGCGCGCGGTTCTGCGCGTCTTCGGCGGCCCGGCGGTCGGATGCGTCCAGAGCCTCACCGAATTCGTTGTTCACAAGCACGGAGATGGCGGCATTCGCTTCAGAGGCGGATACGTTGGAATTCGGGTCGCCAAAGAAAGACCCCCAGCCACCTGGCTGGGTCGCTCCGGATGTCATCGAACATCCGGCGAGAACCGTGGCAAGAACGAGACCTGTGGCGCTGCGCAACCGCATGCTTGAAAGCTCCCAGATCAACCTGCCTTCCCGTGAAAGCCAAAAGCTGACCCAATCTAGAGTGCCATTACATCCTGTCGACGTTCGCCCGAACGCCGGATGCGAATACCGGTCGAAACCGGCAGGAGAATCATCAGTATTTCCCATTTGTGGCCGAACTTGGCCAAGTTCCAGCCTTGACCCGCAATCTTAGCCAAAATCTATCACAGCTTGTTAACCGCCCTTTTCCGCACTGCGGCAGATATCCCCTATTCCTTGCCCAGCGCCGGCAGAACAAGCCTTGCCTTCAGGCCGCCCAAAGCCGATCCGTCCAGTTCAAACGCGCCACCGTAAAGAGCGGCAAGGTCTGCCACGATGGATAGGCCAAGTCCCGTTCCCGGTACGGTTTCGTCCAGCCGCCGTCCGCGCTTGACCGCCTCGGACCGTTCACCGGGCGTCAGTCCCGGGCCGTCATCCTCGACGACGATCTCGAACATCTCCCGGTTCGAAGCCGGGTCGTGCAGCGCAGCCGCACGGACCGACACCCGCGAGGCTGCCCACTTGCAGGCATTGTCGATCAGGTTGCCGCTCATTTCCTCAAGGTCCTGACTCTCTCCCCGAAAGCGGATCTCCTCCTTCTGATCGAAAGTCAGGGCAACATCCTTGTCGCGGTAAATCTTCCCCATCGCCCGGATGAGGCGGGCGAGAACCGGTTCGGTTTCGCAGGACACGCCGATCACACGCCGCTGTGCCGCCATCCGTGCCCGCTCCAGATGATGCTGGATCTGGGTGGACATGATGAGAGCCTGTTCGGCGACCTTGTCGGCCAGCGGACCGCTTGCCGACCGGGCCTCGTTCGAAATGACGGACAACGGCGTTTTCAGGCCGTGAGCGAGATTCCCGACGTGAGTACGCGCCCGTTCAACGATTTCACGGTTGGAAACGATAAGCGCATTGAGCTCCACGGCCAGCGGCGCGATTTCCCTCGGCAATGCCTCGTCGATCCGCTCCGTCTTGCCCTGCCGGACAGCGGACAGGGATGCCCGCAACCGGGTAAGAGGTTTGAGACCGACGCGGACCTGCAGGAAAATGGCGACGGTCAGGCCGACCCCGACGACACACAATGTCAGCGCGACAAACCGTTGAAACTCCCCGATATCCGCCCAGAAGCCAGCCGTCGCAGCGGCAACGGCAATCACATAGGGTGTTTTCTCGACCGTGATCCTTTGCTGCAGGATCCGGACTTCATCGCCTGTCGGGCCGGGCATGTACCCGGAGCTGATGTCGGCATCCCCGATCGGCGGCGCGTTCAGCGGGTCGCCGACAAGGGAGGGAGAGGCATAGAGGATATTGGTGCTGCCGGCCCGCCGGATGGTCCAGTACCAGCCGGACAGGGGCAGGGAAAATCGCGGATCGCCCCGGTAGCTGGGGGCGGCCAGGGTTGAAAAGGCCCGGGTCGTGCCGGTCTCGGTTTCCAGCATGCCAGCAATCAGCGCCTTCAGATGCACTTCAAGCTGCGCGTCGAAGGCCCGTTCACTTGCGCGCTCATAAAGTCCGGCGAGAAACACGCCCGCCAGTGCCAGGGCAATGGCCGACCAGACCGCCGCCACGAACACCAGGCGGGCGGCAAGAGACCGCTGCGGCCTCTGCGGAACCGGTTGCCCGCCCCCTGAGGTTGCCTCACTCGTCACCGGCCGCTCCAAGCCGGTAGCCGAGGCCACGAATGGTCTCGATCAGGTCGGCTCCGATCTTCTTGCGCAGGCGGCCGACGAACACTTCGACCGTGTTGGAATCTCGGTCGAAGTCCTGATCGTAGAGGTGTTCGGTCAATTCGGTCCTGGAAATGACCTTGCCCTGATGGTGGAGCAGATAGGACAGAAGCCGGTATTCGTGGGACGTCAGTTTGACCGGATTGCCGTCCAACGTCACACGTCCGGCCCGCAGGTCGAGGCGGACAGGACCGCAGGTCAGCTCGTTGGAGGCGTGTCCGGCCGCCCGCCGCACCAACGCCCGAACGCGCGCCAGCACTTCTTCCATGTGAAAGGGCTTGGCGACATAGTCATCCGCCCCGGCATCGATGCCGGCGACCTTGTCCGACCAGCGGTCGCGCGCCGTCAGGATCAGCACCGGCATGGTGCGTCCGTCCCGGCGCCAGTTTTCCAGCACCGAAAGGCCGTCGAGCGTCGGCAGGCCGAGATCCAGCACGACAGCGTCGTAAGGTTCCGTATCGCCCAGAAAATGGCCGTCCTCGCCATCGGTGGCGCTGTCGACCACGTACCCGGCCTCTTCCAGGGCGGTCACGAGCTGACGGTTGAGGTCGGTATCGTCTTCAACAACAAGAATTCGCATGAGAATCGACTTTGAATTTTCAGGTCCTGAAAGTCATCGTCCCGAGGGACGTCCGAATGTGTTCGTGGCTTTTAAAAGGTCAGCGGCTGGCATTGACTGTGACGGTGGTCACGGAACCCCCGTTCTTGACAGACAGGACATAGACGTAGCCGCCGCCCTGCTGGCAGAGCTGCGCCTTGAGAATCTCGCCCTGCACCCGGCCGGCGACCGACCCGAGCGAAGCCGCCTTGCCGCTGGCCACCGCCTCGCGGGCCTGGGCCTGGGACAGACACGCCGCCTGCGCCGGCAAGGTGGCGGCAAGTGTCAGGATTAAAAGGGCGAAAATCTGTTTCACGTTTCCGATTCCGGTTCTGCCTCACGAAGTGTTGGCCAAGGTGTAATCAATTTCACCTGAACGCAAGCTGAACCGGATGTATAGGTTTCAGATGTCCGTGCCTCCCTGGCGGGCTAGCCGAAGGATACCTCGTCGGTCTGCAGATCGTCATAGCGGCCCTTGAAATGCTCGAACACCTGCAGTGTCCGCCGGGCAATACCGGTCCAGCCGAAAACACGGCGGGCAAACCGCGCCCCTTCCACGGACAAGGTCTCGCGCATCCAGGGATACTGCATCGGCATATTCAGCATGGCCGCGAACTCCTCGGGCCGTTTCGGGTCGGCGACGAGCGCGTGACGGCCGAACTCGATCTGTTCGAACAGGCCTCCATGTATTGTCACGACCGTCGGCGTCCCGCAGGCCATCGCCTCCACGGCCGTCATGCCGAAGGGTTCGTAGCGGGACGGCAGGGCGAAGATGCCCGGCGCCCTGTAGAAATCGGCCAGATCTTCATCGGCCACGTATCCGCGCCAGCTGATTGCATGCGCAACGCCGAGGTTTGCAGCAATCTCTTTCCACTGGTTCAGCAGGGCGATGTCGCTGTCGGAATTTGCGCCTGCTGCCAGGACCAGTCGCGCGTCCGGCTGCAGTTTCAACAAACTCGGCAGAGCCTCGATGATGAGGTCGTACCCCTTGTTCTCCGCCGCCCTGCCGACGACGTAGATATCCTTTTCGCTCATGTCGTGTTTCAACCGGGCAGCGGCCACACTGCTCGGGGTTGCAGGAGTAAACCGGCCCTCGTCGATCCCCGGCGGGATCATGGTGATATGTTCCTTTGGCAGCTGGTATTGCTCGACGATCAGGTCGGTCTGCTGTTCCGTGGTCGCAATGACATGATCGCAATTACGGTAGAGCACAAATTCCTTCTGGATCCGTTCCGCAAAGCGGTAACCGGCCATTTCCTCCTCGCCGGCACCGACCATGTCGTGCTGTTTCCACCAACCGAGGGAATGCGGTGTATGGATGTGCGGGATCTGCAGCTCTTCGGCAATTTTTTGCCCTGCAACGCCCGCATCCCAATAATGCGAGTTGATCACATCGTAGTGGATTTTGCGGCGCCGGATCATGGCAAGCGCATTGGTGACGAAGTCACCATACCAGTCGTGCATGTCCTCCTTGCGGATGAAGTCCTTACCACCGAACGGGATCCGCACGACGCGGAGATTTTCGTTGATGATGTCTTCTGCCGGCTGGTCCTCGAACTGCCTGGTCATGACATCGACCTTGTATCCAAGGCGGGCAAAACGTTTTGCAAGCTCGAGGACGAAGACCACCTGGCCTCCCGTGTCCGGTTTTCCGAGCTCTGGCGATCCGGCCACATATCCATGCAGCGAGATCATCAGCAGTGAACCGATATTTTGCTTGTTCATAAGTTATCCAATTTTGTCTTGTGTTTCTGTCTCCATCTTCCCAGGCGGTTGTTGTTTTCAGCTCTTATTATCGTTCAGGTTCCGGCGGTTTCCACCAGGCCGAAAGCGGTCAGTCCTTCAAGAACACCAGCCGCGTGGCAGGCGGTGGCGCGATATGTCTTGTTGCCCGGCATGGTGCGCAAAAGCTCAGCGCGCGCATTGCCGACAGCAATGGCTCTTCCGGCAGCTTCGAACAGGGCCAAGTCGTTGCCGGAGTCCCCTGCGGCGATGGTTCTTTCCAGCGGAATATCAAGATGATCCGCCAGATGCCGCATGGCGGCGTCCTTACCGGCACCAGGTGCAAGAATGTCGAGATCGCTGGCACCTGAATAGATATATCTGAATGGAATGCCTTCCATTTCAAGCCGTTCCAGAACCCGGTCCACCTGAGCCTTACCCGGGACCGCGAAACTGGCCTTTCCACCTGTCTGGAAAAGGTCTGCATGGGGACGATAGCCCAACTCCGTGACGAGATTGCGGATATCCTTGTCAGGCCAATCCAGAAACCGGTCCTGCCAGCTCTTCAACCATTGGCCATTCAGGCGGATTTCCGTACCAAGGCCGGTGATTACGGCGGCCGGAGCAAAATCGTCCGGGAAATAGTCCACCAGCGTTTCGTCGACGCTCTTTGCAGGCCGACTCGAGTTCAATGCCAACCTGATGCCCCGCCGGTGGGCCTTGAGCACGTCCCAAAGCCTTTGCAGATCCTCGCGGCTTCCGGTCAGCGTATCGTCGATGTCGCAGACCAGAAGCCAGGGTTCCGGAATGTCGCTCTGCCCAGTCATGGTCCGTCGGTCTCTGCATCAGGAGCAACAAAGGCCGTGGTGATAGACTGTGCACCGGTGTCTTCACTCACCGGGCGTTTCAGGGTTTCTATCTGAAGTCCCTTGAGGCAGACAGCCGCGCTTTCGACATAGAAACCGACCAGTCCATCGGTGAAACTGTCATCAACCAGGCTGAGGACCACATAGCCGTCGATTGAAAATTCCAGGTACATGCCGTGGACGATCACTTCTATCTGCCACGGCCCCTGGTCGCTGCCCCGGAAATGGGCTTCCTGAAGCGGCATGAAGCGGAAGGCATGCTCGAACTCCGGCCTTGGGTTTGCACCCCACGCGCGCATTTGCGCCATGCCATTGATCAGGTCGAGCGAGAGGTAATAGCCATCACCGTCTTCGTTCGTGCGCAGGACCAATCCTGTTTTCCCGGACCCCTCGAGCATCAGTTGCGCTCTCAGGCGAAAATCTTCGTGCGTGCCGGGAAGAATGAAAGCCTCGTTTCCGCTTTTGCACGAAAGATGCAGGCCGTCCGGGCGGTCGACAGCCGAGGCGTGAGGATTGCCGAAAAGATATTTGCATTGATAGGAGGCGGTCACGCTTTCACGGTGCGTAACGAGGTCGTTGAACCCGCTGAAGGATTTTACTTTCAACCGGCCTTCCCGATTTGTCACAAGGCGTTTGGGTGGCGGAAGGAGCTTTTTGACAACCTCCCGACCGTAAACAAACTCGGTTTTGGAATAGAAGTTGAAAAGGAGAAGGTCACCGTTCATGCGGCAAATCCGGCCGGCGTAGTTACCGGAAGGCAAGACCACATTGTCGAAGAAATTCTCGTAAGGTCCCTCAAGGTCTGGGGCGTACCAGTAGTGGATCTTGGTGTCTTCCCGAATTGATCCCATCAGATAGTGGCGCTCTCCCAGTTTGAAGAGGTTCGGCACTTCAACATCATCATATAGTCCTGGACGGTGAAGAGGCGGTTCGAACCTGTATTCGTCGGCAGTCGTTTCCCGCGCCAACGCCACACAACCTCTGCGAATGATCGGACCGTCCTTGACCCGGGCGGAGCTCAGCAGCAGTCGTTCGCCTGTCTTCTCATCATGATAGAAAAACGGGTCCCTGAAACTCACCCAGTGGCGACCTTCATCGATGGAACTCTCATAATAATCCGATGGGATTTCCAGAGGATAATGACCACTGTTGCAACGCTTCCAGCGATACAGATCCTTCGAGCGCGCAACGCCGACCCTTTGAACCCGCCCGTATTCCGAACGCGCCAGTCCGGTGTAGAACATGCGCCATTCTCCCGGGCGGTCGGGATCCGCGCTCACGTGCATGGTCCAGAGCATGTCGTCATCCCAGGCCCCGGGATCGCCGACGAAGAGCGCGTTCTTCACCCGACGCCAGGTCATGCCGTCGGAACTGACCGCGTGGGCTATGAAATCGTGATTGGGCAGAACGAGATGAAAGAGATGAAACAGCCCGTCATGAAAAACGACATCGACGTCACCGATATCCGATCTCAGAAATCCATGGGATGCATACATGCCACAAGCCTGCCCCAGTTGCCTCGGTGCGTGCAAGTCTTGCACCCAAAAAATTTGCAGCGCAGCATCGATCGGATCCCTTGAACCGTCACCGGTTCTGATGTTGAGTTTAAACCATGCCTGACCACCGCCAGATCCGGCTTGCCCGCCGCACGGTTCCGTCCCTGACATACGGACGAAAGCGTCTTGCCAAAGCATTGAGTGCTCTGGCCGCGCTCCTGGCAGTCCTCATCCCGGGGCCAGCCCTGTCCTGCTCGCTTTCGCTGGTTCTTGCCATGGACGTCTCGGCAAGCGTCGACGCTCGCGAATACAAGCTTCAGCTCAACGGCCTGGCCGATGCGTTCCAGGATGCGAACGTCGTTCAGGCCATCGAGGCGGTCGGCGGGATCTGGGTCACGAGTTTCGAGTGGAGCGGCACGCACCAGCAGGTCACCCAATTCGATTGGCGGCGGCTCAGCGACAGGGAGAGCGCACAAGCGGCCGCCAGCCTTTTGCGGAATTTTCCGCGTGGTTTTTCCGAATTCCCGACAGCGCTCGGATATGCACTCGGTTTTGCGTCCGTCCGGATGCAAATGGCGCCGGAACCCTGCCGGCGCAAGGTGATCGATGTCGCGGGCGACGGGATCAACAACGACGGCTTTACCCCGGCGAGCGCCTATCGGGCCTACGACTTCGAGGGCATTACGGTGAACGGTCTCGTCATTGCCAGCGCCGACACCATGCCCATTCGATACTACCGGGAAAACGTCATCAGGGGTCCCGGCGCCTTCATAGAAACAGCCGCAAGTTACGAAGATTATGCCAACGCGATGAAACGCAAACTGCTGCGCGAGATCTACGGCAGTGGTTACGCCACGCTTCGGTAGCGGCTTGTCCGGTTTGCCGAGACTGCCCGCAGCGAAGCCGGGCCGCGTTATCAGGCCCGGCGGCGGTCTGCCTGTGCGGTCAGCGCCGCCTCAAAAGCTTCCACCGGTGTTTTCTCCGCCAAGGCCCTGAGCATGAGCTGCTTCTGCGTTTCCGGCGCCAGACCGCCGGTCGGCGGATCCCTGTCCAGATTTGTCGGGAAGGAATAGCCTTCCGCGCAGGCCGAAACGGCGGCTTCCAGATGCACCGGCTCCAGTGTTCCCTGCCCTACCCTTTCCAGCAGCACCGGATAGAGTGCCTTGCACATGGCAATGCGGTCGATGCTTTCCATGGCACGGCCAAAGGCGGAAGAGACCTGCAACAGGTTGGCCATGCGCTGGATGTCGGTGCTCGAATTGGCACCGGCCGCATGAAACAGCGCCGGGTTGAAGAAAACCGCATCCCCTTTCTTCAGGGGAAGCTGCACGCAGGTGGTCTCGAAAAACGTCTTAAAATCCTCCAGCCGGTAGGCCGCATATCCAGGCCGGTAGAGCTGCGAGAACGGCAGAAGTTTCGTCGGACCGCTTTCCACCGGCATGTCGGTGTGTGCGACCGCTCCCTGCAGCGTCATGACCGGTGAAAGATCATGGACATGCGCAGGATACTGCGCGCAGGCGTCTTCACTCTGGAAGCCGAGATGATAGTCGCGGTGCGCCTGCTGCGCCGCGCCGCCGGGGCGCACCAGATTGACCTGCGCCGTCATCTGGTAATTGGGGCCGAGCCAGGCTTCGCAGACGGTATCGATGGCCGGATTGGCGAAATAGCTTGCAAAAACATCCGGCGCGGTCAGACAGAGCTTCTGCAGCGAATTCCATATCCGATCATTGGCACCTGCCGCGGCAAAATGGTCGGCCCCGCCTCCGGTGGCCGCCTTTTCCTCCTGAATGATCCTGTTGTAGATCTCGCTCGCACGGTCGATCGGCGTCACATCCGAATAGGCGCCCTCAAGCACCAGGACCCCGGAAAGATCTTTCAGGACCCTTGCCCATTCCGCCATCAGGCGGCGGCGGCTGCCGGCGCCGGCAAGCACGGTCTGAAGACCGGCAATCCGATAGACGGGGACGTTTGCAACCACCCGGTCCGCGTGCGGAACCGAGCTGCTCTCCAACGTCTGCGCCACCAGCATCCGGAACGCTTCAAGGTCGCAGCTTGCCGCATCGAAATAGGCGGCCGTGTTCACCTGTTGATCCATGTATCCCTCCCAAGCATCAGGTTGCCTCAAGACTAGCAAACAGGCGGCTTGCACATACGGGTGAATTCCATCAAGAATCCATCAAATGACACATCGTTTTCCGGTCAAGGAGATCGCCCTCCAGGCGGGCATGAGCACGGCAACCGTCGACCGCGTCCTCAATGGCCGTGCGCATGTCAGTCCGCAAACCCGCCGGCGGGTGCAGGACGCGATTGAAGAACTGATCGGCCAGGAAGGGCAGCTTGCCGCCAAGGGCCGGCGGCTCTTCATCGACATCGTCGTGGAAGCGCCGAACCGGTTCAGCCGGGAGATCCGGCAGGCGTCGGAAAAAGTGCTCAGTGACCTCAGGCCGGTGGCAATCCGGCCCCGGTTTACGTTTGCCGAAACCATGCCGCCGGAAAATTGCTCGGCCATTCTGGAAAGGATCGCCCGGCGTGGCAGCCATGGCATCTGCCTGAAAGCGCGGGATACGCCGGAAGTGCACAGGGCCATTGCAGCCTTGGCCGCGCGGAACATTCCGGTGGTGACAATCTTCACCGACATTCCCGGCTCGGAAAGGCAGGCTTATGCGGGTCTCGACAATGCCAGTGCCGGCAGGACGGCGGCCTATCTGATGCAAAGACTTCTGGGGCCCGAGACCTGCGCGGTTCTGATCACGCTCAGCCAGCATGCCTTTCAGGGAGAAGAGGAACGGTATCAGGGCTTTCGGGACGAACTGCATCGCCTCAGGCCCGATCTCGCGCTGATCGACGCCAGCGGCGGCGGCGGCCTCAACCCGGATACGGGGCGCGAGGTTGCCGAAAGGCTCCGATCAAGTCCGCACATCGGCGGGGTCTACTCGATGGGCGGCGGCAACCGGGCCATCCTGCAGGCGCTTGGCAGAACCGGGCAACATCCCTCCGTCTTCATCGCCCATGATCTTGACGAGGACAATCTGGAGCTCTTGAAAGAGGAGCGGCTGACGCTGGTGCTTCACCACGATCTGCCCACAGACATGCGAGCCGCGTTCCGGCACATTCTGGCCCATCACGGCATCGGCGATGCGCCCCGGCTCTCCAGAAGCGACATTCAGGTCGTTACGCCGATGAACGTTCCGCAAGGCGCTTAGTCCGGCTGCCCGCTACCGCCTGCGACCGCCTGCAATGCGGGTCAGCAGTTCTAGAAGTCTCCGGAAGGACCAGTGGCTGCGGGGTGTGACCTCGTCCGCCCGCATGCAAAGACAATGCCCTTGAGGATCTCCGGAACCGTCGGGGTGACGCGAAGAACGGACCACGGCTACCTGCGTTTTCTGGCGGCCAGCGTCAGCCGTCGGCTTTTCCGCCTCGCGGTCGGGCCCCGTGCCGGTTTAGCTCCTCTTCCTCCATCGCCCGGTAGAAATCCTTCAGCGTCTTGCCCTTCTCGTTGGCGAAGCGGTCGCCGGTCTCGCGGATTTCGGCAATCCTGTCGAGGCGGAACATACGGAAGTCCTCGCGCAATTCGCACCAGGCGACCAGGGTCCAGACCTTGCCCCAGAACCAGAGGCCAAGCGGGCGGATCACGCGGGTGGTGGCCTCGCCCTTGACATCGCTATAGGCGATGGACAGGCGTTTGCGCCCATCGGCCGCGGCCTCGAGAAAGTCAATATATGAGCGCACCTGCGGGGTCATTTCCGGCGCAAAGGCGTGGATTTCGACCTCGTCCTGCCGCACCCGCATCTTTTCCGGAATGACCGCGTCGATCTTGACCATCGCCTCTTCGGCGGCACGCGCCATCGCGGCGCCGCCCCAGGCCCGGATCAGGCGCGCGCCGGCCAGAAGGGCAACGATTTCATCACGGGTGAACATGAGGGGTGGCAGCTCGTAGCCATCGCGCATGATGTAGCCGACCCCTGCTGCCCCTTCGATAGGAACGCCGGAGGCCTGCAGGTCGGCCACATCGCGGTAGATGGTGCGTTCGGAGACCTCCAGCCATTCGGACAGCTGACGTGCCCGCACGAGCCGGCCGCCGCGCAGATACTGCACGATCTGAAACAGACGGTCGGCACGTCTCATGCGGCTTGCTCCTCAGGCGGCAAACAGGCCGATGGAATTGCCGTCAGGATCGATGGCGTAAGCGAAACGGCCGGCCGGAATGGCGATCGGATCGGAGATGATTTCACCTCCCGCCTTCGCAAAACGCTCCATTGTTTCCTCAAGCGTGTCCGGACAGACCAGATGAATGGTCGGGCCCGTTCCCCTTGCTGCAGGCGTACCGGGATAAAGATGCCCGGCAACGCCGCTGTTCTTGGCCGGGAACATGGCAAATTCGTTCGGCCCCATGTCGGTGACACGTGAAAGCTCCGTTTTGAAAACCTCGTTGTAAAAATTCACTGCCTTGTCCAGATCGGTTACCGGGATCTCCATCCAGACGTTGAAGTTGTCGGGAACGAAAGTCATGAAAGTCTCCTATGGCGATGTGATGACCGTTCCATAGCAGACCGCTCCTGACAGCCTTCTGTCAGGAGAGTACGACAGTCCACGCCTGCAAGTCAGTGGAAAACTGCCTCTTTTCTCAT
Organism: Roseibium sp.; assembly: GCF_050301095.1. Taxonomy (GTDB): domain Bacteria; phylum Pseudomonadota; class Alphaproteobacteria; order Rhizobiales; family Stappiaceae; genus Roseibium. The sequence goes on from NZ_JBNKYW010000289.1 coordinate 16,559, forward strand.
GTTTCAGTCCCAACTTTGGCAGGAACCGGTACTGACGTTCTTTCAGCAGACGGCTTCAACGGTTCGTTTGAGCGACTTTCCGTCCCCCCATTGCCCGAAACGCCACCGGCGGAAGGACTGCGGCAAGTATCTGTTAATAATGTCAATTGACGCCCCCTTAATGTCGCTGCGTCATTCTGCGAGAAATTCGAATGGCGGGCGTATGGGTCGACGGAACAAATTTTCCTCAAACAAGGCAACGTTGAAAGGGGTGGTGGCGGGTCTCTCTACAGTTCTCGTCATGCTCTTTGTTGCCTGGGCGGGCGTGGCACTGGAAACCAGACGGGTCCTGGATTCCAAGACATCGGCACACCTGAACGTCTGGCTTGGATATGTCCAACGAAGCCGAACTTTCTATGACGATCTGGAAGCCATAACCGAGACGGACTGCAGCAGCGACCATCTACGTCGACTGACCACGCTCATCTACAACGACAGGCAAATCATCAACGTCTGGTTTTTCCCTGACGGTGGCACGAAGACCTCCTGCTCGACCAGTTTCGGCCGGTTGCAGGAACCCTATGACTTTGGCCCCCCGTTGAACGTGGGCCTGTTCCGAGATGAAAGAGAGGGATGGTATCGCGTTCCATTTGATGCTGTCGATTCCATCGACCAAGTCTCAATCATCAAGAAAGGCCGTTACGGACTTTCCTTTGCAACGACTGGTGGCCTCCAGGAGGCGCGTGCGTCGCAGTTTTTTGCTGCTTCCACTCAGTCACCGTACGCCGTGCTGCATCACTTCAACGGCGACGCCAATCTCCTGGAGAAATACCGCGAGAACTGGGGACCCGTTTTCGGAGATACCTACGGACGCGCCTGCGGTCCCGGGGATCTGCGGCTGTGCTACCTGACGATGATCCCGATTGAGCAGGTTTTTTGGCAGACCCTGCCCTTGCTCGGTCTTTTCGGCCTTTTCGGCCTCTTCGCCGCTTTCCTCGTTTATCAACGGGTCAACAGGGCCGTGCTGGAAGGGCGCAGCGCCAGGGGACGCGTCCGGCGTGCGATTGCAAAGGGTGGAGCGGGCTTCGAACCCTACTACCAGCCGATCC
>NZ_JBNKYW010000290.1:0-15799 GCF_050301095.1 Roseibium sp.
TCAGGCTTGCAGCCAATATTTACACGACATTGTTCCGGGGACTTCCGGAACTGCTGACACTGTTTCTGGTCTATTTCGGTCTGCAGATCGCGATCCAGGTACTGCTAAAACTGATCGGCTTCGATATCTATTTCGAAGTCAATTCCTTCGTGGCTGGTGTCATAGCGCTTTCTTTCGTGTTCTCGTCCTATGCCTCCGAAGCCTTTCTCTCAGCTTTCCGCGGTATTCCGCAGGGACAATATGAAGGCGGCTATGCACTCGGCCTTTCAAAAGGCAAAACACTGCGCTTCGTCGTCTTGCCACAGCTGATCCGCCTCGCTCTGCCTGCGCTCGGAAACAGCTGGCTGGTGCTGTTAAAGGACACATCCCTGGTTTCAGTGGTTGGGCTGTCTGACATCATGCGCCAATCCGGCATAGCTGCACGTGTGACCAAGGAACCCTTCCTGTTCTTTGGAGTTGCCTGCCTGCTGTATCTCGTACTCGCGATGATCTCTTCGACCGGACTTGTGCGGATCGAACGCTGGAGCAAACGGGGAGATACAGCACGATGATTGCAGCCAATCCCGCAACCGGCCTGAAACGCCCCCCTGCCCCGCCGCGCCCTTGGTCAAAAACCCGTATACTCGGGCATTTTCTCATGGCCATGTGGATCGTCTCTGGCTGCTCGTTGCTCTATTATTTGGCGCTCAATATTGCCAGCCCGTTTGTCTTGAAATACTGGCCGGAATATTTGAGCGGGTTTTTCGTTACACTTCAGATTGTCGGGCTGTCTCTCCTGATCGGTGCATTGTTGAGTGTTCCGATCGCTGCTGCCCGTGCTTCCAACTGGTGGTTTCTATCCAAACCCGCCTACGGGTACGTCTATTTCTTCCGGGGCACACCGCTTCTGGCGCAGACATTTCTCGTCTATTACGGTGCAGGCACATTCCAACCGCAATTGCAGGCAATCGGTCTCTGGGACTTTTTCCGGGAAGCTTGGTTCTGTGTCATTTTCGCGTTTTCGCTTAATACATCGGCTTACCAGGCTGAGATCCTGCGTGGCGCGATTCAGAACGTCTCCAAGGGCCAATGGGAAGGTGCTGCAGCGCTTGGCTTGACCAAACCGGTGACCTTCCTGAAGGTCATCCTGCCTCAAGCCCTGATTGTTGCCCTTCGCCCCTATGGCAATGAGATTATTCTCATGCTGAAAGGTTCGGCGATCGCTGCGATTGTCACGGTGTTCGACTTGTTTGGCGAAACAAGACGTGCCTATTCGCGGTCTTACGACTTCCAGGCTTATATTTGGGCGGCGGTGATTTACCTGTTTCTGGTCGAGATGCTTCGCCGCATCTGGGACAAGATCGAGCTCCGCCTCACCCGCCATCTGAAACGGTGACAAGTCCCCGTTTCACCCCTTTCACCGCGTTTCCTTGAACGGATGATCCTTCATGCCGAAAACACCCTCTGTTGCCCCCGGCCTTCATATCGACAGCCTTCTGGCCCATGGCGGCGGCGGTCATGATCCGGCGACCGGGGCCGTGTCTCCGCCCATTCAGACGGCGACGACATTCGTGCGCGACGAGGCCTACGAACTGATCAAACCGGGTCACATCTACAGCCGGGACGACAACGACCTCTATCACAAGACGGAAGGCCTGATCGCCGCTCTGGAAGGTGGTGAGGAAAGCCGCCTGTTTGCCTCCGGCATGGCGGCGGTGGCCGCGGTCGCGCGGATCGTGCGGCCCGGCGGCACGCTGCTGGCCCAGTCGGGTATCTACTGGGGCACGACGCTGTTCCTTCGGAAATTCTGCGCCCGCAACAACATCGCGCTTGTGGAAGCCGATGCCTGCGATCTCGAGGCCTTTCTGGATGAGTTCTCCGTTACCCGTCCGGATCTCGTCTGGCTCGAGGTGCCGAGCAACCCCTATCTCAAGGTTGCGGACATCCTGAAGATCTCCGCGCACTGCAGGCAGACCGGAGCGCTGCTGGCTGTAGACGCTACGGCCGCGACACCGCTCATCCTGAAGCCGCTCTCCCTCGGGGCGGATCTGGTCATGCATTCGGCCACCAAGGCTCTCAACGGACATTCCGATCTGCTGGGAGGTGTTGTGACCACAAGGGACGCGGCGAGCGAGGCATGGACCTTTATCAAGGAAGAGCGAAAGCTGGCCGGGGCCGTGCTCGGGTCTTTCGAAACCTGGCTTCTTCTTCGCGGCCTCAGGACGCTTTCCCTGCGTGTCGGGCGCATGAACCAGAACGCCGCCATCTTGTCGGACTATTTTGAACGTCACCCGAAGATCGAAACTGTTCTCTATCCAGGCGTTGCCGGCCATCCGCATCACGATATCGCGAAGTCGCAGATGAAGGGCGGTTTCGGATCGCTGATGTCGGTCCTGGTCAAGGGCGGGAAACCCGAAGCACTGAAGGTGACAGGGGCGCTCGACCTGTTCCAGCGGGCAACGTCCCTCGGTGGCACGGAAAGCCTTGTGGAACATCGCTACACCATCGAGGGCGAAGGATCGGGCATTCCGGAAAACCTGCTGCGCCTGTCGATCGGCATCGAACATGCCGACGACCTGATCGCCGACTTCGATCAGGCCCTGTCGGCGATCTGACCTGGCCGGGATCCGTCCTGTTCCGCGCGCATCTTGCGCAACCAGCTTAGAAAAGCCTTGAGCGGCGGTCGTTTGACGCCGGGCCGTGTCACCAGATGATATCCGGTGCCGGGATAGACTTCGTCCTCGAACAGGAGCTTGAGGTTGCCGGCCGCAATATCAGGCTCAACGAACACCCGGGCCGTAGCCGATATGCCTTCGCCTCGCCGCAAACCCTCCAGCACCATATAGCCCGGCAGATGGGTGATGTTCATCCGGCTCTTGGGCACAACGCCCTGACGCTCCATCCAGAGCGTCAATTCGTTGGAGCCCAGTTCCTGCAGCCAGTGAAACTGCAGCAGATCTTCCGGTCTGGTAATCTCGATATCACCGATCAGGCAACTCGCGCCGACAACAACAAATTTGGAGGACAAAAGCAGCTCGGCCTCAAGGCCTGGCCAATCGCCATTTCCGTATCTGATCGCCAGATCGACGCCGCCGGGGGTCATTTCCACGACTTCCGAGGTCGGATTGAGCATCAGCTCGATGCCGGGGTGGTTCAGCCGGAAGTCGTTGATCCTGGGCATCAGCCAACTGACGGCAAAGGACGGCGTCGTGGTGATGTTGAGCGGCCGGGCTGAATCCTCGCGAGTAAGAGCCTCGACCGTCTCCTGTATCTTGCCGAAACCTTCACTCAAACCGGAATAAAGCAGATCTCCTTCCGGTGTCAGCGCGACGCCCCGCCCTTCCCGCACCACGAGTTGCAAGCCCAGCACGGACTCCAGGCTTCTGACCTGCTGGCTAACGGCAGCATGTGTCACGTTCAGCGCACGGCCTGCTCCGGACAGGCTTTTCTTTTCAGCAACCGCGGCAAATGTTCTCAGGCTGTTGAGTGAAGGAAGAGAGCGCCAATCCATATGTAATTTCACCTTACATGTCTAAATTCTTCCTGACTGGCCTTCACCGCCTCTAATAGCCACTTTGTGAACAGTCACCGAGAAATGGAGTGTTAGACCATGTTGAATATTTACGCACGGAACTTCTTCGAGGCAACCCGGTTCTCCCCTTCCAGTCGCGTCGATCCGCGTACGCAGTGCCATCTTGACGAAATGAGTGCGAAGCGGGAACGGCATGCTCGTCTTTGGGGGCGCCGTCCGTACTGGCCCTGAGACGCAAGCAAGCTGACAGCGCGCGACAAATGCCTTAAAACCATGATGAACAAGTTTGATTGAGGGCCCGGCTCACCACCGGGCCTTTGCACGCGATAAGGAGCGTCTTCATGGCAAAGGTTGCATTCATCGGTTTGGGCGTCATGGGATATCCGATGGCGGGCTACCTGAAAACCAGGGGCGGCCATGACGTCACGGTCTACAACCGCACCACGGCAAAGGCGGAAAAATGGGCCGCTGAATATGGCGGAAAATTCGCCGGGACACCGAAGGAAGCAGCCGAGGGCTGCGATTTTGTTTTCTCCTGTGTCGGCAATGATGACGACCTGCGTTCCGTCACCACAGGGCCGGACGGTGCCTTCCACGGCTTGAAGGAAGGCGCAATCTTCGTCGACAACACCACGGCCTCCGCAGAAGTTGCCCGCGAGCTCCATGAAGCTGCCAAGGCAAAGGGCTGTGGCTTCATTGATGCACCGGTTTCCGGTGGCCAGGCCGGCGCGGAAAATGGCGCCCTGACCGTCATGTGCGGTGGCGACCAGGATGTTTTCGACAAGGCCAAGCCGGTTATCGAGTGTTTCGCCAAATTCGCCGGCCTGATGGGAGAAAGCGGCGCGGGTCAGCTGACCAAGATGGTCAACCAGATCTGCATCGCCGGGCTGGTTCAGGGCCTTTCAGAGGCCATTCATTTTGCGAAGAAAGCCGATCTCGACGTCGAAAAAGTCATCTCGGCGATCAGAGGCGGCGCCGCCCAGTCGTGGCAGATGGAAAACCGCTGGGAGACCATGCGCGACGGCAAGTTCGACTATGGTTTTGCCGTCGACTGGATGCGCAAGGACCTCGGCATCTGCCTGAAGACGGCCAACGATACCGGCGCCCGGCTGCCGGTGACGGCGCTTGTCGATCAGTTCTACGCCGAAGTCCAGGCCATGGGCGGCAAGCGCTGGGACACTTCCAGCCTCATCGCCCGCCTGGAAAACGCCGACAAGAAGTAACCGGAACATGACGGCGGCGACCGAACATCAAGACTGGACGCCCGAGGCAATCCTGTCCGAATTGCGGTCCGCCGGTTCCGAAGAGAACCGCGCCGGCTTGGCGCGGTTCGGGATCGACGCATCGCAGGCGTTCGGCGTCCCCTTGTCGATTCTGCGCCCTTTCGCGAAGCGGATCGGCAAGTCTCCCGAACTGGCAATCGCGCTTTGGGACACCGGTTTTCATGAGGCCCGGCTGCTTGCCATCCTGATCACCCCGCCCAAGGCCCTGCCGCCCGAACGGGCCATGGTATGGCTTTCGGACATTCAATCCTGGGACCTGTGCGACCAACTCACCAACGTTCTGGCCCGGCAGGCAGGTTCGGACGCCCTCGCCCCAAGGTTCGCGGCCGATGATCGGGAATTCGTCCGGCGCGCGGGATTTGCCCTGATCGCCTGGCGGGCCGTTCATGCCAAGAAGGCGGCTGACGCCGAATTCCTGTCTCACATGGAGCTGATCCGCATCCATGCCCGGGACAGCCGCAATTTTGTCTGGAAAGCCGTGCATTGGGCCCTCAGGCAGATCGGCAAGCGGTCCGCCAGCCTGCATCCCCCTGCCCTGGCGCTTGCGTTCGAACTCAGCGAAGCGGATGACAAAACCGCCCGCAAAGTCGGCAAGGCCGCCTTAAGGGAACTCACGTCCGAAAAGGTCCTGACCCGGCTGGGCCTGAACCAAGACGGCTGAGGACTTCCGTTATTGTCCGGAGGCCTCCCGGGCTAACTCGTCCAGAAGCCCATTGACCTCTGCAATTGCCGCAATGGAGGCTTCGTTTCCGGTCTCGGGCAGCATGCGATAGCCCACGGTGACGTGGCCGGTGCTGTCCGGCGTTTCATAGACAAATAGCGAATATGGACAGAAAGCGATGTTGCCGGGCCCGGCTTCCATCACCTTGCGCGAGAGGTTTGCAGAGCAGAACAGCATGGCCTGCGCGTTGACGAATATTTGCTTTTTGCCGCCAACGTCTTCCGAAGTCCGGGCCAGCATGTCGCCTATGTGGGAGACGTAATCAATCACCAGGCCGCGGTTGACGATTGCGTTTTCCAGATCAAACCGGACATCCTCGAAGGCCGCCTCCACCTGATAGGCGACAACGCCATCGGGCATGACCTCGGCCGCCGGTGCAACACCGGTGCCCGACAACATTCCGGCGCACACAATCGCTGCCGAAGCGGTCTTCCTCAAACTTCCAATCATTCCGCGTCCTCCCGGTAACTTTCAGGAGAACAATACGCGCCATTTGCGTGTGAGCCAATGACACATATCAACTTTTGAATATTTGAAGATCTCTTCGTCGCTAAACGTCCACTTCAACTGTACCGATCGGGTTGGAACAGCAGGCCAGGATGTATCCCGCCTCGACATCCTCCTCGCTGATGCCGCCGGAATGAACCATATGCACATCGCCGGATAACTTCTTGACCTTGCAGGTACCGCAAACGCCGAAGGTACAGCCGGAAGGTATGTTGAGCCCCGCGTCCTTGGCAACCGCCAGAACCGTGTCGGTTTCCGAACACCAGGAAGACACTTTCGACCCGGCAAAGACGATCTGCGCCTGGACGTTCTCCTGCGGCACGACGTCGTCGAATTCGGTCAGTTCCGCCTTGGTTTCCGCCGGCGCCTGGAAGCTTTCCTGATAATACCGCTCCATATCAAAGCCGAGGGCATTCAGGATCTCGCGTACGGATTCCATGAAACCTTCGGGACCGCAGCAATAGACCTCCCTGTCCAGGTAGTCGTTGCACATGAGGCCGAGCATCAGTTGATTGAAACGACCGCGATAGCCGGTCCAGACCTCGTAAGGATCGTTCCTGCTGACAACGAAATGCAATTGCAGGCCGTTGACCCGGCTCGCCATATATTCCAGCCGCTTGCGGAAGATCAGATCGGCCGGCCGGTTGGCACACTGGATGAAACAGATATCCGGGTCTTCACCACGCTCGAACAGCGTCGTTGCCATGGACATCATCGGCGTAACGCCGGAGCCGGCAGAGATGAACAGGTATTTGCCGTCCGGGCTTGGCGGCAGATGAAACAGGCCGGCAGGGCCATAGGCCTTGATCTGCATGCCGGGCACAAGATGCTCGACCATCCAGCGCGAGCCGACACTGCCTTCCTGCGCCTTGACCGTCACGGTGACATAGGCGTTCGTGACCGGTGACGAGGAGATCGTATAGGTGCGCTGGACGTTACCGCCGGGCACGGGCAGATCGAGCGTGATGAACTGCCCTGCCCTGTAGACGAAGGTCGCGCCGGAAGGCGGACGGAAGGTGAAGGTTTTCACATGCGGAGCTTCCGGCAGAACGCTGACGCATTCCAGAATTTCCGCATCGGACCAAATGGGCGTATCGCGCCCTGGCATCGGGATCATATGTCTACTCCGCCGCCACGCGGAACCGGCCGACAAGGCTCTGTTCCATGGTCCGCGCATACCAGTCGATGAACTGAATGACACCGCTCTCCTGTACCGGCGAATAGGGGCCCGGCTCATAGGCGGGCGAATTGATGCCGATCTGGTTCTCCTCCACGATCCGGCGGTCTTCGTCGTTGGTGCGGATCCACACTTCGCTCAGGCGCTGCAGGTCGTAATCGACACCTTCCACGGCGTCCTTGTGAACCAGCCAGGTGGTGGTGACCTCGGTTTCCTGCGGCCCCTTGGGCAGGACACGGAAAGTCAGCACCTGATCCGACAAAAAGTGGTTCCAGGTGTTCGGATAATGGAAGAAAAGGCAGGAGCCGGCATTGTCGAACGGCACCGTGCCGATCCGCTTCGAAACGGCCGCCTTGCCGTCCATCGTGTAGCTGACCGCATCGCCCAGGAAAGGAATGCGCACGAAGCGCCATTGCTCGCACGGATCGATCAGGTATTTCGACGGCAGTCCGGCCGCCTCACAGCGGTCCACATGGGCTTTGCCCGCGTTGGACGACGAGGAATCGTCGCCGCCGACCATGTTCGGATCGTCAGGGAACGTGCGGCAGAGCGATGGATGAGACCCGGAGCAGTGATAACATTCGCGGTTGTTCTCAAGTACCAGTTTCCAGTTGGCCTTTTCGATTATGGTCGACTGGTGGGCCACCTTCAGATTGGCCAGGTCGTGCGGGCCGAGATAGCGGGCGGCCTGCTTGCGCAGATCGGTGGTGTCCGGCGCGGCATCCGCCAGGCAGATGAAGACCATGCCGGAAACGTCCACGCAGTGAACCGTCTTCAGGCCATGATCGGCGGGCTTGAAGTCCGCCCCCATTTCCCGGGCCCAAAGCAGGGTTCCGTCAAGCTCGTAGGTCCACTGGTGATAGGGACAGACCAGTTTCGGCGAAGAGCCCTTGGCGGCCGAACAGATGCGGCTGCCCCGATGGCGGCAGGCATTGTGAAAGGCGCGGATTACGCCATCCGCACCGCGCACGACGATAACGGAATAGGCGCCGATCTGCAGCGTAACGTAATTGCCGGACTTCGGGAGTTCGGCGGAAGGAACCGCAAAGATCCATTCCTTGTGCCAGATGTTCTTCATGTCCGCCTGAAAAACATCCGCGTCGGAATAAAAGGCCTGCGGCAGGGAATATCCGGCCCGCCGGCCCATCAACAAGGAGAGAACATCAGCATCGCTGCGCATGGTGACACATCCTTTTCAGCCGAGTCTTTCGGCACTTCTCAAGTCCGAAAATTAGGCTCAGCTCACAGCCTCGCCGTTGCCGAAAAACGGCATGCGCTTACTCAAGTAAGACAGAGCACAATTTTTGTGCGTGCGGGCCGGTGCGCTCAGATGTCTTTCACCAGCCGAAGCGCGTCGTAGATGGCGGCATGGGTGTTCCGCGCGGCAACAGCATCGCCGATCCTGTAGAGCGCAAAGCTACCCGCCGGATTGGCATCGAGCGGTTGTGCCCGTCCGAAAATCAGGGCCTCCTGGTTGACTGCCCCGAGGTTCCTGGACTGCGGCTTGAGTTCGAAATAGAGTTCGTCCATCGGGACGGTGCCGTGATTGACAACGATCTGGTCGAACTCGCGCTCTTCCGTGTGCCGGGAGTAGTCGGTCCCGATCACAGCCGTGATCATGTTTCCGGATCTCCTGGCAGCCCTCAGCCGGAAGGTGACGGTGAACCGAACGTCCTTGTCCTGAAGGGAGCGCATATAGGGCACAAGGTTCATCGCCATGACATCAGGCGCGAAGGACCGGTCGGGCGTCATGATCTCCACATGAGCTCCGGATTTCGCGATGATTTCTGCGGCCTGAAGGGCAGCATGATCGCCCGCATCGTCATAGACGAGCACGCGCTTGCCCGGCTTGACGTCGCCCGCAATGATGTCCCAGGAGGATACAACCAGATCGTTACCTTCCTTCAAGACCTCCGTGTGCGGCAGGCCACCGGTAGCAATGATCACGGTGTCCGGGTTCTCGGCTGAAACGTCACCGGCCTCTGCAAAGGTATTGAACCGGAAGCGGACATCGCGCTTCAGGCACTGATCCATGCGCCACTCGATGATCGAGATCATTTCCCGCCGCCGTTCGGATTGTGCGGTGAGTCGGATCTGACCGCCGGCATCCGGCGCGGCCTCGAAAACGGTCACATCATGCCCGCGTTCCGCGGCGACACGGGCGGCTTCCATGCCGGCCGGGCCCGCGCCGACGATCACAACCTTCTTCTTCACCTGTGCCGGCGGAATGTCATGCGGCATGGTTTGCTCGCGCCCGGTCGCTGCGTTGTGGATGCAGAGCGCGTCGCCAGCCTGGTAGATCCTGTCGAGGCAATAGGTTGCTCCAACGCACGGGCGAATGTCGTCCTCGCGTTTCTCGGAGATCTTCTTCACGATCTGCGGATCGGCCATATGCGCCCGTGTCATACCGACCATATCCAGAAGCCCCTCGGCGATCGCATGTCGCGCGGTTGCCACATCCGGGATCTTGGCGGCATGGAAGGTCGGCAGGCCTATCTCCTTGCGGATTCTTCCTGCAAAATCGAGATGTGGCGCATTGCGCATGCCCTGCACCGGAATGACGTCGGTCAGTCCCGGATCGGTATCGATGTGTCCGCGGATCACGTTCAGGAAATCGATCTGGCCGGTCGCCTTCAGCCTGCGGGCAATCTGCAGCCCCTCCTCCGCGGTAATCCCGCCCTCCATATCCTCGTCCGCCGTGAAACGAATGCCGAGAATGAAGCCATCTCCGACCCGCTTGCGGATCGCGTCAATCACTTCCAGCGAGAAACGCATCCGGTTCTCAAGCGATCCGCCGTAAGGCCCATCCAGCGTGTTTGTGGCTGGCGACCAGAACTGATCCATCAGATGGCCGTAGGCTTCCAGCTCAATGCCGTCCATGCCGCCTGCCTTCATGCGCTCGGCGGCATCCGCATAATCGGAAATGATACGGGCGATGTCCCAGTCTTCGATCTTCTTCGGGAAAGCCCTATGCGCCGGTTCGCGCTCATGGCTGGACGACACTGCCGGAAGCCAGTCGCCCTTGTTCCAGTGCGTTCGGCGGCCAAGGTGCGTCAGCTGGATCATGACAGCGCAGCCGTGATCGTGGCAGGCATCGGTCAGCCGCCTGACCCAGGGCACGACCTCGTCCTTGTAGGCCAGGATGTTGTTGAAGACCGGCGGCGAGTTGCGGGAAACCGCGGCAGATCCCGCCGTCATGGTCAGTGCGACACCGGCTTTCGCGCGCGCCTCGTGATAGGCCCTGTAGCGGTCCTTGGGCATGCCGTCTTCCGGATAGGCCGGTTCATGCGACGTGATCATGATCCGGTTTTTCAGTGTCAGATGCTTGAGCTGATACGGCTGCAGCAGCGGATCCTTCGACATGCGCTTCCCTCGACAAGGCGTTCAACCGGGCCCGGAGACCAGGCCTCGGGAAAGACTAGTTTCAGGTTGGCCTACTTGAAAAGAAACAAAAGCGACATTCATGTCGCTTTTAAGAACACTTGTGTCAATTTTAATTGCAGTGCCAGCCTGCCGCTGTTATCGGACGGGATATGAACGAGCCCTTGATCGAAAAGACAACCGGATGGCGCGGCACACGTGAAATCTGGATCGAAGCGGCCTACCAGGCGCTTGTCGAAAGTGGCATCGATGCCGTCAAGGTGATGCCGCTTGCCGAACGGCTCGGCCTGTCTCGGACAAGTTTTTATGGCCATTTCTCCGACCGCGAAGATCTCCTGGATGCCCTGACCACCCTCTGGCAGTCCAAGAATACGGGCAATCTGATCCGGCGCACGGAAGACTATGCGGAGACCATTACCGAAGCGGTTCTGAACATCTTCGATCTTTGGCTCCAGGCCGAGCTCTTCGACTCCCGGCTGGAATTCGCGGTCAGGAGCTGGGCTCACGCAGATGCGGCGCTTGCGAAACTATTGGAAGAAGCCGACAGGATCCGGGTAGACGCGCTTCAGGCACTGTTTGTGCGCTTCGGTTACGAGACCACCTATGCCAGCATCCGGGCCAACACAATTTACCTATCCCAGATCGGCTACATCTCGATGATCAAGGACGGTCCGCAGGAACCGCTGGAACCACGCCTGAAACGCATGCCTTACTATGCGGAGATCTTTACAGGCAGGAAGGTGTCCGATGCTGAGATAGCGCGTTTCATGGCGCGGCATCCGATCCCCAACACCTAGCCGCATTGCCAGGCCGTGTTTCCGAGGCATTGGCCAACTGGATAAGCTCCTGCAACCTTTCCTCGCTTCGCTTCAATCGAGACCCACCCACCAGCCTGCGCATTTTATTCCGATTTCGACTTTTCCGCCGCCACATAGGCCAGCGGCAACGCCGTCGTGTTCTTGATCTGCTCCATGGCGAAGGTCGTCGAGACATCGGAAATCTCGATCTTCGAGATCAGCTTCTTGTAGAAGGCGTCATAGGCATCGATGTCCGGCACGGCGACACGCAGCAGATAGTCGACCTGGCCGGCCATTCGGTAGAATTCGACGACTTCCGGAAATTCCTGGATCACGGAAGCGAATTTTTTCAACCAGTCCTCCGAATGCTGACTGGTGGTGATGGCAACGAAAGCCGTCACCTTGGCATTCACCTTTGTCGGGTTGAGCAGCGCGACCCGCCCGGTGATCACGCCGTCTTCCTCCATCTTCTGGATTCGGCGCCAGCACGGCGTGGTCGACAGCCCTACCCTTCGGCCGATCTCGGCCACCGGTACGGTGCAGTCCTCTTGCAGAATGGACAGGATGCGGCGGTCGATACGATCGATCATAAGCAGAAACCCGGAAAATGGCAGCGAACGCAGAGAACGCTCACTTGAGCATGGTCTTGGGAAATGATTTTCACAGACCCTGGAAACTGGTAACGGCTTTTCCTCAAGCTTGTCAATTCGCTCGGATTTGAGAATTTTATTCGAAGACTGACCCAAAGGATCGGCTGCGGCATCAGGTCAGGCGGGCAACTTCCCTTTTGAGCACCGGCAGCAGGTCCGTTTCGAACCAGGGGTTCTTTCTGATCCAGGCGTTGTTGCGCCAGGAGGGATGCGGCAGCGGCAACACCACAGGGCTTCCGGCAGGCCTTGCTTCTTCGAAATAGCTCCGCCATTGGGCTACCGTTTCCGTCAGGCTTTGCTTGCGGGCCTTGCCGAGGTGATAGGCCTGTGCGTATTGCCCGATCACCAGGATCAGTTCGATCTGCGGCATGGCCGCGAACAGCCTGTCGTGCCACGCCTTCCGGCATTCCGGACGCGGCGGCAAATCTCCACCTTTCGCATCGAGTCCGGGAAAACAGAACCCCATGGGCACGATGGCAAGGCGTTCAGGGTCGTAGAAGATGTCCTCGCCGATCCCCATCCAGTTTCGAAGGCGATCGCCGGACGGATCGGTGAAGGGCCGCCCGCTCTGGTGGACCCTCGTTCCGGGGGCCTGACCGCACACGCACAGCCGGGCCTTGCCGGAGACCTGAAGAACCGGCCGCGGCGCATGCGGCAGCGGCGTTTTCTCGGGTTTTTCAACGCAGGTCCGGCAGGCACGAATGTGCTTGGCCAGCGTTTCGAGCTCTTCCGGATACCCCTTACCCGACAACGAGTTGCAGCTTGACACAGTCGGTTAACCCTTCCCTTACCAAGATCCTGAGGACGATCTTAAGGAATAGTGAGTCAGAGTGAAAAAACACGCAGTATCACAATAACGAAAACATTACCCTTCGGGCGGCAAATGGGATCCCTCGCGTCAGAAAACGGCGAAGACAAGCTCTCGATCAACGAAGACCGGGCCATGCGGCGACGGGAGATGGCGCGCACGATGAAAAACGTGCGCAGCCGTCTCGGTGCGCCGGAAAACAATCACACGACGTTCGACCTGGAACGGCAGCATCTTTTTGCCGACACCCGCATCAATGCCGCCTACGCGGTGCCACTGCTGGCGCTGATTGTTGCGGCGATTTCGATTCTCTGGGTCAGTCCGCTGTATATCGGCGCCTGGTTTGCCGTGATCCTGTGCACCCACTTCCTGATGGTTGTGACCAGCCATTCCTATGAGAAGGCGCCGTCCGACCAGAAAGCCAGGATCTACTGGCGGCGGCGTTTCGCGGTTGGCGACCTGCTTTACGGCTGCAGTTGGGCCGGATTCTTCCTGTTGCCCAGGGCGCCGGAAGCAAGCGACGGTTTCGTCATTTTCCACTTCGCGACGCTGCTGATCGTGGTTGCCATGAACACGATGCAATCGGCCACACTGCCCAAATGCCTATTGGCCAGCACCTTGCCGATGACGCTTGTGGTGACGGGCAGTTTCCTGCGGAATGTCGACCCGATCCACTACACGCTCGCCGCCATGGCGATCGGCGCCCAGGGTTTCTTCTTCATTCTCGGCAACCAGCTTCTGAAGAATGCCAACACCATGCTGGAATACCGGGCCGACAAGGATCACCTGATCGTCGAACTGGAAACGGCGAATGCGCTTTCCGACGAGGCGCGGCGGCGCGCGGAAGCCGCCAACACCGCCAAGTCGCGTTTCCTGGCCACCATGAGCCACGAGCTGCGTACGCCCTTGAACGCCATCCTCGGGTTTTCCGAAATCATGAAGGATGAAGTGCTCGGCAAGATGCACAACAAGAATTACCGCTCCTATGCGGAGGACATTCACGGGTCCGGCCAGCACCTGCTCAACCTGATCAATGAGATCCTGGACCTCTCCCGTATCGAGGCCGGGCGGCATGAACTGCATGAAGAACCGCTGTTCCTGGACGATGTCGTCGAGGAGTGCGGAACCATGATGAAGGTGCGCTCCAAGGCGAAATCCATTTCGCTCTTTCACACGCTTGAACCGGGCCTGCCGAAGGTCTGGGCGGATGAGCGCGCCATTCGCCAGGTGGTACTTAACCTTCTGTCAAATGCGGTGAAATTCACACCGGTCGGTGGTGAGGTTCTGGTCAAGGTCGGGCCGACCTCCGACGGCGGGCAATATGTGTCCATCAAGGACAACGGTCCCGGCATTCCGGAAGACGAGATCCCGACAGTGCTGGAGGCCTTCGGGCAAGGCTCTCACGCCATCAAGACGGCGGAGCCTGGAACCGGCCTCGGCCTTTCCATCGTCCAGGCGCTGATCAACATGCATGACGGCGACTTTTCCCTGAAGTCGAAACCGGGCGAAGGCACCGAGGTCATCGTTTCGCTGCCGCGGGCGCGCGTGATGAACTATGCGCCGGATGTGGTCTGGGTAGACCCGTCAAAGAACACCCCGGACGATCACCGCCGAAAATCAAACTCCGCGTGAGGGCCTGACGGTGCGGACGCCAGGCCGATGTCCTTCAGATCACTCGGACTTTTCCGCGACGCCTGCATCGGCGAAGGTGGCCATGCCGGAATGCATTTCGGCGGCTGCCTTGGCAACGCCTGCGGCAAGCGCGGCGCCGGAACCTTCGCCGAGCCGCATGCCGAAGTCGAACAGGGCTTCCTTGCCCATGTGGTCCAGCACCTTCCTGTGGGCCTGTTCCGCCGACACATGGGCAAAGAGGCAGTGGTCGAGACCTGCCGGGTCCATCGCATAGACAACCGCCGCGGCGGCCGTAGTGACGAAACCGTCAACGATGACCGGCACGCGCTGCAGCCGGGCCGCGATGATCAAGCCTGCCATGGCGGCGATTTCACGGCCACCGATCCGGCGCAGGACCTCCAGCGGATCCTTCGTTCCGTTCAAGCGCGTCACGGCTTTTTCCACCGCTTCCCGCTTGCGGGCAAGACCTTCGTCGTCGACGCCGGTGCCGCGTCCGATCCAGTCCTCGGCCCTGCCGCCGAAAAGACCATTGATGACGGCGGCCGCGACCGTGGTGTTGCCGATGCCCATTTCGCCGAGACAGATAAGGTCGATACCACCAGCGAGAGCTTCCATGCCATAGGCCATGGTCGCTGCACAGTTGGCTTCATCCAGGGCGTCTTCCCGGGTGATGCTCGGGGTCGGCATGTCAACGGCGAGATCGAACACCTTCAGACCGATGTCATAAGTACGGCAAAGCTGGTTGATGGCAGCGCCGCCCGCGGCGAAGTTTTCCACCATCTGCCGGTTGACCGCGCTCGGGAAGGCGGAGACGCCCTCTTCCGCGACACCATGCGCCGTCGCGAAAATCGCCACCATCGGCCGGGTGATCTTCGGCGGCGCGTTGCCGGACCAGGCAGCCAGCCATTCGGCGATCTCTTCCAGACGTCCCAGGGAACCGGCCGGCTTCGTCAGCTGTGCATCGCGTTCCTTGACCTTTTGAAGGGCCTCTTCGTCGGGCCCCGGCATCGACTTGACCAGATTGCGGATGTCTTCGAATGGCAGAGCAGTCTCGGAAAGCGGCATGGGTTAAATGTTCCCGTTTTGAGGCGGCAGGCCGCCGGACACTTGGTCTTGTATTGTCGCCGATCTATAACGGCGCATTGCGAAAACTCAAGCGCAGGACCGGCCCGATGAACCTTGAAAGCGACCAACCTTCTGATTCCGGCTCCAAAACCGGTTCTGACAAACCGTGGGACAGGTCCGGCCGAATGGCGGAATTCCTTGAAGAACTCGTTGCCGACACCGCAGCCTGCGTTCGATTCTTCTCCCGGCTGCCGCTTCCCGCCCTCA
>NZ_JBNKYW010000291.1:0-25146 GCF_050301095.1 Roseibium sp.
CCTCCATCGATGTCACGGTCACTGCGACCTCCACGGACGGCTCGACCTCGTCTGAAGTCTTCACGATTGCCGTCTCTGACGTCGATGAATATGACGTTTCCGCCGTCTCCGATACGGATGCTTCGGACAACACCATTACCGAAGATGCGGCTGCCGGCACCCAGGTCGGCATCACGGCGCTGGCCACCGATGCCGATGTCACCGACACCGTGTCTTACTCCGTTGACGACACCCGCTTCACGGTGGACGCCCACGGCGTCGTCACAGTGGCTGCGGGTGCTTCCTTCGATGCGGAGACCGAAGCCTCCATCGATGTCACGGTCACTGCGACCTCCACGGACGGCTCGACGTCTTCGGAAACCTTCACGGTCGCCGTCTCGGACGTCAACGAGAGCGCTGTTTCCGCCGTGACCGATACGGATGCTTCGGACAACACCATCGCCGAAGATGCGGCTGCCGGTACCCAGGTCGGCATCACGGCGCTCGCAACCGATGCGGATGCCACCGACACGGTTACCTATACGGTCTCGGACAACCGCTTTACCGTCGATGAGAACGGCGTCGTCACGGTCGCCTCCGGAGCCAGCTTCGATTATGAAGACGAGCCCACGATAAACCTTACCGTGACAGCAACCTCTACTGACGGATCCACCACTCAGGAAACCTTTGCCATCTCGGTCTCAGACGTTGCTGAGGTCTATCAGATGGAGCAGGGACAAGGTTCCTTTACCGATACCGGAGTTGCCGAAACCACTATTACTGGAACGGACAGCGGCGAGACCATCACCGCCCATGACGATGGCGGCACGATCTACAGTGGCAGTGGAGACGATACGGTCTATGGTGGCGCCGGAGACGATTACATCGCGTACGGTGAAGGCGCGGACACCGTCTATGGTGGTGGCGGGAATGACGTCATTGACGATGAAGCGGGCACCCAGATCAGCAATGACGCCAATCTGCTGGATGGCGGTGCCGGAAACGATACCATCTATGGCGGCGGCGGTGATGACACCATCATCGGTGGATCCGGAAACGACAGTCTCTGGGGGGAAGGCGACAACGACACGCTTGAAGGCGGAACCGGAAACGATACGATTTACGGCGGCATCGGCACCGATACGGCAGTTTACTCAGGCAATTGGGGAGACTATTCCATTACCCAGAATGGGGATGGTTCCTTCACCATTATTGATTTGCGTTCCGGTTCGCCGGACGGCACCGACCGGGTGTATGACGTAGAAAACTTCCGATTTGCCGATGGCGATGTTCTTGCGGGCGACTTGATCGCGCAAGACATAAGCGCGGTCACGGATTCGGACAGTGCGGCCAATACTGTTGCGGAAGACGCAGCAGCCGGCTCGACGGTCGGTATCACCGCATTTGCCGAGGATGCCAATACATCCGACACCGTCACCTATTCCGTCGACGACAGCCGCTTCACGGTTGATAACAACGGTGTCGTTACCGTTTCCTCTGGTGCCAGCTTCGACGCGGAGACCGAAGGCTCCGTCGATATCACGGTCACCGCGACATCGACGGACGGCTCGACATCCCAGCAGGTTTTCACAATTGCTGTTTCCGATGTGGACGAGTTCGATGTTTCAGGTGTTACGGATGCTGATGCGTCCGGAAACTCTGTAGCTGAAAATGCGGCAAACGGCACAGTTGTCGGCATAACGGCACAGGCAACTGACCAGGATGTGTCGGACAGCGTGACTTATGCGCTAGTCGACGCGGCTGGTGCACCTGTTTCGAGTGGCGCCTTTGCGATCGATGCCAACAGCGGCGTCGTCACCGTCGCCGACAACTCGCAGCTTGACTACGAAACGAACACATCGCAGACGATTTACGTCAAGGCGACGTCTTCCGACGGGTCTTCGTCGATCGAAAGCTTCACGATCAATGTCGAAAATGCATTCGATGAAGCCCCGACCGACATGACCTTTACCGGCAACAGTGCCATGTCGATGCCGGCATCAACGATTTCGGCCGGAACGATCGTGACCGACGTCAGTTCGGTCGCCGACGCCGATGCCGGCGACAGTTTTTCGTATGCCCTGACCGATGATGCGGGGGGCAAATTCGCAATCGATGCCGCTACCGGGGAAATCAGCCTGATCAGTGATCACGATGCTTCTACGGCTTACAGCGGCAATATTACCGTTCAGGTCACGGATTCTGGCGGCAACACCTATTCCGAAGTTATTGGCATCAATCTCGGAACGTCCGGTGACGATGCTTTCAGCGGCAGCGGCAATACCGACGTCTTTTACGGTTTCGACGGCTCGGATGTTCTCAATGGCGGCGGCGGTGATGATATTCTCTATGCCTCTGACCAGAGCCAGGCGACCGTGGGCGGAACCGAAACCGTCGGTTCCGGCTATTCGCTCATTCGCCTTGGTTCCATGGCCGACATCGATAGCGATGAATCCAATAGTGTTTCGGAAAACGCCTCGAATCTGCTCGGGTCCTACGGAGGGGTCGGAAGTCCCCTTTATGACCAGGTTGTCGAGGTGACCGCGAACGACGCGAACAACGATGGTATTCTGGCTGACAACGACTATAACGGCACAGCGGAAACCTTCACCATCAACGGTTCGAATTACGCATTGGATTCGACGCAGGTTTACGACGCCACTGTCACCTTTACCGACGGAACTTCAGGGACATTTACAGCCGTCGTGATCCAGCTCACCAACGGCGAGGTCTATCTGGCGCCGGAATACCAGTCCAACGCGGATTCCGCACTTCTTGCGAGCAAACCGATCGAATCCATTTCACTCGACAACGTGCTGATCAACGATAGTGACCTCTACGCCAACCGGCTGGACAGTGACTACTATGTGTCCGGCGGCAATGAATTGAACGGCGGCGCCGGCAATGACGCGCTTTATGGCGCCGGCTCTGACGATACGCTCACTGGAGGAGCCGGTGACGACAGCCTTGACGGCGGGGCCGGCAACGACACGGCAATCTACACCGGTACTTTCGCCGAGTATGACATCGTACAGAACCAGGACGGCAGCTACACCATTACCGACCTGCGTGCCGGTTCGCCCGACGGCACCGATACCGTGCTTAATGTGGAAACGTTCCGCTTTTCAGATGGGGATGTACTTGCTGATCAGTTGGTCGGTGGCTCCGTCGGTTCGGTGACCGACACCAACAGCGCCACCAACACCATCCACGAGACGGACGGAGCCGGAACGCAAGTCGGTATAACGGCCCTGGCGACAGATCCGAACGGCGATGCGGTGTCCTACACGCTCAGCGACGACCGGTTCGAAATTGACGCGGACGGAAATGTCACCGTTGCAGATCATGCGTTCTTCGACAGCCAGACGGAAAGTTCCATCGACCTTGTGGTAACGGCTACGTCCGCCGACGGCTCTCAGTCGAACGAGACTTTCTCGATTTCCGTATCCGGCGACTACGATTATCAATTCACCGGTGGCACGGAAAGCGGCACCTTCAGCGGCTCGGGCGGGTCCTACTCCATCGATGGCGTCGGCGGCGACGACAATATCACCACAGGTGACTACAACGACCGGATCGAGGGCGGCGCCTATGGCGGCAATGACGTGATCACGTCGGGCGGCGGCAGGGACCTGATATTCGGACAAGGCGGTTCCGACAATATCAACGCCGGTGCCGGCGATGACGTCATCATTGGCGGAACCGGTGCCGACAACATCAGCGGCGGCGACGGTTCAGACCTCTTCATGTATGGATTGGGTGACGGCAACGACCTGATCAATGCGGGTGCCGGAACATCCTGGACCGACGTCATCGACCTTGGCGGCGGGCCTGGTGTTGCCTCGGCCGGCGAATACGGTGTGGACTGGACAGTGACCGTTACAAGCGGTTCCATCGATGCCACGGATACCTCCGGTGGCAAGATCACCCTGTCCCAGGACGCCGATGGTTACATCGATTTTGCCGATGGCAGCCGGGTCACCTTCAATGATGTCGAAGAGATCCGCTGGTGACCACAAGCTGGCAACGCAATTAGAGAAAAGGGCCTCGCCGGCTATGGCGAGGCCCTTGTTGCGGATGCGCCTGATGATTTGCTGATAAGCGCCTTAGCGCTCACTCAATGGATCGCCTATTGCCCGGGTTACAGGTTTGAGCATGTATTGCAGAACGGATTTCGACCCGGTCACGATCTTGGCGTTGACCACCATTCCCGGAGAGACTGTCGCGGCTTGCGGCCCCTGGCCGATCTTGTTCGTCGTGAGCGGAATTTCCGCCTTGAAGAAATAGTTGCCATATTCATCGCGGAAACTGGAAGCGGAAATCACGGAGACCTCCCCCTTCAAGGTGCCTTGCACATTCGGATCGAACGTCGTGATCGAGATTTCAGCTTCATCTCCGACTTCGACATGCCCGATATCCCGCGGCGAAATCCGGACCTCAGCAACAAGATCGCTGTTGCTCGGCACGATTTCGGCGACAACATCTCCGGGAGCAAGAACGCTGCCCGGACCTTTCAGATAAAGCGCCTTGATATGTCCGCTTACCGGTGATCTGACATAAAGACGATCAAACCTGTCCCGCTGTTTTTCCGCTTCGAAGTTCAACTCGTTGCGTTCCTGCACAACCCGGCTGCGTTCAACGGCAAGCTCCTCCGCCGCAACGGCGATCGAACGCTCCAGGGTCGCCCGGGCTTCTGCCAATTGCGCTTCCGTGCGGCCCTTCATGCCGCTGATTTCGCTGAGCTGGCTCTGCGCCTGTTGCAGCGCGGACTTGGCATCCAGGTAACGGCGCTTGGAAGTGTATCCCTGCTTGAACAGGGATTCCTGAATGGCGTATTTTTCCTGTTCTATTTCGACCTGGGTTTTCTGAAGGGCAATCCGTTCCAGGACGCTGGCAAGTTCAGCTTCCTTTTCGTTGATTCGGGCCTTCAGGGCCTGTTGTTCCTGCTCCTGCGCCCTCTGCTGGGCAACGAGAGCGGCATGTTGGGCTTCACTGAATTCCGCCGGCTTTCCGAGCCTCAAACCCTTGGACGCGGTTTCCGGCAATTGAACGGCCAGCCGGCGTTCTTCACGGTTCAGATAGAGCAACCGGGTTTGCACTTTCTCAAGATCGCTCGAAGTCGCGGTTTCCAGCAATCTGATGAGGGGTTGCCCAGCCTCGACAAGAGCCCCCTCCTGAATGAGCACCTCTGCGACGATGCCGCCTTCAAGATGCCCGACGGTTTGAACCTTGCCTGCGGGAACGATTTCTCCCGCGGCTTTTGCGACTTCCCGCACCTGTCCGATCGCGGCCCAGGTGAGAAACGCGGCAGCACCGAGAGACAGCACCTGAAGAATGCGCCTGTAGGCAACCGGAGGCGGTCCCTCTTCGAGTTCGAGAGGGATGTCGAGCGTGTAATCTTCAGCGGCGGATTTACGATTGAACATGGCGCCCTAATGCTGATATCAGCGTCACTCCTATAAATCGTCGATTAAAGTAAATATCTGCTGAATCAATTTATTAGCCTTTGGCTCTTCCCTCCGGCAGCAACAAACGCCTCGGTGAGCTCAGAGGCATGTGTCGCATCGCCTGCAAGCGCACGATCAATGGTCATGAACCGGACCAGGCGGATGCATCTTCACGCTTGCCGTCGGCATTTCACCCCTTGCTTAGCCAGCTCAAAGTTCAACTCATAAAATTGCCGGAACCGGCATGCACGCCCTCAGGCGCTCGACAGGGTGCGAAAGCATACGAACTCTGCCGGCAAGGATCGTCCGGTCTTTACGATGAGGCCCTCTAAAACCAGAATGTTGGACCAAACGCCAAATTCGGCTCAAATTTACGCAGGACAAAAGCACAATGCTCGCGGCAGGACCAAAACCTGCGCCCCAGGGAGGATATCATGGAAGATCTGGCCCCGCGTCATGGCGATCTGGAAGCGATCGAAACCGCAAGCCGGGACGAGCTTACCGCCTTGCAGCTGGAACGGATGAAGTGGTCCCTCGCCCATGCCTATGAAAATGTTCCGCTCTTCAGGCAAAGATTTGACGACAAAGGCGTGCATCCGTCCGACCTGAAGACCCTCGCAGATCTCTCGAAGTTTCCGTTCACGACTAAAACCGATCTCAGGGACAATTACCCTTTTGGTCTTTTCGCCGTCCCGCGTGAAAAGATTGTTCGCATACACGCCTCCTCCGGCACGACCGGCAAGCCGACCGTCGTCGGCTATACCGCCAACGACATCGAGATGTGGGCCAATCTAGCCGCGCGCTCAATCAGGGCATCGGGCGGCCGTCCGGGCGACATCGTTCACATTGCCTATGGCTACGGTCTGTTCACCGGCGGTTTGGGCGCCCACTACGGCGCGGAAAAACTCGGTTGTACGGTCGTGCCAGTTTCAGGTGGAATGACGGAACGCCAGGTAACCCTGATCCAGGACTTCAAGCCGCGCGTCATCATGGTGACGCCATCCTATCTGCTCGCCATTCTGGACGAGTTCCGGCGTCAGGGTCTTGACCCGAGGGAAAGTTCCCTTGCAACGGGCATATTTGGCGCAGAGCCATGGACCAACGCCATGCGCCTGGAAATCGAGGAGGCCTTCGACATGCACGCGGTCGACATCTACGGCCTGTCCGAAGTTCTCGGTCCCGGGGTTGCCAATGAGTGTGTGGAAACCAAGGACGGACTGCACGTCTGGGAAGATCATTTCTACCCTGAAATCATCGATCCCGAGACGGGCGAAGTGCTGCCCGACGGCGAGGTTGGCGAGCTTGTGTTCACCACACTGACCAAGGAAGGCCTGCCGATGGTCCGTTACCGCACCCGCGACCTGACCAGGCTCTTGCCCGGCACCGCCCGCAGCATGCGCCGCATTGAAAAGATCACCGGCCGCTCGGATGACATGATCATCCTGCGAGGTGTCAACGTTTTCCCGACACAGATCGAAGAACAGATCCTGAAATGCGGCGGCCTTTCACCGCATTTCCAGATCGAATTGCACAAGAAGGAAAGGCTGGATGTCATGACTGTCCGTGTCGAAGCCTCGCCGGATTGCGCGTCCGGCGAAGACCGCAAAGCATCTGCGGCCGAATTGTCCCATCACATCAAGAGCGTGATAGGTGTTTCGGCAAGGATCGACGTCACTGAGCCAGGACAGGTTGAGCGGTCTGCCGGCAAGGCCAAACGGGTGGTCGATAACCGACCCAAGGAATAACACCTGCGGTCTCGATCAAAGGCACAGGATCTCTCGCAATCTGCCCGAACCATCCGGATCGCCTCCCGAAGCTTGACGTTAGGGTAACCGGAATGCCGGATATTTGAAACAATGCCACCGAAGACCGACTGATTGTCCTGGTGCGATCAAACTGCCCCGACGCCACATTGGTCTGTACGCCAAAGCTGCGCCTGTTGAATATACGACCAGTCAAAAGCCTGTTCTGTTGACCCCTGGGTGTTGAGCTGATCGAGTTTTTGCCAGGCTTCTTCCAGTGAAGGTTCATGACCGACGGGAACCGGCCACATGACAAAATGCATCTTGCCGAGCAGCCCGAACCACTCGGCGCGGCGTTCGTAGAACCGTTTGTGGACAGTCTTGAACACGAAATTTTCCAATGAGAGGACATCTTCCCAGACCGACAGGTTGGGAATAATCATCGGATCGTTGTCCGGAGACATGGAAATGGAAGAGCCGGTTTCGTCTTTCTTGCGCCACACGAAGCCAGGGCTCCGCTCGGCTACTGCGTTGACACGGTTGAGATTGTTGACAAAGTCCGAAATGCGCGGGTCGAAAATGGCGTGTTTCAGCCGGGCAACATTCAATTCCGCAATATGAAATCCTGTCATTGCACCCTTCTCCAATGTCTTTTGGCGTTTCCGCAAATTTGACTGCCTGAATCCGCAGCCTGGTAGTTTCATGAACCGGAGATCATCTGCAAGTCAGAGAGGACACTTCAAGCTGTTGTGCATCACAACCTGTCTGCGAGCGAATTCAACCGGGACAGAACTGCTTCGGGCCTTTCTTCCAGTAAGCCACGCCGGTTAAGAAGATGACGGCCAATATAGGTGTCTGCCTGTTCGGACAGGGTCGAATAAAGGTCGGCAAACAGACGATGCGCGTCACATCCTGTCCAGTTATCCGGCAAAACGGACGGCGGGAACCGGGGATCCCGCAACCGAATGTCGCGATAGGCATGTACCAGAGCCAGGCGCAGCAGCAAGGCGGACTGACCATCGGGTTTTGTTTCCGCCAGGTTCCTCATGGGCCGGAACGCTCTGACGAAGTCGGAATAGTCCGCTGAAAGGGCTTCCATGTTGAACACAGACTGCAACAAGTCCGCCAAGTCTTGCGTTTCATCCCCTATCGACACGGCCCGAAAGGCGGTGCCACGCAATGGTCTGTCAGGACGATCGGCACCGGCAAAAACATCGCCGCCGAGTGATACATAACCATGTCGTAACAAGACAGTCTGGCTGCTCTGCTCAGAACAGTGCGTAATGATCCAGTCGCATTCGCCGTCGAGTTCGCCATAAAAACTCTCTGCGGCGGCGTGATATTCTGCCCTCGCGGCATCCGTCAAGGCATAGAAACTGCGCCGCCCTTCCCGTTGTCCCGAGAGTTGTCCCCTGGAGACGAGCCGGGAGACGGCAGTCCGCACCAGGGATTCGTTGATGCCGAAACCGGCGCACAGGCTGATCAGATTTCCCATCCACAAGACACCTCCCCGAGGCTCGACCACATCACCATAGATGGTAACGATCAGCCGGGCAGCTTTCGGCGGATATGGAGACAGCAAGTTCTCCGCCTGAAATTCCTTGCAGGTGCTCATGAAGCGTTTGATCCATCTTTGTTTTTTGAAGTCGGCCGATACCCTTTCACCGAACCTAACGCCTTGTGTCGCGAAAATTCAATCCGGTTCCATTCCGGGCTTGAAGGGGTCGATACGAAACGTTATATAGTTACGCGTTACATTGTTACATACTTACGAGTGTCTCAAGAATGATCCAACCCTTCCTTCCGCGCGTCTACCGTGTCCCCTGTGGCAAGCGCCTAATCGTTCCGTGCCTTGCCGCAATGCTCGGCGCAGGACCGCTGAGTGTTACGGCCGCAGCCTCTCCTCCCTTAGTTGTCACCACCATCAAGCCTCTGCACGCCATTGCCTCTACGGTAATGGAAGGGGTCGGCACACCGCTTGTCCTCATCGACGGGGCTGCCTCGCCCCATGGTTTCTCGCTGAAACCCTCGCAAGCCCGGCAATTGCAGGATGCGGATGCCGTATTCTGGATCGGCCCGGAGCTTACCCCCTCCCTGGCGAAACCGATATCGTCGATGGCAGGTCACGCAGCGGTGGTGGAACTGATGAATGCCAAGGGTATCGAGCATCTTTCATTTCGCAGTGGCGCGGACTTTGACACAAACGATACGGGCCACGATCACGATGACGGCGAAGAAGGACATGAAGATGACCATCACGAAAGCACCCATGTCGGCCACAATTCCGACGAAGGTCACGCTCATGAATCCGGTGAAGATCCGCACATCTGGCTCAATCCGGACAATGGAATTGCCATAGCAGACACCATGGCCGCGACACTTGCAAAAATTGATCCCGTGAATGCCGAGACCTACCGGGAAAACGCGGCACGGTTCACGAAGCAAATCAAGGCGCTCGAAGAAGAAATCCAGTCGGAACTCCGGCCTCTCGCAGACCGGAAATTTCTGGTGTTTCATGATGCCTACCACCATTTCGAACATCATTTCGGCGTTGAGGCGTCGGGCTCCATCACCCTCTCTCCTGAAAGCATCTCCAGCGCCGACAGACTGGCGGAAGCCCAGGAAAAGATCAGGGAACTGAATGTGGTCTGCGTTTTCCAGGAGCCCCAATTCGACTCGAAACTGGTCGACGTGGCACTTGAAGACAGCTCCGCCCGCAAGGGAACGCTCGATCCTCTCGGAACGGATCTGACAAATGGGCCCGATCTTTACCCGGACCTGCTCAAAAACATTGCCGGCTCGTTGGCCGATTGTCTCGGCAATCCTTCTTAGGGCCACGCTCTTGAGCACGAAAAACAAAAACCACCTGCGCGGAAAGGCGCAGGTGGTTCAATGCTCAGAGTGCTTCAAACGCTGGCGTCAGGATGTGCGGGCCTTCGCCCGGACCGCCTCTGTCTTTTCGATCGCCTGAAGCAGGTACCGGTCCCGGTCATAAACGTCCGGATAGAATGCGACCGTGCCGTCAAGATCCGGCCAGGCAGTAAAATAGGAAATGTAGACCGGGATATCTCCGGACACCTCTTCCTGTTCGTTGCGACCGACAGAAATCCGCGATGTCACATAGTCCTTCGATTTGCCGAGGACAGCTGCAGCCATGGCCTTCGGGTCCTGCAGGCGAATGCATCCATGGCTGAACGCGCGCATGTCCTTCTTGAAGAGGTTCTTCGAGGGCGTGTCATGCATGTAGATGTGATGCTTGTTCGGGAAGAGGATCTTCACGGCGCCCAAAGCGTTGGAACTACCCGGATACTGGCGGACGTTCACTGACTGCTGCTTGGATGCGACGGCATACCAGTCGACGGATGAGGAAGAAATCTGACGTCCGCCAGCCGTGGTGACCTCATATCCCGCACGGTCCAGATAACTCGGATCCTGAGCGAGTTTCGGCAGCATTTCATTGACAATGATCGAATACGGCACGCCCCAATAAGGGTTGTATTCAACTATCTCGATCTTGTCGTAGAAGAAGTTGGTCTGGTTGGATTTCTTGCCGACCACGACGCGCATCTGCAGCGGCGTTTCGCCGGGCGCATAGTACGTCGCGGTAAACGCGGGCTGGTTGATGAAGACCTTGCGTTCGCCGAGAACTTCCGGAATCCAACGGCTTCGCTCCATGGCCAGTTCGACCTTGGCGATCTTTGCGGCATTCGTTTCACCGACCAGGGCATTGATCGTGTTCTTGCCTATAATGCCGTCCGGCGTCAGTTTGGCCTCTTTCTGAAAGGACTTTACGAGCGCGACCAGTTCTGGTGCGTAAAGTTCATCATCGGCATAGGCGGCAAGTGTCTCAGCATGCTCCGTCTTGAGGTCTTCAGACCCGTTTTTGCGGATGGCGGCCACGATATTCTTCATTTCCGGGCTGGACTTGCCAGCCTTCAGGAAAGTACCGGGTGCGATCACGATCTGATCGGCTTCCTCGTCTTCGGCCTTCAGTTTCGCCAGTTCAGCCGTCAACTTCCGGAAGTGGTCGTTCTGGGGCTGGACCTTTGCAAGCGCACCCGCCATGTCGGCGGTGGCCGACAGATCTTCCAGTGAGGCAACCAGATCCACCTTATGTCGCGGCAGGTCGTGATATTGCGAGATCCGGTTCGGATCGATACGGCCACGCTTGGAATCGAGCAGGAATGTCAGCGCAGCCGCGCTCAGTTCCATTTCATACTGCATGACGGCGGCGTCACGTCCCGCATCGTCAAGGCCGTCGGTGGCCGGCAGGGATACAAAGTAGTCTTCCGGGTTCAGAGCGTATTTTCCGGCATCGCTCAGCGCATGGCGCAGGGCAGCCGCCTTGACTGAGGGCTTGCCGTCTTCGATCCAGACGAATTCCGGATGCTCCCGGTAAAAGGCGATCAAAGCCTCTCCCACTTCGGGCAAAACGGTCAGTGAGAGATCTGCCAGAGCCGGACGGGCCTTGTCGAAGTCCGTCAACACAATGGGCGCAACGGTGGTGCTGTCAGTTTCTACTGCCGCCGCTTCGGTTGACTCCTGTGGTAAATCTGCCGGTTGAATTTCAGCGGTTTTCTTCTCGGAGAGTGGCGCCAGGGAAACCGATTTCCAGGCATCCGCCGAATAATTGAGGTACCGGGGAGCAGACACCCGTGCGGTCACGATCTTCTGGCGGAGGCTGTCCTGACGGTCGCGCTCCTGCTGCCTGCGGTGGACATCCGGATTGAACAAGCGCTGGAAAAGTCCCTGGGCGGACGCGGTTTCAACAGCAGCAGTATTGAAACCCGTGGCGAGAACCGTCGCCATCATGCCGGCCTTCAGGGAGCCTCCGATCACTTTTCGTGAGAACTGTGCAATTGCGGCCCCGCGTTTTCCCCCGGATTCCGTGCCCATTCCCATCTTGGTCTCTTGCATTGTTTTAACCCGCAAAATTCAAAATCCTTCGTACCCGGTACAGTGCCCGTATCAACCAGGTGCTCTTCAGTTCCCCGCCGAAATCAGCGTTTGCCCTGTCACCGCTTCCACAAGCGGATTTGACGGAGAAGTTAACCCGCCATTCTGAGCGATCCGGCCGGAAACGATTCACGAAGCGCCCGCGACAAACAGGTTAATACTATATCAGGCTTATCCAGTTGGTTAAGGCACACCATCATGCACACCTTTTGAATTCACGTGAGTGTGACGATAATGCCGCGCCGGATTTCCGCCGGTTACAAGCCGCTTCTCGGACAGGGAGTCGAGGAGTGTCCGCGATTGGTGCGAAAAACCTGGTCTCGAAACGTCCGTAGCGTGACCAGCATCACGCAGATCTCGACAAACACTCCCTATATCGAACTCACGAAAACGTGAGGCAAGTCGGGAGTATCAGATGCCGTTTCAATTCAATGTCGGGGACCATTCCTCGCCGATCTCGAAATACAAAAGCTTCAATTCTTCGCAGTACAGCAAGCTGAAATGGGCCCGGAACAAACTGTTCAAGATGGTCAAGAACAACCCGTCTTGTAATGCCTATTTCCGAACGCTCCCCGGTGGACGCAGCCTGAGCGACATGATCGGCGACAGTTCCATATGGGTAAACTACGGGCCGACGATTTCCCCGCTGCACGGTGAAATCCACGTCCCAACGGGTGAAATCGCGATCGGAGACAGAGCCTTCAACATGGGAAGGTGGATGGTGCTCGCGACGATCATTCACGAACTCGCACACCACAACGGTGCCCCGATCACCGGTGGCGACACAAGGGCGGAAGAAGCCGTCTATCACTGCGGCCTTGGTTCGGCCAAAGAGTACTACGACGGCGTGGACGATCCGCACACGCCATACGATCCGAGCGTCGGCGGCTGATCCGGGCGCGGAGACTCTGCCGGGACGAGACCTCCTCCAAAAAAGAACAGCCCCAAAATTTCGGGGCTGTCGTCTCCTGTTCAACCGTCCCTCAGAACGGAATTTCATCATCCATCGGGCCGGATCCACCAGAAGGACCGCCGAAACCACCACCGCCAGAACCGCTGGAGCCACCCCCGTAGCCGCCACCACCGCCGCCGCCGAAGCTGCCGCCGGACCCGCCACCAAAGCCGCCGCCCTGTGGTTCGTTGCCGTAATCAGGCAAGGATCCGGACTGACCGCCGCCTTCGTTACGGCCGTCAAGCATGGTGAGGTTCGAATTGAAGCCCTGCAGAACCACTTCCGTGGAATACCGATCCTGTCCTGACTGATCCTGCCATTTCCGCGTCTGTAGCTGACCTTCGATATAAACCTTGGAGCCTTTGCGCAGATAGCTTTCGGCAACCTTGCAAAGACCCTCGTTGAAGATCACCACACGGTGCCATTCGGTTCGCTCCCGGCGCTCACCGCTGCTGCGGTCGCGCCAGGTTTCGGAGGTTGCAATCCGCAGATTGGCGATCGGACGACCATCCTGGGTCCGGCGGATTTCGGGGTCGGCACCCAAGTTGCCGACCAAAATTACTTTGTTGACGCTGCCCGCCATTCTGCACTCCTGTTGTTCTCTTGCCGTCTGTCCAGCGCTTTCACGCTCTTTCGGCGCGCCGTGCCGGCCAAACCGAGCCGCAAGTGTTCTTGCTAAAAAGCAGAACCCGGGCAGCCTGCCAACGGGTTCGCCGGTACTTTCACCGTTCCGCTTCCATTTTCCACAAGGTAGCCCCCGGATTGGACGCGGCTGCGGACCAAACAGCCAAACTCCGGCCGATCTTCTTTCACCGTGTCTTCCGGCAGGAAGTGGCAGGAGAAGAGCGCCGACCAGACATTGTCAGGCCACGCACCGGAAATTGTACTTGTTTTGTTCTTACCATTTCCGTAAAACCGATTCAATCTCGGAACGCCTTCACAGGGCGCTTCGGAAACTATTCTAAATTCCTCACTGGAAGCTGCTCCCCAAATCGCTATATCGGGGAGATGCCGACCGGGCGCCGGGCGGAACCGATTATGTCCATACATGCAACATGAGCCGTGCTCACCACATGTGCATGAGGTCAGGAAGAGCAAGAATGACGACATTCAAAGGCACGCAGGCGGACGACAACTGGAAAACTGATCCGACCAGGATGATCAGCGTCCGCGGCGCCAGGGAGCATAACCTCAAGGGTGTTGACCTGGATTTGCCGCGCGACAAGTTGATCGTGATGACCGGCCTGTCGGGCTCCGGAAAGTCCTCCCTTGCCTTCGACACGATCTATGCCGAAGGCCAGCGCCGCTATGTCGAAAGCCTGTCCGCCTACGCCCGCCAGTTCCTGGAGATGATGCAGAAGCCGGACGTCGACCAGATTGACGGTCTGTCCCCGGCGATTTCCATCGAACAGAAAACCACCTCGCGTAACCCGCGTTCGACGGTAGGCACAGTTACTGAAATCTACGACTACATGCGGCTGCTGTTCGCACGGGTCGGCATCCCCTATTCGCCTGCCACGGGACTTCCAATTGAAAGTCAAACCGTCAGCCAGATGGTCGACAGGGTTATGGAACTCGAGGAAGGTACCCGCCTCTACCTGCTGGCGCCGATGGTGCGCGGACGCAAGGGAGAATACCGTAAGGAACTCGCCGAGCTCATGAAAAAAGGGTTCCAGCGCGTCAAGATCGACGGGACCTTCCACGAGATTTCCGAGGCCCCCGCCCTCGACAAGAAGTTCAAGCACGACATCGATGTTGTCGTGGACAGGCTTGTCGTGCGCGATGATATCGCGGGACGCCTGGCGGACTCGCTCGAAACCGCACTCAAGCTTGCCGACGGCATCGCCATTGCCGAATTTGCCGACAAGACTGATGAAAAAGGCGCGCCGGAACGGCTGATCTTTTCTGAAAAATTCGCCTGTCCCGTTTCCGGTTTCACCATTCAGGAAATCGAGCCGCGTCTGTTTTCCTTCAACAACCCCTTCGGTGCTTGTCCGACATGCGACGGCCTCGGCACCACACTCGCCTTCGAAGAAGATCTTGTCGTGCCCGATCATTCGCTGTCCTTGCGCGAAGGTGCGGTTCTACCCTGGGCAAAGACAGGCTCGACATCTCCTTATTATGCCCAGACACTGGAGGCGATCTGCAGCCACTACAAGGTGTCCATGGCGACTCCCTGGAAAGACCTGCCGGAAGATGTTCAGGACGCCATACTCCACGGCACCGGCAAGACCGCCATCGAGTTCGTCTATGACGACGGTGTACGCAGCTACCGGACCGAAAAGACCTTTGAGGGCGTCATCGGCAACATCGAACGGCGCTGGCGGGAAACGGATTCATCCTGGGTGCGCGAAGAACTTTCCCGGTTTCAGTCCGACCACGCCTGCCCTGCCTGCAGCGGTTTCCGCCTGAAACCGGAAGCGCTCGCGGTCAAGATTGCCGACAAGCACATCGGCCATATCACCGAGTATTCCATTCGGGAGGCAAGCGTCTGGTTCGAAGCCCTGCCGGCGAAACTCTCCGACAAACAATCCGAAATTGCCGGACGAATCCTGAAGGAAATCCGGGAACGGCTTAAGTTTCTGAACGATGTCGGGCTTGAGTACCTGACGCTGTCTCGCTCCTCCGGAACGCTTTCCGGCGGTGAAAGCCAGCGTATTCGTCTGGCTTCCCAGATCGGTTCGGGGCTGACCGGCGTGCTTTATGTTCTGGACGAGCCTTCCATCGGCCTCCACCAGCGCGACAATGCAAGGCTTCTGGAAACGCTGAAACACCTGCGTGACCTCGGCAACACGGTCATCGTTGTCGAACATGACGAGGATGCGGTTTTGTCGGCGGACTACGTTGTCGATGTCGGACCGGGAGCCGGCGTCCACGGCGGGGAAGTCGTGGCCAAGGGAACTCCGCAGGAAATCATGGCCAATCCGAAATCCCTGACGGGCGAATACCTGTCGGGCGCGCGAATGATCAATCGCAATGAAGGCCGCCGCAAGATCAACAAGAAGCGGCAGATTTCTGTCCGGGGCGCACGTGGCAACAATCTTAAAGACATCGATGTCGACGTCCCGCTGAGCACTTTCACCTGCGTGACAGGTGTCTCGGGCGGCGGCAAGTCGACTTTCCTGATCGATACGCTCTACAAGGCTGCCGCGCGCCGGCTGAACGGTGCCCGTGACAATCCGGCTCCGCATGACCGGATCGAGGGCCTGGAAGTACTCGACAAGGTAATCGACATCGACCAGTCACCCATCGGCCGCACGCCTCGCTCAAATCCGGCTACCTACACCGGCGCATTCACGCCGATCCGCGAATGGTTCGCCGGCATGCCGGAAGCCAAGGCGCGCGGCTACCAGCCCGGCCGTTTTTCCTTCAACGTCAAGGGCGGCCATTGCGAGGCCTGCCAGGGCGATGGCGTCATCAAGATCGAGATGCATTTCCTGCCAGACGTCTATGTCACCTGTGACGTCTGCAAGGGCAAACGCTACAACCGGGAAACACTTGAGGTCGAATTCAAGGGCAAATCCATTGCCGACGTTCTCGACATGACCGTTGAGGAGGCGGCCGAGTTCTTCGCCGCCGTTCCTGCCGTGCGTGACAAGATGGAGACCCTGGCGCGTGTTGGCCTTGGCTACATCAAGGTCGGACAACAGGCCACCACGCTTTCGGGAGGCGAAGCCCAACGCGTGAAGCTTGCCAAGGAACTGTCGAAGCGGTCCACCGGCCGCACGCTCTATATTCTGGATGAACCCACGACCGGACTACACTTTCATGACGTCGCCAAATTGCTCGAAGTGCTTCACGAACTGGTCGACCAGGGCAACACGGTGCTTGTGATCGAACACAATCTTGAAGTCATCAAAACGGCTGACTGGATTGTCGACCTTGGGCCGGAAGGCGGAGACGGCGGCGGCACCATTGTCGCGACCGGCCGCCCGGAGGATGTTGCCGAAGTTCAGACGAGCTACACAGGCCAGTTTCTTCAGGAACTTTTGCAACGGCGGCCGCAACGCACATCTGACGCTG
This sequence comes from Roseibium sp., assembly GCF_050301095.1. GTDB lineage: Bacteria > Pseudomonadota > Alphaproteobacteria > Rhizobiales > Stappiaceae > Roseibium. The sequence goes on from NZ_JBNKYW010000291.1 coordinate 17,100, forward strand.
CGGAATAACCCCCAGATCATCAGGGCGCTTTTGTGTGCGCTGCACACTTTTCACTATTGCACTGTTTTCACGAATCTTTTCCGAATCAATACGCCCTGCCTTTCTTGCGATTGCTGCATTGCATCAAACGCATGCCTGACATGCGCAGATGGCACTTCTTTAATTTCGTCCGGTGAATTATATCATGATCAACAACGGCACGGAGCGCTAGCGAGCGCCCGCCAGACTAAGGAAAAAGAAGATGTTTGACACTGTGCGTGCAAAGTACAGCAACTGGGTTAGCTACCGCCGTGCGGTCGACGAACTGTCCCGCCTCTCCAACCGCGAGTTGGCTGACCTCGGTATCAATCGCGGCGAAATCAAGTTCGTCGCCCGCCGTTCGCACAACGGCTAATAAAAAAAGAATTCGCGTCCCGAGGCATCCTCCTCCCAGCCAACGGACGTGAGACACGCAGGGCATCCTCCTCCCAGCCCTGTCACGTCGAAACGACGCCCGCCAGTACCTCCTCCCACTGGCGGGCGTTCGTTTATCCAGATTTCAGTTTCTCCAAGTCATCCTTGAACTTTGAGCAATGCCCTGGTCGCAGTCCATTGCGAAAGGGTGCCGTTTTTCCCTTCCTGCTTTTTGAATTCAGACATGTTTGGGATCATGAAAGTGGATCCGAACAAAATCGACGACGTCGTCCAGACCCTGCTGTTCCTGAAAGGGAATGATTGGGATGTGTTGGACCGCCTTCATAAAATGGGACTGACCAGCGATCCGGCAACCAAGTCGAAGCCGGTTCCCCTGACCGACGGGGGCCTCAAGCGCTCCAAAGAACTCTTTGATGAGTTGTATTTGGTCTCTTCAGATCGCCCTTAGTCGTTTCTGGTCCCGTTAATGAACCATCCTTGCGTAAGCCACGCGGGATATTCCGGAACCGGCAACATTATTTTGTCTTTGAATTGAAAATACCTGCGCGAGGCGGGCGTCTTGCGCATCCGAACGCACCCAACAGGTGCGTTCACCTCTTCGCAGCTGCGAACCATTGAATCGCCTCGCCATGCGTCTCACGCAATGATTTCGGCCGATTAATGAAAGTTAACAGTTTTTTGACATGCATTCTGCGCATACCTGCTTCGCTATTTCCCATCTACCTCGCAGCGCACAAAATCCCTATCTTCAAATCATAAGAGATGAACGGGCCAGACGCCGATCCGCGGTGCCATGGCCATGAGATATAGCGAAAGGCCTAAACCATGATCGATACCGTTGTTCGCAAGTTCAATAACTGGAAACGTTTCCGTCAGACCTACGACGAACTGTCCTCCCTGACGAACCGTGAATTGAACGACCTGGGCATTGCCCGCGCTGACATCGCCCGCTACGCGCGCATGTCTGCAAAATAAAAAGCTTCGTGGTCTGAAAGACTCCTCCTCCCAACTTTCAGATCACGCTCCTCCGCAGCAAGCTGCGGGGTTTAAAAAAAGCGCCTGCCGGATACCTCCTCCCACCGGCAGGCGTTTTTTTGTCTGGAATCCGTCCTCCCGGCATGTGCCGTTATTCCGCCGCCGTATTTCTGTCCGGCCGGTTCTGAAACATTGCGGCATCGCCGCAATGGATGTTATCAGGGGCCAAATACGATTTCGGCTCCCGTAACCCGCGTTGTCGCGGCCTGGGCATGCTGAATGCATTTCCAAGGACGAAAAATGACCCCCATCCATGTAATCGGCGGCGGCCTTGCTGGTTCCGAGTCTGCCTGGCAGATCGCGCAGGCAGGACTGAATGTGGTGCTGCACGAGATGCGCCCGGTGCGAAAGACCGACGCGCACCAGACGGAAGGGTTGGCCGAACTGGTGTGCTCCAATTCTTTCCGGTCCGACGATTCCGAACAGAACGCGGTTGGCCTAATCCATCATGAACTGCGTCAACTCGGATCGCTGATCATGGCGTCCGCCGACGCGCATCAGGTGCCTGCCGGAAGCGCGCTTGCAGTGGATCGTGAAGGGTTTTCTGCTGCCGTTACCCAGGCCCTTGAAGCTCATCCACTGATAAGGATCGAACGGGAAGAGATTGCAGGCCTGCCGCCGGCGGAATGGGACAAGGTCATCATCGCAACGGGCCCACTCACCTCCCCGGCGCTCTCCGAAGCAATCCTGGAAAAGAGCGGAGAAGACGCCCTTGCTTTCTTCGATGCAATCGCGCCGATCGTGCATTTCGACTCGGTCGACCTTTCAAAAGCCTGGTTCCAGTCCCGCTACGACAAGGTCGGTCCGGGCGGCACCGGCAAGGACTACCTCAACTGTCCGATGGACAAGGAACAATACGACGCCTTTATCGACGCTCTGCTCGAAGGCGAGTCGGCGGATTTCAAGGAATGGGAAGCCAACACCCCCTATTTCGACGGCTGCCTGCCAATCGAGGTAATGGCGTCCCGCGGGCGGGAAACCCTTCGCCACGGACCGATGAAACCGATGGGGCTGACCAATGCGCACAATCCGGACGTGAAGCCCTACGCAGTTGTCCAGCTCCGCCAGGACAACGCCCTGGGCACGCTCTACAACATCGTCGGATTTCAAACAAAACTGAAGTACGGCGCACAGGCCGACATCTTCCGGATGATTCCCGGGCTGGAAGACGCCCAGTTCGCGCGCCTCGGTGGCCTGCACCGCAACACCTTCCTGAATTCCCCGAAGGTTCTCGACGGCTCGCTGCGGCTTAAGGCCGATCCGCGTCTGCGTTTCGCCGGACAGATCACTGGCTGCGAAGGCTATGTGGAGTCTGCAAGCGTCGGCTGCCTGGCTGGTCTCTTTGCAGTGATGGAGGTGCGCGGCGAGGACATTGTGCCGCCTCCGGAAACCACGGCAATGGGAGCCCTGCTCGGCCATATCACCGGCGGACACATCAGCCGGGAAGACGGCGCCGGAAAACCGGGGTCGTTCCAGCCGATGAATGTCAATTTCGGGCTTTTCCCGCCGGTGGACGCGCCAAGCAGGGACGCAGACGGCAAGAGGTTCAAGGGCAAGGAAAAGGCAAAGGCCAAGAAACGCGCAATGACCGACAGAGCCAAAGCGGACTTTGCGATCTGGAAGGACCGTCTGGGATTGCAGAAGAACGCAGCCGAGTAGTCTGGCAACACGGCGCCGAGACTTGTCCAGGTCTCGGCCATGCCGCATTAAATCCGCTCGAAAACTTGCCCCGATGCTCGCCAAAGAAGCCATTGGCGGCGCAGCTGCGAAATTTCCGTCACATCCTTCAAGGGATCGTGGTTTTCGGATTCCAGCTTTTTCAAAAACGGTTCCACAAGCGTCAAGGGCAGGAACGCCGGATGGCAGCTGGCAGGAACATCGCCTGACGCCTGGCGCACCCGCTTTAGATGGTGACGAACATGTTCACGCATCTCTTTCAGGACCGCCTCGAGTTCCGGCGTGGTTTCGCCCCGAAACACGGTTTCCGGGTCAAGATTGTGCCGTTGTTGAAGGTCCTTGGGTAAATACATCTGCCGCCTGGAGGCATGCCAGGGCAAGGCGCGCATCAGACCCGCAAGTCCATACGCAACGCCGGCATGTCCGGCGGCAGTGGCTGTGCCGGTATCCCTGCCGCCGTTCAGAACAAGGCAGGCGAGTTGGAAAAGCCCTGAAACCGTTTCCCCGGCATAGCCTTCCAGGTCGTTCAGGCTTGGCATCGGATCATCGTATAGATCGAAGATCCGTGCCTCCGTCATCGCGACAAGACCCTGCTTGGGCAGATTGTAGTCCCGGATCGTCTGCAAGAGCGCATTGGCGACCGGATTGGCTGCCGCGGTCCCGTGCTCTGTTCCGCCCAAAAGGTCCCGCCACCATTGCAGGCGGACCTCGCCCGGCAGAGGTTCCGAAACGATTTCGCGAACCCGCGCAATTTCGGCGTTGAACGCATAAAGCGCCATGAGGCCGGGACGGTGTTGTTCAGGAGCCAGAAGCGCACTCAGGTACCGGTCCCGGTCGTATCGGCGCGCCACTTCGGCTGCATGTTCGAAGTCGGAGGTCATGAACGCCCCAGAGGCTCAGTGTTTCGGTTCAATCCACGGCCAGGAGCGCGGCCGCGACCGCGCGGTCTTCGGACAGAAGAACGTTGTATGTCCGTACCGCCGCTCCGGTAGACATGGGGTCGGCAAGGATGCCGGCCTCACGAAACCGCTCCTTCAGTTCAGCCGGAAGCGGTACCAGGTCGGATCCGGTCCCCACCAGCAGAACTTCGATGTCTTCCTGTTCCTCCATGACCCGTTGGAAGGCATCAAGAGAAAGGTCCACCGGACTGGCAGGCGTCCAGCCATAGATGCCGCTCGGGACACACAGGATCGAGCCCAGGTGAGACATGTCGGCAAACCGGAAGCCACCGTTGCCATAAGCATCCAGCGGCGCCCGGCCCGGAAAATGTGCTTTCCTGATTTCCATGGAAACGGCCTCTTAGGCTGCCGCCTCGGCGTCCTTGTCCTTGGTGTCGTCGCCATCCTTCGGAGACATGGCCTCTGCCCGAAGGTTGAAGAGGATCAGGAAGGGAGCCGCGAGGAAAATCGAGGAATAGGTACCGATTACGATCCCGAAGATCATCGCCAGGGTGAACGACTGAATAACCTCGCCGCCGAAGACGTAGAGCGCGGTCAGGGCAAGCAATGTCGTCACGGATGTCATCGTCGTGCGAGACAGGGTTTCGTTGATCGACATATCCAGAACTTCCGCAAGCGGACGCTTTTTGTACTTGCGCAGGTTCTCGCGGATGCGGTCGTAGACAACCACGGTATCGTTGAGCGAATAACCGATGATGGTCAAAACCGCTGCAATGCTGGAAAGCGAGAAGTCAAGTTGCAGCAGCACGAACAGTCCGATGGTGATGACCACGTCATTTGCCGTTGTCAGGATCGCGCCGACCGCAAACTGCCATTCGAAACGGAACCAGATGTACAGCAGGATTGCGAACAACGCGGCAACAACGGCAATCAGACCGGCTTGCGCCAATTCGCTGGAAACACGAGGACCGACGACTTCCACGCGGCGGAAGTCGACGTTCTGATCTTCGAAGATCGAACGGACGTTCGCGACAACGGCCTGTTGCGCAAGTTCACCACCCGGCTGTTCCTCGACACGGATCAGGATGTCATCAGAGCCGCCGAATTCCTGCACCTGGATGTCACCCAGGTTCAACGCGGACAAGTCCGACCTGATCGCACCGATGTCGGCCGGACCATCCGTTTTTATCTCGATGATCGTTCCACCCTTGAAGTCGATGCCATAGTTCATGCCGACCGTGAAAAACCCTGCCACAGAGGCGAGCACCAGCAGGATGGACAGCGGAAAGCTCACTTTCCGCAACCACATGAATTTGATTTTGGTGTTGTCCGGAACAAGTCTCAGCAACATTTGTCTTTCTCCCGGATCAAATCGGCAACTTCGACGGACGACGGCGGCGGACCCAAAGGGCCACCAGCAACCGGCTGAACGTGAAGGCTGAGAAAACGGTTGTGAAAATGCCGATAGCCAGTGTGACGGCAAATCCGCGAACCGGGCCGGAACCGAGCTGGAACAGGATGACTGCCGCGATCAGTGTGGTGATGTTGGCGTCAAGAATGGTTCCAAGTGCTCGGCTATAGCCTGCATCGATCGCGGAAATCGGAGACCTCCCTGCCCTTGCTTCTTCCCTGATACGTTCGAAGATCAGCACGTTTGCATCGACCGCCATACCGATGGTGAGAACGATGCCGGCGATCCCGGGGAGCGTGAGCGTGGCCTGAAGGAACGTGAGCGCACCGAAGATCAGGAAAATGTTCCCGAGCAGGGCGAGGTCGGCAATGATCCCGAAGCGCCCATAGGCCAGGATCATGAAGACGATGACCGCGATGCCGCCGATGATCGAGGCCAGCTTGCCCGCTTCAATGGAATCGGCGCCAAGGCCCGGACCGATGGAGCGTTCTTCGATGACCGTCAGTTTCGCAGGCAAGGCGCCCGCCCGCAACAGGACTGCTAGGTCGTTTGCACCGTCGACCGTGAAGTTGCCGGAGATCTGTCCCGAACCACCTGTGATCGGTTCGCGGATGACAGGAGCCGAAATCACTTCATCGTCAAGCACGATTGCAAAGGGACGGTTGACGTTCTGCTGGGTGATCAAAGCAAACTTCCGGGCACCGGACTGGTTGAAACGGAAGTTCACGACCGGTTCGTTGGAGCGCTGATCAAAGGACACCTGCGCATCGACCAGATCTTCACCGGACAGAAGCGGGGCTTCTTCGAGAAGATAGGGAATGGGCGGATCGTCGACGGACATCATGACCACGGTCCCGACCGGAGGTCGGTTCTCCATGGCCTGCTGGCCTGACATGGATGTATCGACCATATGGAAGGTGAGCTGGGCCGTCTGGCCGACAAGGTCCTTCAGCCGTTCCGGATCGTTTTCACCCGGGGCTTCAACCAGGATCCGGTCAGCTCCCTGGCGTTGAATGCTCGGCTCGGTGGTCCCGATCTCGTCAACACGCCGGCGGATCACCTCGATGGACTGCTGAACGATCGAAGCCAGACGGTCGTCGAGGCCTTGCTCGGTGTAGGTGAAGCGGATCAATCCATCGTCGGTTGCGGTCATCTCGAATTCGTTGACCGGCTGCCCGCCAAAAAGATTGGACACCAGGGGATTGACCAAGGGCTGCAACCGCTCTCTCGCATCCGCCAGCTTCGTCAAGTCCCGGATACGGACCTGTGCAGACTCGCCCTGCACACCCAGTCCGGTGTATCCGATGCGCGGATCCTCGCGCAGGGTCGTGCGGATATCGCTGACCAGCGCTTTCATGCGCTTCTGGATGTAGTCATTCTTGTCGACCTCATAGAGCAGATAGGCCCCGCCTTGAAGGTCAAGCCCGAGAACCATCTGTTTCTTCGGCAAGAAGTCCGGCCAGCTTTCAAGTTGCTGAGCGGTAAAAAAATTCGGAAGCGTCGTCACGACGCCGGCAGCAATCACCAGCGAGATTAGTGCGATTTTCCATCGAGCAAAATGGAGCATGGTCAAGCCTTAAAAACTGCCAGGCCGATGGAAACCGGCCCGGCGCATTCCTCAAACGGCGTCCTGAAAGGTCAGGCGTTTTCTTTTGCCGGCTCGGTCTTGGAACGCACTTCCTGAACCATGGAGCGGACGACCCGAACCTTCACGCCTTCGCCGATTTCAACCTGCACCTCGCCGTCGTCAACCACCTTGGCTACCTTGCCGATCAACCCGCCTGTCGTGACAATGGTGTCGCCACGGCGCAGGTTGGCAACCATTTCCTGATGCTGCTTCATGCGCTGGCGCTGCGGGCGGATGATCAGGAAATACATAATTGCGAAGATGGCCACGAACGGCAGCAGGGACACGAGGAAGTCCGGAGCTCCGGCAACGCCGGCACTCTGCGCATATGCGGGGGTGATGAACATGTATCTCTCCTAACGGGCGTCGCTCCGCCGAAACACCGACAAGGCATTGCGGCTAAAACGCGGTAAATCTGGTGGCGCGGACTATAACGTTGGCGCGGCTCATTTCAAGCGTTGCAGGCTGTTTCTGCGTACCGGTATCGGAATAACTGGCGTTTTCGTGTGTCCTCCGCCGTGTTACTCCTCCGACGACTTGGTTCCGGGCCTCACATGGGCCTTTTTGACTGGGGTTGCAAGAAAAATGAGCACGCAAGACAACCTTGCCGCACTGAACGCAAAACTCGATTCTCTCATCGAACTGATCAGCCGCGCGGTCCCCGCCGCCGCGAAGGAAACGAACTGGACGTCGGCGGACGCTTTCGTCTGGGTGCCTGAGCCGGGCGAACTTCAGGCTGTAGAGAAGGTCAACCGGGTCGACATCACGCTGCTTTGCGCCGTTTCGCATGTGCGCGACCTTCTTCTGGACAACACCCGCCGGTTCGCCGGCGGATTGCCGGCGAACAACGCGCTCCTTTGGGGCGCGCGCGGCATGGGCAAATCCTCTCTGGTCAAGGCGGCTCACGCCGCGGTCAACGAGTAGATTGCGCTGGCGAGCATCAAGCTCATCGAAATACACCCGGAGGACATCGAATCCCTCCCC
>NZ_JBNKYW010000292.1:0-4734 GCF_050301095.1 Roseibium sp.
GGCCGTTTGACGCTACCCACGCGGCAGGCGAACAAACGCGAGGTTCATTCGTCCCTGTTCGGTCCCATGACCATCGGGCGGACGAGATTACGCCGCAGGGCGCGGCTTTCAACCGCAATGCCGGCAACGTGGATCAGGGCAAGCACGAGCATGAGATTGGCGGCTCCTTCGTGGATTTCCTCGGCGGCTTCGCGAAGGATGTTCTCTTCGTCTTCGCCGGTGTCTTCCGCTTTGAGCAATGCAGTCCAGTCGCCTGCGGCGACAGCCGCCTTTTCCTCCGCGATCGCTATCGGGCTCCTGGCGCCTGTCATGACGAGGCCCGTTGCCGTCACGGTCGCAAGGCAGCCCCAGAGCGCATAGACCATGATTGCGCCCGCGGGATTGTGGGAAGGATACTCGCGGGGCTTGCCGCGGACCAGCTCAAAGAGATGCGTCACGGCAGCGCGCGGATCGGGTGGAAAGGCGGAAAAGCGTGCTTCCGCCGGGCCAACCAGACCCCAGGCGAGGCGAAGCGCCAGCAACGCCAGAACGCCCCAACCGATCCAGATATGAACGGTTCCGCCGGATTTGGTGAAAAGTCCGTTTGCGATAACTGCGGCCGCGATCAGCCAGTGGCTGATCCGCACAATCGGGTCCCAGGGGTCGGGGGCGCTGTGCGCCCCTTCCGGATTTGTCGGCTTGACGCGCCTGGTCATCATCAGTCGCCCGACTTCACTTTGGTGATCTTGCCGGATTTGGGGTCGATATAGACTTCCAGCAAAGCATTCGAGGCGTCTGTGCATTTCGCCTCGATCTTTCCGTCCTCGGCTTCGAATTCACGGACTGTGCATCCGGCCCTGGCAAGGGCGGCCTTCGCCTCTTCAGGACCAGTCCCGACCATGTCGCCGACCGCCGGTGCAGCGTGCGCGGCGACAGGAGCGAGAGACAGGATGAGCACGGCGAGAGATTTCTTGAACATTTTCAGTCCTTCATGAAATTTGTATTCGGGTCACTGCATTCGGCCGGTTCTGGCCGAAACCCTGTTTGGCGCCGGGAAGCTCTCAGGGTCGATTGACGGATTGCTGATAAAGGGACCCGTAAGCAGGTGCTTAGGCGGATTTCACGAGGCCTTTGGACGGCGTTTGCGCTTCCTGGGGATTTCTGAAGGGTGCAATTCCGTGCTTCAAAACGATCCGGCGCCGATCTAAGGTTGAATCATTGCTGAAAACGCATTGACTGGAGCAGGGCATGCCGGACCACAAATACATTCTCACCAAAGAAGAGATTTCCGGAATGGAGGGCCGGAAGAAGACCCATTTTCTGAACCCCAACGCCCGACGCCTGAACAAGTCGCTCGGAGACGAGACGGGCCTGACGGGATTCGGTTTTCACCTCATCGAGGTCGAGCCTGGATGTGAAACCACGGAATTCCACTGTCACCACCAGGAGGACGAGTGCGTTTTTGTGCTGTCGGGAACGGCAACCGCCTTCATCGGCGGAGAAGAACATTCGATCGGTGAAGGCGATTTCATCGGCTATCGCAAGGGTGGGCTGGCGCATTCCATCAAGAACACAGGTGAGGAGGTCCTGCGCTGCATTGTCGTCGGCGAAAGACTTGCGCACGACGTCGGTGACTATCCCCGGCTCGGCAAACGTATCTACCGCAACGCCGGCATGCCCTTCGATCTGGTGGATCACGACCGGATCGAGAAAATCGGCGGAGATGTCGGCAAGAAGTAACTGTCGGAGCGCCGGTTTGGTCCAGGCATCCTCACCGCTCAATTTTCTTGGCTGTGCCAGGCAGCGCGGCTATCGTTTAACGGGCATTTTTGCGGGAAGGGAATACCATGAAGCGGATTTCCGGAAGGATGGATCGCCGCGGTTTTCTGGCCGGCGCCGGTGCTTGCGCTGTCGCGTTTGTCAGCATGGAAGTCGCGGCCAGGCAGGTTTTGAAGGAAGTCAGCGAACTTGAGCCGGGTGAGTTCACCTGGCACCCTGACCGGCAACCGGATGGCCCGGTCGCGGTCGTGGTGTCGCTGCCTGAGCAGCTCGTGCACGTCTACCGCAATGGTGTGCGGATCGCCGTCTCGACCTGTTCCACCGGCAAACCTGGCCATTCGACGCCGACTGGCGTGTTCGTCGTCCTGCAAAAGGACAAGCACCACCACTCGAGCACCTACAACAATGCGCCGATGCCAAATATGAATCGGCTGACCTGGTCCGGAATTGCGCTTCATGCCGGCAAGCTGCCGGGCTATCCGGCCTCACACGGCTGCGTGCGGTTGCCGCTCGATTTTTCAGAAAAGCTCTTCGGGATCACGCACCTTGGAACACCCGTCATCATCGCAGGATCGCATTCCGATCCCTGGGAGCTGAAACATCCCGGCATGGTCTTGAGCGCCTATGCCGAAGATGAATTCGAAACAGTCGAAGCATCGCTGGAAGACAAGAAGCATCCGAAGGACTGGCTCGCCGCCGAAAGCTCTCCGATTACGTCCGTGATCGCCTCCTCCGGTGACCGGAAAATCATGCTTATCGAGAACGGTGCGGTCGTCGCCGAAACCGGGCTGAATATTGAAGGTGACTATCCGCTGGGCAGCCACGTATTCCTGCTGAAGGGCGGCAATGCGAAGACCCGAGGTCTGCATTGGCTGGCGATCAGTCACAACACGGATGTTGACGGAACTTTCCAGCCGGAAGAGCGGGCGTTGCACCGGCTGAAAGCGGATCAGCGTTTTCTCGAAACGATGAAACCCAGAATGCATCCCGGCATGATCATGATCCTGACCGACGCACCCCTTCACCCGGACACTAGATCAGGCAAGGACTTCGTGATCATGTCGTAATCCATAGCGAATTCCGGCGCCCTGTGTTCGCCTGCCTCAGGCAGAGCCGTGGCGCGTCCCGGATCACGTGTCTTTGTGCTTTCGATCCGGTGGCGGCCTGTTCCGGGTTTCTTGGTGTTCCCTGTCTTTCATGAGCCTGTGACTTTTGGTGCGGAGAGTGAGCTGTGCTACCGGATCGAAAGCGGCATGGTCGTGCCTGCCGAAGCAATCTGAAGTTACATTTACTTTAAATACGCCATTTGATTGTGCGGGCATGCATCAAAATACCGTAAGGGAAAGTATGTATTTTTTTGTTACATCAATCACATTACTTGTTATTCCTGCGTATGTTTTAAATATTTGCGGATAAATTAATAAAAATCCCATTCAATTTCTTACTTTTATTGCAATTTGCCGTTGAATATGGGTGTGCAGTCCCTTACATTTCAGACCGGGTAGGAATGTTAACTGCCGCCCCTCTGCGAATTGGTGGGATCGGGACGGCAAAGGGTATGCCACGGCGGAAAAGTTGAGTTGCAACTGTCCGTCATTATGGAGGAGTTACCAATAATGGGTTCCACTCACTAGAGTTTCCAAACTCAAGGCCAGCATGACGCATCCGCTGCGTGGGGACGAAGCGGATGGGGCTGAACGGACATATCCGTTTGACGGCCTACAGCCTCGGCAAAGGCGATTTACCTGACCGGTAAAGACCTTCGCACCCGGCGCGACCGCCAGACTTTCTGGATCTTCTGCCGCTGACTGTTCAATCGGACCTGCTTCGACCGGAGGCGGAGGCAGCGGAATCGCAATTATCGACAGGCGGAACCACCGCCTCGACAAGCCTCATTCATCTTCTCCCGCAACACCGGCGCATGCGCATCGCCAGGCCGGAACCCTCCGCTGCAATAAAACCCACGCTGCCGCCTGGAAGGGCGATCGGGAGGACAAAATGGCTATTGCGATTACGCAAGTTGGAACAAGCACGCTTGATGAGAGCGGGGTGATCCCGGGAAACGGGGCTGATGTTCTGTTTGCTGTCCGGTTCATCACAGATACCGGACCCGGATCTGTTTCTGGTCGTATCCGGGTCAAGAGACCACCGCAGCATTACCACTGAGACAAGCAACGAATTTGACCGGGAGTGCGGCGGCACCTGCGCCTGGATATAGGCGGCCGTGCAAGGAGACCGCATACCGGCTGAACAAGCACATTGGGAGTAGAGATCATGGGTATCACGGCAACAGGCGAATATGTGGTCCTCGACGAGTCCGAAGGCCTGCAAAACTACTATACCACCGCTGTCGCAGGTGACAGCGACGACCACGACATCTCGGACAGCCGGCTACCAGCGGCTTTTTCGTCTCGGCTGACCTTTTATTCTTTGATGATCGATGAAGCTGCGTTGAGCGGCTATGGCGGTGACATGACTGATGCGGCGAGCGACGAAGGCGACAACGTCGTCACAGTCACTGCCGACCCGGGAGCGGAAATCACCGATCTCTCGCTGGCTGCCAACGCAGCCGGTGATTCCTTCACGGCGTATGGCGCGGGCGCCGTATCCACCTATTCCAGTGGACACTCCACCGTTGATGGCGACGAGATCTACTTCTTCGCCGATCCGACAAACGACAACATCGTCTATGGCGTGGCGGGAGATACCGTAAACGTGTTGGCTGACGGAACCGACATTGTCCTGGCCTTTTTTCTCGACGAGGTGACAAATCTCGACGGTGATATCACCGGCGCCAAGATGTGGGCCGTACTCATGGACGGCTACACACTGGCGCACAGCGATACGAACGACAGTGACGACGATCTCGATTTCACCAACAAGCTCTTCGTGGCCGCGTCGGCGCAGCCTGATTTCGACTTTGCCGGGGCGCCTCCGGGCAACAATCTCTTCATGTGGTTCGGCAGCCTCGACCAG
>NZ_JBNKYW010000293.1:0-6629 GCF_050301095.1 Roseibium sp.
CGGTTTTTCTATCATGGCGGCCGGACACCCGATCTCGATGCCCTGCCTTACCCGGCCTATGATTTGCTGGAAGAAGACGTCGACGGCGTTCGCGTTCTGGACAAATACCTCGACGTTCCGGTCTGGGGCGGAAGCGCGAAGAACAGTTCCGCCACCAGCTTCGAGATGAAGCGGAGCATCACGACGATCAGCAGCCGGGGATGTCCGTTTGCCTGCAAGTTCTGTTTCCGCGGCGCTCAAGGGGAACGCAATTACGGCGTCAGAAGTGCCGAGGACCTTGCTACGGAATTCCGGTACTACCAGCGCCGTTATCAGGTCGATTTCATTGGCCTGATGGACGACAATTTCATGGTCAGCCCGAAACGGATCACCGAGCTTGCGGATATTTTGGAGCCCTATGCGGCAAGCGGTGAATTGCGTTGGGGTGCGCATGGCCGTCTTGACGAGGCGGCGGATCTGCGCCCGGACCGCAAGGGCGGCTATCGCAGCGCGGACGTCCTGCGGGTCAAGGAAATGCGCAGGGCGGGCTGTATTTATATCGGCTTCGGAGCGGAGTCTGCTTCGCCGGAAGTCCTTGAAGATATGGGCAAGGGCGGCTTCATGCTGTCCAGCGGCACCGAAAAGATCAACGGCTTCGAGTTTCCCCGCGCCATGACCCAGGGCATCCGCAATACATTGGAAGCCGGCATTCATGGCAACTGTACCTGGATCATGGGCTATCCCGGAGAAACCTTGCCCAAGCTGCAGACCAGCATCGGTTTCATCAAGTGGCAGCAGGATCTGGTGACGGAAGGCTTGAGCGCCGGTACGCCGGAATACGAACAGGCGCTTGCCTCGATCAATACTTCCGTGTTCACGGCAACCGCCTACCCGGGCACCGAAATGTTCGAGCACCCCAAGGTCCGCGATATTCTGGGCGAGGTGTTCGACCTGAAGTTCGACGCGAAGACCAACCGGCCGATTGCCGACGAAGCGTTCCGGCAATACGTGCTGGAACTGAACGACGCGACCAAGATGATCACCAACACGTCCGGCCGGCCGCTGAACTACAGCGATCTTTCCGACGATGAATTTGTTCAAGTTCGCGAAAAGCTGGACGCTCGCGATCTGGATGCTGTTTTGGGCATGTGATGAGCAAGAGAATTATTGCAATGGTACCGGCGAGAGCCGGAAGCGAAGGCCTGCGTGACAAGAACATCCGGCCGCTGGCGGGTGTGCCGCTGATCGCGCACAGTATCCGCCCGGCCCTTGAATGCACCGGGATTTCGCAGACCTACATCAACAGCGACAGCTCGAAATATCTCGAGATTGGCGAGACTGCCGGCGCCAGGCCCTATCGCAGGCCCGATGATCTCGGCCAGTCGCAAACCACCATGCAGGCCGTGGTGTCCGAGTTTATCCATACGCTGCGGGGCAGGGGAGAGGAGTTCGAAGCGGTGCTCGTTCTTTATCCGACCTATCCGTTCCGGACGCCGGACCTGCTGGGTGACATCGTCGACTACTATCTGAAGACGCCCGATTGCCACAGCGTCATCGGGCTGAAGCAGCCCGAAACCCACCCGTATCTGTGCGCCCTGCACCAGGCGGACGGCGGCATCAAGACCTTCCTGGACTACGACGTAGACAAGTACTACCGCCGTCAGGACTATCCCGAGTGCTACCAGTTCACGGCTTGGGCGATGGTCATCAATGCGGACCATGTCGATGGTCTTAACGCTCAGATGATGTCGCCGAAGTCTGTCGGCTATGTGGTGCCCGACACCGTCCGCATTGTCGACATCGATACGGATATCGACTTCTATTTCGCCGAATTCCTTCTGGAAAAGCACTACGTCTGACGCCGCATGACAGGGACACATGCGCCGGTGACCAGCCTTTGTGGTGGAAAATCGGCGGTCTGCTTCAGCTCAACTTGAGCCGTTTGTTGCGACGGGTCATATCGACGGTCGCAAGCTGCTCTTCGAACGTCTGCCGGATGGTCGGCACCATGTCGACGGCAAGCTTGCTCTCGTCCATCCGCAGATAGGTTGTCGAGGGATGCCAGGGCGGGTTCTCCTGACCAAGCAGGAGGGGAGCTTCCTCGGGGCCGAAGCGGATTGTCGGTACATCCAGAACGCCCGAAATTTCCGTCGTGCTGATATTGGCGGAGACGACCAGATCGCAACAGGCTGTCAAAGCGGCGGCGGCTTCAAGATCGTCGAACAGATCGACGTCCTCGAAATTCACGAATGCTCCGTTGGTCCTCGTTTCCAGGAACCTGATTTCCTTGTCGATGCTCAGGTATTGCAGATTGACGAAGGTGACGTCGTCAAAATCCAGGATGGGCGCGAATTCCGGCGCTGACAGGTAGTAGCGCATCCGGTAGGCCTGCAGGTTGCGCGAGCGCCAGGCAACACCGACAATTGGCTTGTCGGCCCTGTCCTTGAGCCTCTCGAAATACTTGTGTGCCAGATCGAGGTCGAAGTCGAAGGCGGGAACCCGCGCCTTCTTGAAGGAGGCGATGTCCGGGCGGAAGACCTCCGCGATGTCCGAAAGGTTGGCCGTCAGGTCGAAGTCGTTCCGGCCGGTGGAAAGGTCCTGGTTCAACTGGGGCACGCGCACCTGGGCGTCCGGAAAGCTGCGCTGGAACCAGGGCACGGATTTGGCCGAGACTTCCAGAATGACCTTGCCGGCCTTTTCGATCAGCTCGTGCAGCATCGTCCCGCCCCTCAGGGCGTCGCCGAGCCCCTGGTCGCCCCAGGCCAGAACCGTCTTGTCCGAAATGTCCTCTCCCTGCCATTCGGGAACGTCGAAGAGGCGTTTCTGGGAGGTGGACTTGATATCGGTGAAACGGGCCCGGTGGTATTTCCAGCCGTTTTCGAGATCTCCGATCGAAAGATAGGCCAGTGAAAGATTCCAGTCGATGCCGGACGCGCCTTCCGGGGCGAGCTTCTTTGCTGCCAGAAATTGCCCGATCGCATCTTCGCCCCGTCCGAGCATCAGGTAGTTCACCGCAAGGGTCACGCGTCGGTGAAAATCGTTCGGATTGTCGTCAACGGCCTCCTCGGCATATTTCACGCCGGCATGCGTCTTGGATATCGAGAAGAGCAGGCGGGCGGCTTCGTGCTTGAGGTCGGCGCTGTCCGGGAATCGTTCCAGCGCGTCGGCCAGTTCCGCCTGGGAGACCTTGAATTCCTTCAGATCGAGCCGGCATCTGGCGCGCTCGACATAGTTCAGCGGATTTGACGGGTCGAGCAGGGCTGCCTTGTTGAAGAAGGCAAGGGCTTTCGGAATATCCTCGATGGCGCGCAGCAACAGCCCGTAGTTCCGGTAGGCGTCGCTGAAATTGGGGTATTCCACCAGCAGTCTCTGGAACAGTTCTTCCGCCTCGGCGTTCCGCTGGAGGGCGGTCAGTGCGATCCCCTTGATGTTGAGGGCTTCGCGTTCCTTCGGATTGATGGAAAGGGCCTTGTTGGTGACAGCGAGCAGGCTTTCGGCATCCGAATTCAGGTCCATCATTGTGCGCGCAAGATTGGCATAGAAGGCGGACTGGTTCGGGTTGGACGCAATGGCCTTCTGCAGGTATTCCAGCGCGCGCTGGGGGTTGCCCTGCTGGCGATAGGACACTCCCAGGAGATGAAGGGCGTCCGGATTGTTCGGAACCTTCTTCAGAACCTGCTTGTAACAGCGCTGCGCCTTGCTGATCTCGCCGGACTTCTGGAAGGCGAGGCCACGCAGAATTTTTTCGCGGACCGGATTCTGGGCGGCTTGGGTGGCCATCTTGTCTCCAACCTCAGGGAATCACGTGCCGTAGAATAACAGGGCGTAATGTGAAGCGAAGGTTGAAGGCAGCAGATCAGAGAAAACGTTGGGGATTTTAGCCGTTTTTGTCCCGGGTCCACAACCAGGCCCGACAATGAGCGGTAAGAACGCATGTCCTTCCGCGCCCGTTCGGTTTCAGGGCTTTCCCTGGCCGGTCCTGCCGGCAGGGCTACTGCCGCCGGAACAGTTGGTTGGAGAACTGCTGGCGGACGTAGGCGCCCTGCACGGTCACCTGGTTCCGGTAGAGCTGATTGCCGTAGAGCTGGTTGCCGTATCTGTCCGGCCGGTAGCGCTGCTGGGCATATTGCTGCGGCTGGTAGCGTTGTGGCCGGAAATTCTGGCGGCTCTGCTGTTGCTGGTTGAGGCGCTGTTGCCGGATCCGTTGCTGCCGGTACCTTTTCAGAAGGATTTGCTGCTGGCGCCGAAGTTGCGTCAACTGCTGCCGTTCCTGCTGCAGCTTCTGGCGTTCCAGTTTCAGTTCCAGCTGTTGCAGCCTGGCCTTTTCCTGATCCTGGCGCAGCATCAGCATGGCTTCCGCCCTGAGCTTGTCCAGTTTCAGCTGCTGCTGCCGTTCCTCGGCTGCGAGATTTCCCCCGGACGATTCCGCCCGCAAAGGCTTGCCGCCGGCAAAAGCCAGACAGGCCAGGCCAAGGAGAAGTGCGGTTGCGGTTCTGAAGGTCTTGCGGGTCATCTTGTCTCGCCTGGAGGTTTTCTCCCGGCGCCGTGTTTGAGGCAGAGCTTCGTTCAACAAGCGTCGAATCGGGTGCGTTGTTAACGAAGTCTAGGAGCAACATCCTAACGGGGTCTATATTGGCGGGACCGAGCTCAAATAGAATTTGAGTAGAAACAAGCTGTCATTCGATTCATGTTTGATGGTGCCTGTCGAAGAGCTTGATTCGACACACATTAATTTTCACGGGTTTTGGATAATATGCATTGGTTGCTTCAGGAATTTGAGGACACGCACAAGCTTGCCGAAGCGCTCGACCGGCTTGAGATACCTTATTCCTGGCACAGGGTCGTACCGTTTGTCGGTGAACTTATCCCGGAACCTGAGGTTCCAGATCCGCACGCGGTGGTCATGTTCGGATCCTATGCGCTCTGGAGATATGCGGAAAAGAAGAACTACCGGCCGGGTGTCTTCAGGCTGCAACCATTTGTCCGCGAAACAGCCTGGCATCCCTACCTGCTGAACGGGACCGACGCGCTTTTTCTGACCTTGCGGGATATTCCAGGCCGTCTGTCGGGAGACGGACGGGACTGGTTCCTGCGCCCTGTCGATGACAGCAAGGCAGAACCGGGAAACGTCAAATCCGCAGGTGAAATCGTTCAAATGGCACAGCAGGTGCTTGCTCTCGGCGAGGACGAGATCCCAAGCGGTTCACTCCGCCATGACACGGAACTTATGCTCACAAGGCCGGCCCGCATCCTGCAGGAATGGCGTCTGTGGGCCGTCGGCGGCAAGATTGTCACCTATTCGCTCTACAAGGAAGGAACGCGTGTCGTCTACCGCCCGGAGATCGATGCGCACGCCCTGGAATTCGCGCAGCTGATGGTCGACATCAATCCCGGTTATTCGCCCGCTTATGTCATCGACATCTGCCGCACGGACGAGGGGCTGAGGTTGCTGGAAACCAATTGTCTCAACGCCGCCGGTTTTTATGCTGCCGATCTGCAAAAACTCGCCGCGGCAATCGACGCGCTTGTGCCTGCCTGAAGGATGGCGGACCAAATTCCTGCTGAACGGATCATTGACGCCGTCCGCGCCCTGAGCTGTCACGCAGTGCAGCGCTTGACCATCGGGCAAAAAAAACGGAATAAAACGTGAACTTAGCTTGCGTGTGTGCGGAAAATTCCACATCATGTGGTTGATTTGGTGTTGAATGTGTTCACTTTTTCAGGTCGAGGTCCAAGGGGATGCTGAAATTCAAACACGCGTTTGTCGTACTGTTGTTTGGACTTGCCGCTCAGGCGGAGGCCCAGCCGTCGTTCGATTGCGCGAAAGCCGTGACACCGGATGAAAAAACAATCTGCAACAACGTGTACTTGTCTGCTGCGGATACCCTGATTTCCGAGGCCTACCGGAATTATACGCCCGAGTTTCAACAAAGCTGAAAGTCGCCAGAAGCCTGCTGGCGGATCGCCACAGGTGTGGAACCGACGAAGCATGTATCGCAGCCGTTCAGGACGCAACGCTGTTTACTTATGCCAGACCTGCAGCCGTTAGGGGCGGCGGGCCTTGGACGAGTTCCTATGCCAAAGCCCTGATGGCATTCAAGGCTACCCAGATAGCCTCTTCGGAAATGCCTGCGCGTCAGGGCCCTCTGAACCACCCAGGCGAATGTATTCGCACAAGGATTTCCAAAGTGACGACTCGTTTTGGCGAGCCGGTCACTTACGAAAACGCCGATGCCGGAACAGTCTTTGAATACGCTGACGGGACCATTACGGTCTCATACGAACGGAACGGGTTATTCGGGGTTAAGGCCGGTCACGAGGTCGTCTTGAGCCTCATGAGCATTCCTTACGATTGTCCTGACGGTGACGGCCGTGGGCATCTCTATTACACGCTGGATAAGGCACTAAACCGCGATTGGGAGATGGTCGACTCTCAGCACCTGTGCGGAGGCGCTTGACGGCGCATTTGCTGCATACCCGTCAAAGGTTCTAGGCTGTTCAGGCCAAGGCCGTGTTACAAAACAAATTGGGGGAAAATGGTGGGCGATACTGGGATTGAACCAGTGACCTTTCCGGTGTGAACGGAACGCTCTCCCGCTGAGCTAATCGCCCTTCGAGATCTTTGTGAAGATCTGAACGATGGCGGGTGT
>NZ_JBNKYW010000294.1:0-20463 GCF_050301095.1 Roseibium sp.
GTAGCTGTCGTTCAGATCCAGCGGGATCCCGGCATTTGCAGATGTAGAGGCGCTGCCGACCTCGGCAATCGTGAACTCGATGCCGTTTGGAATATCGATCCGGACCCGGTGTTCGCCACCACCGTGCGGGGCCTGAATCGGTCGGCCGGTCGAGGTCAGGACGTCACCGATCCGCACAGTGGCCGTGCGCCCCTCAATGTCCGCATCGAAATCGATCGGCAGAACGAGCGTATCGTGAACCTTGCTGCTCATTGCGCGGAAAACCCACCAATGGGTGGCCGCTTCGTCCGTTTCTTCACCTTGCAGGATCTTGCTGATCGCGTCGCGCTGCGCCTCCGTGGCTGTCTCGTCGATGATAATCTGCATTTCGCCGTTGCCTTCGAAGACCGGGCCGGGCCAGGCATACAGCACGGCGCTTCGTGTTCCGGCCAGATCCACGTCGCCGAAGTGCCCCTTGGTGATTTCAAGCACCTCAAAGCCTCTGCAGTTTCCATGGGTCGGCAGTTCCTCGAATTGGCAAGGGCAGGCATATCCGCAGTTGCAGTTCGAGAAAGTCGGTCCTTCGACATACCAGTCCGTATGAGCCATCGTGCTCTCCCTGGTTACAGATTTTAAGGTAGATCCGTCCTTGTCGCCCCTGGTGGGAATATAGACTGGCCGCTCTCTCCGGCAAGGCGACGGCCCCCGGAACCTGAGCCTAATTGTCCTTCATTCCCGCAAGTCTAAGGCCTTTCAGGAAAATGTCTTCCTGCTCGGGTGCCATCGACCATTTCCGTTTGATGGCATAGGTGGAGGTGCGGATCTCGAAAGGGCCTTCGCGGGCTTGGTTCGCCGGGCTCAATGTGCTGCTGAGCTTGTCGAATCGCGCAAGCGTTTCGTTGGCCTCGTCAAGTTTGCCTGACAAGGCCAGGGCCGCCGCCAGAAAGACGTAGGGAACATTGTAGGATACCTGAGAGGCGGACCATTTCCTCAAGTCGGGAAGGGCACGTTGCGGATCGTTCGACATCAAATGTGCTATTCCCGATGCGGCGTAATACCAGTCGGGGTGATTTGTGTTCCGTTCCATCGCCTCGCGGGTCAGCTTCAGGGCCTTCTCCGGCTGTCCGGTGAAACTGAGTGCAATCGACAGATCCGCCAGAATGTCGGGATTGTTGGGTTGAAGCTGTCTCGCCTTTTCCAGTTCCTCGACGGCCAAATCCATCTTCTTGGTGGTGAAGATCCAATAATTCAGAAGAGAGAAATGTTCCCTGGCGAGCGTTCGGTGGGCGAGGGCATTATCGCGAATCTCGATTGATTTCCGCGCAAGGGTAAAGGCCTGCTCCCTGGCGGAGCTGTCAAAAATATTGATGGATTCGATGTAAATCCACTTGGCCCATCCAAGTCCGGCATAGGCGTCCGCATAGTCCGGGTCCAGCCGGATTGCTTCCTCGAAGGCCTCCTGTGCGGCCTCGTTGCTGTCGACATCCAGGCGTCGCCGTTCCGAAATCAGCCGAAGACCGCGTAAATAGGCGTCATATGCGTCCGGATTCAGCGTTTTTCGGGTGTGGAGCGCCTGTTTCTCGGAACTCGTCAGCGCCGGTTTCAAAGCCTCCAGGATCTTGGAAGTAACAATGTCCTGCAAGGTGAATATGTCCGCGGCACTGCCATCGTAGCGTTCTGCCCAGACATGTCCTCCGGACTTCGCATCGATCAACTGCGCATTGATACGGATCTTGTCTGCCGATTTTCTGACCGATCCTTCCAGCACATATCTGACCCCGAGGTCCCGGCTGACCTTCGCAAGGTCCTTGGATTTGCCGCGATACTGGAAGGACGTGTTGCGGGCGATCACGAAGAGACCGGATATCTTGGAAAGGTCCGTGATGATGTCCTCGGCGAGCCCGTCGGCGAAATAGACCTGATCCTCATCCCCGGAAAGATCGTCGAAGGGCAGCACCGCAATCGACGGCTTTTGATCGTTCAATTTCCCGGCTGTTCTGGCGTTGTCTTGCGGGAGGGAAAGCAACTGCAGGATTCCCCATCCACCAGCCAGGAGAACGAGGGGCAAAAGGCCGAGGCCGACCAGCATCCGCCAACGTGGCCGGGAGAGAAGTCGCTGCGGTCGCGGTTGCGGCACCGTTGTGTCTTCGTCATCCGACCGGAGAACAACCTTATAGGCGCGGATGGGACGGGAAATGTTTTTGACATGCACTTCGCCGAGAGACTGGTACCCGGCTTCGACCAGAGTGTTGAGCGTGTCGTGCGCCGTCCCGGAAATGCAGATGCCGCCAGGCTCGGCTATCTGTTCCAGACGCGCGGCGACATTGACCCCGTCGCCATAGATGTCGTCGTCATCAACGACCACATCACCCAGGTTGATGCCGATGCGGTAGGCAATGCGGCGGTCTTCCGGAACCGCCTTCTCGCGCTCGGGCAAGGTGTTCTGGATGTCGAGCGCACATTGGACCGCCTCGACAACCGATGGAAATTCGACGAGAACACCGTCGCCCATTTCCTTGACCACACGGCCATGATGCCTGTCGAAGGCGGGATTAATGAGCGTTTGGCGGTAAGTCTTCTGGCGTTCCAGCGTGCCGCGTTCATCCGCCTCGATGAGGCGTGAGTAGCCCACCATGTCGGCGGCAAAGATGGCACTCAGCCGACGCTCCATCCGCACAGTCTCCTGAATGGCGTCAGCTTATCAAATCGATTTGGCACTGTCGCCTGTCCGGCGCAGCCAAACGTGTCCGTGAGGCTGTTTTCCGGGACGGAGCCAGATGGCTTCTCACTCCGTCAGCCCGGCAAGCCGCAGGCCTTCCAGGAAGCGCTCGGTGGTGGCTGTGTCCTGATAGGGAAGCAATTTCCTGAACCGCTCCAGGGAGAAGTCCGGATTGATCTCGAATAGTTGCCGCCACATCTCACGGGCTTCGTCGATCCGCCCGGTCAGGCCGCAAAGAGAGACGAGAAATACCCGTGTCATGTCGGACTGGGGCACTTCGGCCAGTCTCTTGCGGAAACTTGTCTCCGCCTCTTCCAGGCGCCCGAGCGCGAATTGCGCCCGTCCCAGAAACTGGCGTGCCACATCGTATTTCGGATCGAGCCGCAAGGCCTTTTCCAGCGGGGCAATGGCGCCCTGGTGATCGCCGGTCAGGTCTCGTATCTGTCCGAGCGTCGTGTATCCGCCGGCATAGTTCGGGTCGAGCTCGATGGCCTTTTGCACTTCGCGTTTCGCGACGTCATAGTTGCGCCGCCACATCTCGACCAGGGCAAGGGCCCGGTGTGCCTGCGGCTCGTCCCCGTCCGCTTCCAGAGCTCTCAGCGCGGTCGCCCTCGCTTCCTCCAGACGTTCCGGTCCTGCACCGTTCCATCCGTTCAGATATTCGGTGGTATAGCCGATGGAAAGCCAGGAATAGGCGGCGGCCGCCACGGCGGAATCGAGTTCGATTGCCTGCTTGAGCAAGCCCTGGCTTTCTTTTGTTGCCTCGGCTGAAAACCGGAAGAGTGTCGTGCGCGCATGGACAAGGCAATCATAGGCTCCAGGGTCAACCTTGACGCGTTTCCTCCGCCGGGTTTCCTCGACGGGCGTGAGCGCGACCTGAAGCGCTGAGACGATTTCCCGTGTCACCTCATCCTGAACCGCGAAGATATCCTCAAGGTTCCGGTCGTAGCGTTCGGCCCACAGATGACCTCCCGTCGTTCCTTCGATCAGCTGGGCGTTGATCCGCACCCTGTTGCCGGCGCGCCGCACGCTGCCCTCCAGCACATGCCGCACGCCCAGTTCCTGGCAGACCCGCCGGATGTCGGGACTCTGGCCCTTGTAGGCGAATGTGGAATTGCGGGCCACGACGAAGAGGCCGGAGACCTTCGACAGGTCCGTTATGATGTCCTCGGTGATGCCGTCGGCGAAATACTCCTGCTCGCCGTCGGCACCCATGTTGTTGAAGGGCAGCACCGCGATCGAGGGTTTGTCGGCCTTGGTCGGGACAGTGTCCGCGCCCGCGCCAGTCGGGACGGAAGCGGTCCTGTCATCGGCCCAGTGCCAGGCATGAACCGGTTCGTCGATGTTCTTGACGCTCTGTTCGCCACCATCCCTGAACACGAGATCCGTGCCATGCCTTATCTGTTCGTAAGCCGTGCCGGAAATACAGATGCCGCCTGCTTCCGAAAGTCCTTCCAGACGGGAGGCAATATTGACCCCGTCACCGTAAATGTCGTCACCGTCGATCATGACATCACCGACATTGACACCGATGCGGAACAGAATTCGGTGGAGGTCTTCAACGGCGGCGTTCATTTCCGCAACCGCACGCTGGACCTGGGCCGCGCAGGTCACAGCGTCGACCACGCTGGCGAATTCCACCAGCGCGCCATCGCCCATCAGCTTGACGATGCGGCCGTTGTTTTCCGAGATGATCGGATCGATGGTACCGGTACGAAGCGCCTTGAGACGTGTGAGCGTGCCTGTTTCGTCCGCCCGCATGAGCCTGGAATAACCAACCACATCGGCTGCGAGAATAGCTGCGAGACGGCGCTTCATCGGCACTCCCTTCTGACGCGAAGAGTAGCCAAGGGAAGTGGCAGAATCCATTTAAAAGAATTTCGGTAGATACCGCTGTAGATGGCGGTTCGTTCACGAACAACGGCCACCCGGGGATTGACGGGAGGAGGGCCCGGTTCTATTTCAGCGCGCATGTGCGAACCGGATACCCATATAGTCTCCCGGAAGGCCGGCATCCCAAAGGGCGGGATGCGGGCTGAACGACGACGCTGAGATCCTAGCGTTTCGCGCACCTGCAACCTCGCCGGAATGGGCGGGGCTATTTATCTTTTGCGGTGCGCCGTCCATCGGCATTCTGATGGAGTAATGAAATGTCACAGAACATCTATGACGAACCGGGTTTCTTTGAGGGCTACAGCGGTCTGCCCCGGTCGAAATTCGGCCTGGAAGGCGCGCCGGAATGGCCCGCCATCAAGGAAATTCTACCGGATCTTGGCGGCAAGGACGTTGTCGATCTCGGCTGCGGCTTCGGCTGGTTCGCCCGCTGGGCGCGAACGGCCGGGGCTGCAAGTGTCCTCGGCCTCGATCTGTCCGAAAACATGATCGCGCGGGCGAAGACAGACACGGACGATGCGGCAATCGACTACCGGATCGCCAATCTGGAAACGCTTGAGTTGCCGGCGAAACGGTTTGATTTCGCCTATAGCTCTCTTGCTTTCCACTATGTGGCGGATTTCAGCCGGCTGGCAGGTGAAATCGCCGGGTCGCTTCGGGCCGGCGGGCAGTTCGTGTTTTCAATCGAGCATCCCGTCTTCATGGCCCCGGCTTCGCCTGGCTGGATAGACGTTGAGGGAACGCGCGTCTGGCCGCTGAACCACTATCTGCGTGAAGGCAGGCGCGAGACCGACTGGCTTGCCGACGGCGTGGTCAAATATCACCGGACCATCGGGACGACGCTGAACGTCCTGATCGCCCATGGTTTTGCGATTGACCATGTTCTGGAATGGCATCCGAGCCCCAGACAGATCGAGGAAATGCCCGTACTGGAGGAAGAGATGGACCGGCCAATGATCCTGATCGTCAAGGCCACTCTGTCATAAGGGGGCGTGGAACACCTCCCGCAAACGCGGGAGGTGTTTGCGCCGCGAGCAGATGTCTCAGACCCAGATCAGGCCGTCGGCATCGGTCACGTAAAGCTGGGTCTGGGTGGCGTCGTTGTAGAGAAGGTCGTAGCTGACCCCGTCGAGCGTCGTGGCGTCGTCCGTACGTTCCCAGGATGCCAGAGATGAGTTCAGGGCAATGTCCGTCGATGCTCCGGCGTTGATGAAAAGCGTGTGCAGACCCTCGGTCTCGGATGTAATGGAGTTGATATAGTCTGCGGATAGCCCGAAATAGACATCCGCATAATTGTCCGTCTCAAGGTACTCCATATCCTTCATGTCCAAGGATCGTCCGAAGCTTTCGAAGCCAAGGAAGTGGTCGCCAATTACGGTGAAATTCGTCGCCGCTTCATGCTCGGTTTCAATGACAAGCCTGTCGAAGCCACTGCCGCCGTCGAGAAGGATGCCGGTCGAGAAATGGGCAAAGGAAAGACCGTCCGTCGAGGAATAGTTGGTCACCTTTTCGGCCACGCCACCGCGGATGTTCACGTCATTGAAAAGGAAGGTGTCGTCTCCACCTTCGCCCAAAAGTTCGTACCCGTAGCCGGTGGAATTCTGCCTGGCGCCCGACAGATCGTCACCCGCGTGGATCATGTCGTTGCCGTCGCCGGCCTCAATTCGATAGATTGCTATGGCATCGTCAGCCGATTGCCCCGCGTTGCCACCCCAGATCTCGTCGTCGCCGGCGCCGGCCATAATGTGATATAGGGTGCTGCCGCCACTGCCTCCGGCGCCACCATGCCCACCTTCGCCGCCATAGGCGACTTCTCCGCCGGAAATGCCGCCGCTGTAGGTGTTCTCGACGTCGGCGCCACTTTCGCCGTCCTGGCCGTCGGCTCCGTCCTGTCCGGCATCGCCGCCGTTGCCGCCGACGATGACATCGCCGTAACTGCTGCCGATGATCTGGTAGGACGTGCTGGCGCCATCGCCGCCGTCCCCGCCATTGGCTCCGTTCGGGCCGTCGACCGTGAAGGCGGCAAGCGGCGTGATCGGTTCAATATAACCGTCCCCCCCCGTGGTACCGTCGCCGCCATCGCCGCCATCGCCGGCATCCAACCCGTCCGCACCGAAAATGACGAGGGGCGCGTTACCGCCACCAACTGTCTTGGAGATCACAACGGGATTGTCTGCGCCGTTCGTGCCATGGGTTACGGTGTAGATGTCGAAACCGTTTTCGAAGCTGTAGGCGATGTCCTCGAAATGGTAGATCAGCAACTGGCCGAAATTGGCGAAGGCATAGGCAACATAGTTGGCACCGTCATAAATGGTGACGTCCTGACCGTTCTGGATATTGAGCGCAAGCGTTCCGTTGGTGCCGTTATATCCGTCCAGTGGACCGCTACCCTCGATGCCGCCGACATCCACACCGCCACCGTCGCCACCAGCAGGCCTGTCGTCCACAAACGAAAAACCGGCAACGAAGTCGATGGCGGCCGTGTCATAACCGTCCACGACCAGCGTTATGCCCGGATAACCTTCGCTTTCGGGGCGCAGATCCACAGTGGAGTGCACTTCTGTCTGATACGGGTAGCCGTAGACGAAACTCAATTCGTTGAGGCCGCCCTGGTCGTCCAGCATGGAAGCCGGAATTCTGAGCACGAGTTGATCGCCGTCGATCCAGGTCGTGTTTTCCGGATCCTGAACGCCCACGACGATTTGACCTGAGTCCGGATCGAAGACCGCTCCAACTTGAAGCTTGTAGAGAGGATCTTCCGGATCTCCACCGACGAAACTTGCGATTTCCGACAGGGGAATGCGAATCTCGACGGAGTCCAGTCCCGTCGGCGTTCCGTACAGGGATCGGACGATGTTGACCTTGTCGAAGGAAAGCGTGCCGAGGGTACCGTCTTCCGCGATCGCACCTGTCTTCGGAATGTCGATCGTCACCACGGCGGTGCTGGTATTGCCGAAGGCGTCGGTGACCGTATAGGCGAACTGGTCCGAGCCGAAGACCCTGGGATCGGCGGTGTAGGTGAAAGTGCCGTCCGGATTGATTACCACGCTGGCGTTGCCGGCCGACGGGCCGGCAGACACCACACCTTCCGTGAGAGCATAGATGTGCTCATAAATCGGCTGAAGGGAAAACGGATAGACAGGCTCCGGGTCGTTGGCGCCGAGATCGCCGGTGACCGTCAGACCCGAGGTGATGGCGAAATGGTCGTCATTGGCGACCGGCGCCGGATCGGGGGCCGTGAAAAGCAGCTGCCTGCTGATGCTGGCGCCATGGGCATCCGTTGCGGTGAAGGTGACCGCCACCTGGCCGAAGGTGGCCTCGGGGGAGAGGGTGCCGCTCATGACGCCGGTTTCCGGATCGAGGATAAGCCCTGCGGGAAGCCCTTCGGCGGAATAAGCAAGATCGTTGCTGTCGGGATCGGTGAAGAAGCCCGCGCTGTGAAAGCTGATGTCCTCGCCATAGATCAGGAGATTATTGACCAGAACCACCCCGGTAAGCTCCGGCGCCTCGTTGGTTCCGGTGATCTTGACGACAACGGTCTGTTCGAGAACCGACCCGTTCCCGTCATCAACGTAAATCTTGTAGGACTGTTCGCGTGTTTCACCTTCCAGTAGAAAATCGAGATCTGCGTCGTCGACCTCGAAAGTCCAGGCAACCTGTCCATCGGTCGTATTGTTCGTCGTGGTGGGGGCGCCGATGCTGAAGGTCCCGAGATACTCCTGCCCCAGAGGCTCGAACACCGCCGTGTGCATGTCGCTCAGATCCGCGTCGGAAAAGGCCAGTACGCCACTCGAGGAGTGGAGGTCCGTGTCGGCGCCAGCGGCAGTTGACGCCAGTTCCTTCACCGAACCGCTTAATGTCGACGCGGCCAGCACTACCGCGTCGTTGACGCCCTCGACCGTCATCTCGACCGTGGAGGTCACGTTTCCGCCGCGTCCGTCGCTGACCTCGTAAGTGAAGATTTCCGTTGCTGTTTCACCGGCGGCAAGCCAGTCGAAAGCGCTGCCGGTGTCGTATTGGACAGTCCCGTCTGCCAGAAGCGTGACGGTCCCGCCGAGGCTGCCCTGGCTCACCGCACTGATGTGAAGGTCGTCCCCGTCGAAATCGACGTCGTTGTCGAGGAGAGACGTGAGATGCAGGTTGCTGTTCTCAAGCAGCGAAAAGGATTCGCCAACTGCAAAGGGATCGTTGTTCCTGCCGTCGGCGTAGTAGGCGTAGTCGTCGAACTTGAGCTCTTCGATCCCAATGAGCAGGTCCTCACCGTCGGGCCCGGAAACCGTGATCTTGTCACCCGGACCGTTTTCGAAGCTGTAGTCGAGAACCGAACCGGAAAAGACGGCGGTGTCGTATCCCTTGAGGCCAACGATCACGTCGTTGCCCGTGTCTCCAAAAAAGGAATCGTCGCTCCGGCTGCCGATCAGAAAATCGGTTGCGCTGGTTCCGCCGGTCTGAGTTCTCTGAAACCATACGGCCGACGAAGTGATGTGTTTGGCACTTTGCGCGGGCATGTGTTGGGTCCCTTTCAAAGGAGGCTCCACGCATGCAAGCGATGTTGCCGCTCAGCATGGCTGACAGGTTTGTGTTCGACTTCTGCGGCAGAGTGCCTCTGGGAGCAGGAGGCTTAAAGAAGCCTGCACTGGCAATTTGTCCCTTGGCCTGTCAATTCGTCCCCACAGCTCGCGATAGCTGCTTTGTTATTGATTTAATGGATACATTGCGGCGAGGAGACGGCGGAGTTCATCTTGACCTAATCGGAATGGTTCGCCCGGAACTGCTGCGGGGTCTGGCCGGATTGTTCCTTGAATGCCCTGATGAATGCCTCGACGGAACGATAACCGCAGCGATAGGCAACGAGCTTGTTCGGCAGGGTCAGATCTTCCAGGAGCAATAATTTGGCATGCTGTAAGCGCATGGTGCGGATATCGGAACCGACCGACGAATTCCGGTCCTGATAAATCCGGTAAAGCTGTGACCGCGAACAGCCAAGAGCGGCGGCGACGGCACCGGCCGTGAGATCGAGATCGCCGAAATTCAGGGCTATGTATCTCTGGGCCGCCGAAAACAGCGCGTCGGCCCGCGGTCCCTCGCAGGCTGGTGCCGTCGCCAGGTCCTGTTGGTCCAAAACTCCGAGCGCCAGCAATTTCATGGCTTCCATCGCCCGGTCGGCGTCCGCCGGTTCCAGCCGGGGACCGTTTTCCGCGAACATTTGCATTTGCGCGACGAGAAAGGGAACCAGCCCCTGGTAGGGCAGTCTGGCTATACCGTCCCTGGGCGGCCAGCGATTGCTGCCGATCTTTCCCCTGATAATGTCCAGCGGCAGCGTCACGTAAAGATGCGCATGATTGAAGGTGCGTGTCGTCATGGGGCGGGACCCGTCGATCAGGATAATCTCCCGGCCCGCACGCACGGCATGCTCTCCACCGCCTGGTACGTCGACTGCCGCATCACCCGAGACGGTCAGGCTCAAGAGGACGAATTCGCCGTTCGAGCGGGCAAAGCGGGTAATCGTGTCGTCGGCGCAGGTATAGCCGAAAGTCGTTCCGTCATCGGACCCGCGCACAAGTGTCTGGGCCTTGAAGGCTTCTATAGCCGACTTGTCGGCAGGATCCATATCGATCATGGGATGCAGGCTGCGCCAGTACTCGAACCGGTCTTTGGGTTTTTGCGCCTTCGTATCAAGTTTTGCGAACACGCACTCAATCCTCCAACCGGTTGTTGCGTCACCTTGGTAAGACTACAACCCGTGAGAGCAACGGCTCGCTGAAAAAAAGGAAAAATTGCAACAGCTTATATGCTGGCAACGTAGCGAAGCAGCGGTCAGCCATCGAACGGCATACCGGGATTGGGAGCCAGCCAGACAGGAAAATGCGCTGGAGGCGCGTGACCGGCGTTCCCCCGCAACGGGAGAGAGGTCAACGGCGCTTCGGTTTCCTCAGTGTTCCTGCATATAACTCCGGTGATAGGCCGAGTTGATCACCACGGTCCCCAGGATCAGGTCATGCAGCAGGCGTTTGCGGTCGGAAAAGAGCGAGACCAGCAGCACCAGAGGTGTCAGCAGCGAGATGGAGAACCAGAACAGGAGTGCATGCACGGCGGCCAGCAGCGGATAGGGTTTCGCGCCGTACCAGAGCCGCATTTCCAGGCCCATGGCGCGCATGCCGAGGGTGGAGGCCTGCGGTCCGCCGAGCGTGAAGGCCACGTAGATCAGGGCGACGGCGGTCGGCAGGATGGCGTAAAGCAGGAAACCGAGGCCGAGGGTAAAGACACCCAGAACAAACACCAGGACCCCCGCACCGAAGGTCAGGAGCGCGATGACGACCACGTCGATGAAGAACGCGAAGATCCGGCGGCTGCGCACACCCTCAAAAAGCTCCGGATTTTGAACCGGATCGAAGGCGTCCTGGCGGCCGTCGCCGGATGTGGTGTCTGCGGACATGAGCAGGGCTCCCGAAAGTGTGATGCACCCAATGTGGGGACCGTCAAAGGATTTCGCAAATTTCCGGATGGCTGCAATCGAAGAGGGAGCCTGGGTGCAAACGCTGTGATGACCCATTGAGCAGTCTTGGGGGCACAGCTTAGAGCGAATTCTTTCTAAATTACCGGCAAATCAAACGACCTCATCCTGAGGAAGCGCGAAGCGCTGTCTCGAAGGATGGGCCTCTGGCTCAGGAGTATGCCGCCCATCCTTCGAGACGGACCCGAAGGTCCTCCTCAGGATGAGGTTTTCAGGAATGTTGAAGCCGAATTCTTCCAAGCGAGAAATTTAAAAAGTTCCACTTCGAAAAATCAGTCCATCCGCTCGCCGATTTCCAGATAACGCACCACAAACTCGCGTGCGCGCAGGGCAGCGACGATGCGCTCGCCATGGGGTCTGTCGAAGGCCTCGAAGGTGACGTCCAGCGTCGCGCCTTTCGCGGGCACGTTCAAAAACAGCCGGTGGTGCTCCACGTCGACGACGTTGCCCTGCATGTCGCCGATGGTTGTCGCGATCTCGCCGAGGATGCCCGGCCGGTCGGGAGTGTCGATGCGGATGGAGACGAGGCGGCCGTCGCGGGCAAGTTCGCGCACAACGATCTTGGAAAGAAGTCTCGGATCGATATTGCCGCCGCACAGCACAAGGCCGACCTTCTTGTCCGCGAAGCGGTTCCTGTCGCTCAGGAGGGCTGCAAGGCCGGCGGCCCCGGCACCTTCCGCAATGGTCCGCTGCAGGGTGAGATAGGCATTGATCGCCTGTTCGATGCTGCTTTCGGAAACGAGCAGGATGTCATCGACGGTTTGCTTCACCACTGCCGTGGTCAGGATGCCGATATCACGCACGGCGATGCCCTCGGCAATGGTCGCGCCCTCGCAGCGTACCTCCTTGCCGTAAAGCGCGCCCCACATGCCCGGATAAAGCGTCGTCTCGACGCCAATGACTTCAATGGACGGCTTGATCGCCTTGGCGGCGGTCGCGATACCTGCGATCAGTCCGCCGCCGCCGACAGGGATCACCAGAACATCGAGGTCCGGCTGGCTGGCCAGCATTTCGATGCCGATGGTGCCCTGACCATAGATGACATGGGCATCATCGTAAGGATGCACCCAGACGAGATTGTTTTTCTCCGCCAGACGGTCGGCTTCCGCCTTGGCTTCGGCCAGCGTGTTGCCGGCCAGAACCACCTCGGCGCCGTAGGAACGGGTCGCGGCGATTTTGACGA
The DNA here is from genome assembly GCF_050301095.1 of Roseibium sp. Lineage (GTDB taxonomy): Bacteria > Pseudomonadota > Alphaproteobacteria > Rhizobiales > Stappiaceae > Roseibium. Next base: position 12,289 of record NZ_JBNKYW010000294.1, read on the forward strand.
AGGGCGTCAGCACCGGCATGACGATTGTTGCAGGAATGCCGAGACGCCCGGCGTGATAGGCAACGCCTTGCGCGTGGTTGCCCGCCGAGACGGCAATGACACCGCGTTTCTTCTCGTCTTCATCCAGACTGGACAGCTTGACCAGCGCGCCGCGTTCCTTGAAGGCGCCGGTGACCTGCATGTTTTCGTATTTGACGAAGACTTCTGCCCCGGTGAGCTGGGAGAGTCGCGGGGCGGGCAGGCAGGGCGTTTCCAGGACTGCGCCCTTGATGAGCACGGCAGCTTCCCGGATCTTCTCGAAGGTGACCCGGGAAGGATCGACCGGCGCAGCTTCAGTCATCTTCCGCCCGCCAGCATTCCGGCCACTTTCGGCGCGAAATAGGTCAAGATGCCGTCGGCTCCCGCGCGTTTGAAGGCGAGCAGGCTTTCCATCATGGCGCGTTCGTCGTCCAGCCAGCCGTTTGCGCCCGCCGCCTTGATCATCGCGTACTCGCCGGACACCTGATAGGCGTAGGTCGGCACCTGGAACTCGTCCTTGATGCGCCGGACGATGTCGAGATACGGCATGCCCGGTTTCACCATGACCATGTCGGCGCCTTCGTTGATATCGAGGGCGGTCTCGCGCAGGGCCTCGTCCGTGTTGGCCGGGTCCATCTGATAAGTGCGCTTGTCGCCCTTGAGCGTGCCGGAGGAGCCGACCGCATCCCGGAACGGGCCGTAGAAGGCGGAGGCATATTTGGCCGAATAGGCCATGATCTGGGTTCCCCGGAAACCCTGGCCATCGAGCGACTGGCGGATCGCGCCGATGCGGCCGTCCATCATGTCGGAGGGGGCAATCACGTCCGATCCGGCTTCCGCCTGCACAAGGGCCTGGCGGCAGAGCCGGTCGACGGTCTCGTCGTTCAGGATCGTCTCGCCCGCCATCAGGCCGTCGTGGCCGTGGCTGGTATAGGGATCGAGGGCGACATCGGTCATCAGGCCGAGGTTGAGCCCTTCCTTCTTGATCGCCCGCAGCGCCCGGCAGGTGAGATTGTTGTCGTTGAGTGCTTCCGAACCTGTTTCGTCACGCAAGTCCGGGTCCGTGTAGGGAAAGAGTGCCAGCGCCGGAATACCGAGCATGGCGGCCCGTTCCGCTTCGCGCACCGCTTCGTCGACGGAAAGGCGGAAAACCTCCGGCATCGACGTGACGGGCTGACGCACTTTCTCGCCATCGACCAGGAAGATCGGCCAGATCAGGTCGTTCACCGTAAGGTCGTTTTCCCGCACCAGGCGGCGGGACCAGTCTGTCTGCCTGTTCCGGCGCATGCGGGTGCCGGACAAAAGCGTGTCCATATGGTCGGACGTGATCGGCGGAAGGGAGGATTTGGACGGCATGGAACCTGCCTGCTCGATGAAGGGTATGGTGTGAATTTGCATTCTCGGCAAAGTGAGCGGACAATCTATCACGCAGATTGACGCATTCCAACATTCTGTAAAATAACTGAAATTAAAAAAGAAAAAGAGATTGTTTGACGTTTGCGTCAAATATGGTTTAGTGCAGCCCCAACAGGAAACTGCAGGACCTCGCATGATGAGGATTCGAGGTCGGCGGAGCCCAGGGAGGACAATCGTGGACTTTTCCTTGAACGAAGAACAGCGCGCCTTTCAGGATATGGCCGCAAGCTTTTCACGCGATGAACTGGCGCCCTTTGCCAAAACATGGGACGAGGACAGCCACTTCCCGATCCCGACCCTGCGCAAGGCGGCCGAACTCGGCTTTGCCGGAATCTACGTGAAGGACGATGTCGGCGGTTCGGCGCTGACTCGGCTTGATGCGGCGCTGATTTTCGAGGAACTTTCCAAGGGGTGCACCTCCACGGCGGCCTATCTCTCCATTCACAACATGGTTGCCTGGGTCATCGACACCTACGCCTCGGAAGAACTGCGGCAGAAATACCTGCCGAAGCTTTGCACCATGGAACTGCTGACCAGTTACTGCCTGACCGAACCGGGCTCCGGTTCCGATGCGGCTGCTCTTCGGACAAGCGCCAGGGACGATGGCGACCATTACATTCTGAATGGCTCCAAGGCATTCATTTCAGGTGGCGGCGTCAGCGATCTCTATGCTGTGATGGTCCGCACCGGCGGCGAAGGCCCGGGCGGTATTTCCTGCCTGCTGGTGGAAAAGGGCACGCCGGGCCTCAGCTTCGGGGCGAATGAAGTCAAGCTCGGTTGGAAGAGCCAGCCGACCGCACAGGTCAATTTCCAGGACTGCCGCGTCCCGAAGGCCAATCTGGTCGGCGTGGAAGGGCAGGGCTTCAAGATCGCCATGTCGGCGCTCGACGGCGGCCGTCTCAACATCGGGGCCTGTTCGCTGGGAGCTGCCCAGGCCTGCCTCGACCATGCGCTTGCCTATGTTCAGGAGCGCAAGCAGTTCGGCAGGCCCATTGCGTCCTTCCAGGCCCTGCAGTTCCGGCTGGCCGACATGGCGACCGAACTTGAGGCGGCCAGGCTTCTGCTTCACAAGGCCGCCCAGGCAGTCCAGGCGAAAACCCATGATGCGACCAAGCTGGCGGCCATGGCCAAGCGTCTGGCGACGGACACCGGCTTCAACGTGGTCAACGAGGCCCTGCAGATGCATGGCGGCTACGGCTATCTGCGCGACTATCCCATCGAGCGCTATTTCCGCGATGTCCGGGTGCACCAGATCCTGGAAGGCACCAATGAAGTCATGCGCCTGATCATCGCGCGCGAGCTGTTGAAGGACTGAGCAAGCTCTTTCGACTTGCTTGTTGATTTGACTCTGGTTTTGGAGAGACGTCCCCGTGAGCGACGACATCCTGTTTGAAAAACGCGGCAAGGCCGGATTTGCAACGCTGAACCGGCCGAAGGCGCTCAACGCACTCAATCACGGCATGGTCAGGGAACTCGATGCGCAACTGGCGCGCTGGGCGGAGGACCCGGATGTTGCCCATGTCGTGATCAAGGGGGCAGGGGAAAAGGCCTTCTGCGCGGGCGGCGACATCCGCAGCATCTATGACGCGCGCCTGGCAGGCGAAACAGAGGGCCTCAGTGCCTTCTTCGGGGACGAGTATCTGCTCAACGCCCGCATCAAGGCGTTCCCGAAACCCTATGTCTCGCTGATCAACGGTATCGTCATGGGGGGCGGCGTCGGCGTGTCGGTGCATGGCAGCCATCGCATCGGAACGGAAAAGACCCTGTTCGCCATGCCCGAGACCGGGATTGGCTTCTTCCCGGATGTCGGCGGCACCTTCTTCCTGCCGCGCATGCCGAAAAGGACCGGAGTCTACTGCGCTCTCAGCGCCGGACGCATGAAGCAGGGCGATGCGCTGGCCACCGGTGTGCTGACCCATACGATCCTGGAAGCCTCGCTGCCGGATCTTGAAGTGGCTCTGGAAACGGCAACGGACATCGGTGCTGCCGTGGCGCCTCTTCTGGTGACAGCGGAAAAGGGGCCTCTCAGCGAAAACGCAGATCTGATCGAAAACCTGTTCTCGGCGGAGTCGGTCGATGAGATCCTTGAGCGGCTGGAAGGTTCGGACACGGATTTTGCCCGCAAGACCCTGGAGGCGATCCTGCAGAAGTCTCCGACCAGCGTCCTGATCGCATTCGAACAGATGAAGCGCGGCCCCGGCCTTTCCTTCAACGAGTGCATGAAGCTCGAATACCGGATCGTATCCCGTATCCTTCAAGGCGATGATTTCTTCGAAGGGGTGAGGGCGGTGATCGTCGACAAGGATCAGGCACCGAAATGGACGCCTTCCCGGTTTGGTCAAGTGGACAGGACGGAGCTGGCGTCGTATTTCGTGGAACCGTCCGATGGAGACCTGCCTCTGTGATCGGACCGCGAAACCCGGACCAGTAGCCTAGATGATTACCAGTTTTCAGGACCTAATCGAATCCCGCCCGCCCTGGAGCACCTTTCTGATCTGGTACCTGCGCGGGATCGCCATCATCCTCATCTGCGGCGGCGTCATCTACTGGGCCCGCATCATCGGCATCGTGGAATGGCGCGGACTGTGGTTCTGGGACATGCCGATTGCCATGCAGGGGGCCATCGTCTTCTTCGCGGTGCTGGATCTGGTTGCGGCAACCGGCCTTTGGCTCACCGTTTCCTGGGGCACGGTCATGTGGCTGTTCCGCTGTTTCTGCCAGATCGTCATGCATACGGCGTTTTCGGATCTTTACGGGCGCCGTCCCTATGAGATCTCCTTTTACCTGCTGACGGTCGCCATCTACGCGGCATTGGCCTACCTGATGCACAAGGAAAACCGGGCCGGTTCGAGCTGACACATGACGGGCTCAAATTGAATCAATTCGTGAAGGCCTTCGGGCAGCGCTTCAACCGGATTGGTCAACAGATTCAAATTCAACGCAAATTTTCGTTCGGGAGGAAACTATGACAAGCACGGTCGGATTTATCGGTCTCGGCAATATGGGTGGTCCGATGGCCATCAATCTGGTGAAAGCCGGACATCGGGTCCTGGGCTTCGACCTGTCGGAGGCAGCCATGTCCGCGCATGCCGACGCAGGTGGTGAAAAAGCCACTGGCGTCGCGCAGATGGCGGCAGAGGCCGACGTGATCGTGACCATGTTGCCGGCGGGCAAGCACGTCCGCCAGATCTATATGGGCGAAGGCGGCATCCTGGAAAACGCCAAGCCGGGCACGCTCCTGATCGACTCCTCCACCATCGACGTCGACAGCGCACGTGCGGTGATCGCCGCGGCTTCCGACAAGGGCATGCCGATGGTCGATGCGCCGGTTTCCGGTGGTGTCGCCGGGGCTGCCGGCGGCACGTTGACCTTCATGGTCGGCGGGGCTGACGAAGCGTTCGAGGCGGCACGGCCCTATCTCGACGTCATGGGGAAAACCATTGTTCATGCGGGCGGTGCCGGCAATGGCCAGGCTGCCAAGATTTGCAACAACATGATCCTCGGCATTTCCATGATCGCCGTTTCCGAAGCCTTCGTGCTGGCGGAAAGGCTCGGTCTCGATGCCCAGAAGCTGTTCGACATTTCCTCGACCGCGTCCGGCCAGTGCTGGTCGCTGACGTCCTATTGTCCGGTGCCCGGTCCGCTGCCGTCCTCACCTGCCAACAGGGATTATCAGCCCGGCTTTGCCGCCGAGATGATGCTGAAGGATCTCAAGCTCGCCCAGGAAGCCGCCAGCTCTTCCGGCGCCGCCACGCCGCTCGGCGCGGAGGCCGCTTCGCTCTATTCGCTCTTCTGCAATTCCGGCGGGCAGGGGCAGGACTTCTCGGGTATCGTGAAGTTCCTGCGCGGAACGTCGTAAACAAAATCCTAACAGGGCCTCTAAAACACGTCCCGAATGTTAACGGATGATTCAGCGTGTCTCTTAAGCGGATTTTAGAATCGCTGCGTTAGATTTTGTCTCAAGGCGGGAAAATATCCGTCGAAAGACAGGTACAAAACGAGGCGCAATTATCATGATCACCGCAAGCAGGGCAGTCGACGCTGTAGCACCGAGCGAAGGGGAAGAGGCTGAAATCAAGCCGCTCTACCTTGAAGCTCTTACTTTGGTAGAGCGGCTGCACCGCCGTCTTCTTGACGTTATCAAGGACGAGTTCGACCGCATGGGCCGGTCCGACGTCAACAGCGTGCAGGCTCTGCTGCTGTTCAACATCGGCGACTCCGAGCTGACCGCCGGCGAACTGCGGACCCGCGGCTACTACCTGGGTTCGAACGTGTCCTATAACCTGAAGAAGCTGGTGGAAACCGGCTACATCCACCATCAGCGCTCTCGCATGGATCGCCGCTCGGTCCGCGTCAGCCTGACGGAAAAGGGCCAGGAAGTCGCCAAGATCGTCAACGATCTTTATGAGCGTCACATCCTGTCCGTGGAACAGGTCGGTGAGATCGGCCCGCAGGACTTTGTTGCGCTGAACAAGTCCCTGCGCCGTCTGGAGCGCTTCTGGACCGATCAGATCCTGTACCGCCTCTAGAGAATTCGCGGCACATTCAGATGACAAGGCACCGCCCCGGGATAACCGGCGGCGGTGCTTTTGGTTTTGCATTGCAAAGAGGTCGAACAGGTCTATCTTTTCACCCCGACCCGGGAACGGCTGGACAAGGTCGTTTTTGACCGCGTCTCAGCAGTTGCTGACATCTTTAGGTCACATTGAAATGGCTTGTTGCGGCATTCCGAATGGATTGATGGTTAAAAAATCAAGTTTTTTGTTAACTGCCTTCCGCTAGGAGGGATAGTTGAGACGGCGGCACGGCTCGAAGTTCTTGGGCTGCGCTGGTGACACACGATGGAAAACAGCGCGAATTGCGCGGAAGTATGGGGTCGGCAATGAATCTTTTCTCCGAACGGTTCGGGATAAAGTTTCTCCTGGAAGGAGTTGCGGGTCGTTTGTTCAGGAGCCTGTGTGCTCTTGGCTTCACCGCGCCGCTTCTGGTGTCCACCGGTGCGTATGCGCAGTCGGCTCAGCAGTCGCTGCAGGCAAGCAACCAGAGCGTGGAATGGGCCGACAATTTCGATATTGCCACAGACCACATCAAGGAAGTGAAGTCTTCCGCGCCGACGCTCTCGCCCGAAACCGCCGATTACATCGCTGTCGCCATCGACCGCTACCAGCGCATCGTGCAGGCCGGTGGATGGGGAACCGTTTCCGAAGGCGGCAAGGCGCTGCGGATCGGAGCCAAGGACAGGCGCGTCGTCGAACTGCGCCGTCGTCTGATCGCCTCTAGCGATCTGGAGCAGCAGGCCGGCCTTTCCGACACGTTCGATTCCTATGTGGATGCCGCCCTGCGCCGCTTCCAGTTGCGTCACGGCCTGATCCCGGACGGGGTCATGGGGGAAGGCACCGTCGCGGCGCTCAACGTTCCGGCGCATGTGCGTCTGCGCCAGCTTGAGACCAATCTGGTGCGCATGCATGCCATGTCCGGCTTCCTGGGCGACCGGTATGTGATGGTCAATATTCCGGCGGCCGAAATCGAAGCTGTCGAGGACGGTCGTGTCCGCTCCCGTCACACGGCCGTGGTCGGCAAGATCGACCGTCAGACTCCGATCCTCAACAGCAAGATCTACGAGTTGAACTTCAATCCCTACTGGACCGTTCCTGTGTCGATCATCCGCAAGGATCTTATCCCGAAGATGAAGCAGGACCCCGAATATCTCGCCAAAAACAACATTCGCATCTTCGACTGGAAGGGCAATGAACTGACCTGGCAGCAGATCGACTGGAATACGGACGAAGCAACCCAGTACCGCTTCACGCAGGATCCGGGGTCCGACAACTCGCTCGGGTCCGTGAGGATCAACTTCCACAACAAGCACCAGGTTTATCTGCACGATACCCCCTCAAAAACCCTTTTCGGGGAAGGTTACCGGTTCCATTCCTCCGGCTGCGTCCGTGTGCAGAATGTTCGCGAACTGGTGACGTGGCTGCTTGAATCGACGACGCCGGATTGGGACCGTTCGCGAGTCGATTCCATCATTCGTGTCGGTGATCGGGAAGACGTGAAGCTGAAGAAGCAGATCCCGCTCTACCTCACCTATATCACCGCCTGGGCGAATGCCGATGGCGTGGTGCATTTCCGCGAAGACATTTATGATCGTGACGACCTTTACGGCACCGGCGAAGCTGCCGACACACAGGCCCGTCTTTGAGGTCGCGTAACGCGAAAGGTTCCGCATCCGCGGCCGCACAACAGGAATAACGGGGCAGGGGACGGAAGAATGACCGGTGAACCTCAGGCCGGAGAGATCTATATCGAATTCCGGCCCGTCGGACAGCAAGTCAAGGTGACCGCGATCGACGCGGCAACCGGGGTCGAAGTCTCGGCTTTCGGTCCGGCCTCCGCCTCGCAGGAGGACCTGAAGCGTCTTGCCGTCAGAAAGCTGCAGCGCCGTTTGGAGCAGGAGCGGGCAGCCGCTCCGGTGAATTCCGACCCCACCCTCTATTGATCCCCGCATTTCAAGGGGGCTAGCAAAGCTGCAATCGTCGAAACGGGTTCTCCGGCAATGCGCGCATCTGACGTGCCCTTGCGGCAAATGGGGCGCAAGAAAGTTGCCGTTGTCCAACAATCGCCAGTCTGCCTGGTAAGGCAATCCCCGATTTCATTTGACTGACACGCTCGCAATAGGCGAGGTTCTTATTCGATTCCAAAGGCTCTTGCGGCCAAATTGTTCCGCAAACGACACTCATT
>NZ_JBNKYW010000295.1:0-47988 GCF_050301095.1 Roseibium sp.
CACTCGATCGGCGTGTCGATGATGCCGAGCTGCATCAGGGATGCGTTGAGCAGGCCGGAGCGTCCGTTGAGGGCCCACCGCCAGACGACGGCGGTCATCGTCAGGGAAATCGCCCACGGCAGCATGATGATTACCCGGGCAAGGCCGCGGCCGTAAAAATCGTCGTTGAGGATGATGGCGACCGGAACCGAGATGAGGAGCGTTCCGCCGACCACGACTACGGTCCAGATCAGGGTGCGCCACAGAGAGGAATAGAACAACGGGTCGGCGAAGACCTCGGCGAAGTTGGCTATTCCGTTGAAGCCGCGCAGCTGGCCGAAGCGGCTGACTTCCTGCGTCGATGTCCAGGCGAGATCGAGGATCGGATACCCGATGATCGTCACGGCCAGAAGCAACCCCGGAAGGATCATGTAGAGAGGGGCTGATCGCAGGAAGGCTTTCATGGGTGGGTCCGAACGCAGAAGGTCATTTCACTTTCAAAAGACTACAGGAGAGCGGCCGTGGCCGCTCTCCGATTGTTTTATTCCACGCCGCGGATCTTGTTGATCGATGCGGCCGCCGAACCGAGGGCTTCTTCGGGAGTTGCCTGATCCAGGTAGATCTGCTGCATCGCACGCACCGTCGTGTCGGCGATTTCTTCCCAGTTCGCGATGGTCGGCGCGAACTTGGCGTAAGGCAGGCCGGCGGCAAAACCGGAGATGTCCGGATCGGTGGTGTAGTACTCTTCCTTGGCCACGTTCTTGGTGACCGGCAGGAAGCCTTCGCCGCGGTCGAACTTGGAGCGCCATTCATCGGCATATGCGAATTCGATGAACTTCCAGGCCGCGTCCTTCACGTCGGAATCGGCGAACATCATCAGCGTGTCGGTCACGCCATAGGTCGCATTCGCGCGTTTTTCCGGGAACGGCATGATCTTGTAGTTCAGGTCAGGCGCTTCCGCCTTGATCTGCGGGATCAGCATCGGGAAGGTGAAGATGGTGCCGACCTTGCCCTGTTTGAACAGGTTGAACACGTCTTCGCGGCTGTAGTTGGTCGGAGACGGCTGGGTCAGGCCCTCGTCGATCATCTGCTTGTAGAAGGTCGCCGCTTCGATCGCCTCCGGGGAGTCGATGCCGCTGGAGCCGTCGGCATTCAGGATGTTGCCGCCGAAGGTCCACAGCGCATAGTAGAAATAGGCGTCGGTCTCGATTTCCTTGCCCTGAAGGCCAAAGGCATAGGTATCCGGCAATGCCGCGATCTTCTGGGAAGACGCATAGAGCTCGTCCCAGTTCGTCGGCGGTGCCACACCAGCCTTTTCATAAAGGTCCATGTTCACCATCATGGCGCGCGCCGAGGCGGCGACCGGAAGACCCATGATCTGACCGTCGATCACCGACGGGGCCATGAAGGTGTCGATGAAGGTGCCCTTGAATTCGGGAGTGAGGTAACCGTCGATCGGCTCGGCGATGCCCTGCGAAGCAAAGTCGAGCAGCCAGCGTGTGCCGATGATCGAGATGTCCGGGGCGCTGCCACCGGCGATATCCGTCGTCAGGCGCTGCAACAGCGTATCCCAGGGCACGACCTCGATGTTGATCGTGATATCCGGATTCTGCTTCTGGAAGGCATCGGCGACTTCCTGGAAGAAGGGGCCGGTCTTCGAGCTGTATTCGGCGACCGTGAAGTCCACGACCGTTTCCGCGGAGGCCGCCGGCGCGAAAGCACCGATCGCGAGTGCCGCCAGAGATGTTGCCATCAAGCTTGGGCGTTTCATCAAGCATACTCCTATAGGCATTACGTCATTTGTGTCAGGTGTGACGCGATCTCTAAGTCTCGGCGTCGGCGAGGTGACGTCCTCTGGAGATGATGTTGCGCATAGATGTCGTTTCCTAGAAATCAATAATTCGCATGGTGGTATGAGTGCGCGGCATAGCGGTCATGCCGTTGTTCAGGCTCAGGTTTTTGGTGCGCTTTCAATGCGCGCCCTCATCTAGGGCAATTAAAAAAAACGCGGCAGGCCTGGTTGGCGTGCCGCGTCAAGTTAACCAGAAAGATCAGTGACTAATCTTTCTCGGGCTTCCAGTCATGCTGTGGCTCGTAGCCCAGAACCCGGCGTGCCTTTTCGATCGACAGCAAAGTCTGCCGGCCTTCAAGCGAACCGCGGATCGGCACTCCTGGAAACACTTCACGCATCAGGTCCGCGCTTCGCGTTTCCATGACGGTATCCGAGTTGGCGATGATGAAATGGTCGGCCCCGACGAGATCGGCATGAAGGGCCTTTTCGACGGCCTGCGCGCAATCCCGCGCGTCGATATAACCCCACAGGTTCCATTCACGGAAGTGCGGGGTGTCCTGCCACGTCGCGAAGCGGTCGTAGTCCGCGGGCTCCATCACGTTCGACAGGCGAAGGCCGATGAAAGTGCTGTCCGGGTTCCATCGCTGCATCTGCCGCGCCATCTCTTCGCCGAGGTCCTTCGACAGCGAATAGGCGCTTTCCGGACGCATCGGGTGATCTTCGTCGATGGGGGCGTACGCGGGAGGATTGTCGGGACTGAACGGCAGGCCGAGCGTGGTTTCGCTCGAGGCCCAGACGATGCGCCTGACGCCGACCCTTAGGGCGGCATCGAACACGTTATAGGTCGACATCATGTTGTTGCGGAAGGTCGCGTCCTCGGGCATGAGGTCGGGTGCGGGCACGGCCGCAAGATGCACGACCGCGTCCGGGGTGCTGAACTTGCGGAAGGGATGGTCTTTCCCGCCGGTCCACTGGAGAGCGTCCATTACCTGCCCGCGATCGTTCAGGTCGACGCGATAAAAGGGGCAGATCGGATCGGACGAAGGCTGCATGTCGAGGTTCAGCACCTCGTATCCGTTTTCGACGAGATAGCGGCAGACCGCCCTGCCAGCCTTCCCGCTCCCTCCGGTAACAACGATATTCTTCATGTCTGGCCCTTGTATTCCGAACGCTCGCACCCGGTCCGGGGCCTTTTTGGGCCGCGTTGCCGGGAGCCGTTGAATTCAAGCTACACTCGCTCACATACGCGTGCGAATACAGAATACGAATGCCGTCATAACCGTTTGGCATTGGCCAAGCTTCAGAGGAAGCGGCGACAGTGTCCGCAGACAAGACAATGGCCCGTACCGTAGCACCATGCGCGGTCATGAAAACAACCCGGCAGACGGAGAGACCGCCCGATGTCCCGCGGGATGTACCTTTATCCATGGGATCTGCATGAGGAGGGCGTGGAGACCGTCACGGACCGGTTGCGTGCAGCCGCGATCGATACCGTCTTTCTGGCCACGGCCTATCATGCGGGCAAGTTCCTCAGGCCGCACGCGCCCTCGGGGAAAGTCTATTTTCCACACGACGGGACGGTCTATTTCCGCCCGCGCGATGGAATGTACGGCCGTCTGAAACCACAGGCCGCGCCGCTTGTCGACACTTTCGACGCCATCGGCTCCCTTGCTCAAAAGGCGCCGGACCTCAAGCTTACAAGCTGGACGGTCGGGCTTCACAACACCCGTCTCGGACTGCTGCACGACGATCTCGTTTGCCGGACGGCTTATGGCGACCCGCTCTTCAACGCGCTCTGCCCGTCTCATCCGGAAGTGCGGGACTTTCTCGTTTCACTGTGTGTCGACATCGGCAAGGAGCGCGGCGTGTCGGAAATCGCGCTCGAAACGCCCGGGTTCCAGGCCTATCGTCACGGCCATCATCACGAATTCGAGCTGGTCGAGCTCTCGCCAACCGCCGAGTCGCTGCTCGGGCTCTGCTTCTGCAACGCCTGTTGCGGCCGCGCCAGGGAAAGCGGGATTGATGTTGCGGGGCTTGCCCGGTCTGCCAGGACGGCCCTCGACCGGTTCTTTGAAACCGGGGAAACGCTTGCCGGCGAGCTGCAGGACGATCCGGACTGGGCCGCTTTCATCGACTGGCGCGCCGAAGTGGTGACGAGCCTCGTTCGCCGTATCCGCCAATCCCTCGACGCTTCCGCGTCGCTGGCCGTTATTCCGACAGTACAGTCGCCGAATGATCTGTGCTGGCGCGAAGGCAGCGATCTCGCCAGCCTGGCCAGGGCCGCGGACCGGCTCGAAGTGCCTGCCTACCAGGTCGGACCCGACGATATTGCCGCCGACATGGCGAAAGTCCGGCAGGCCGCGGGGTCATCGGCTCAGATCGGTTTCATTCTGCGGCCGAGCTGGCCCCACCTGCGGAACGTCCGGGACCTGCGGGTGTGCGTTGGCGCGGCGCATCGCCACGAGGCGGAATCCATCTCCTTTTACAACTACGGGCACATGCGGCTTCAGTCCCTGGACTGGATTGCCGCCGCCAACGGTGTCCACGACTGAAACAGGTAAAAAAAGACAATGGCAAGATACAGCGACACCACTGCAATCGTCACCGGTGCTGCACATGGAATAGGACGCGCTATCGCTGCGAGGCTGGCTGCGGAAGGCGCTGCGGTCGCGGTTCTGGACATCGACGGTGCCGGCGTCGAAGAGACCGCCGGACTTTTGCGGGACGCGGGGCACGACGCACGGGCCTATCGGGCCGACATCACGGATTTCCCGTCGCTCGACGCAGTTGTTTCGCAGATCGAACAGGAGATGGGGCCGGTCGGGCTCCTGGTAAACAATGCTGCTTACACCGATGCGGGCGATCTTGAGGGAATGGCGCTCGACGCCTGGCACCGGGAAGTGGAGATCAACCTGCATGGCACATACCACTGCTTGCGGTCCGTTCTGCCGCGGATGACGGAAAGGCGTGCGGGTGCGATCGTGAACATCGCGTCTGTCAACGGTGTCCGGTATTTCGGCAACCCGAGTTACAGCGCCGCCAAGGCGGGCATCATCAACCTGACGCAGTCGGTTGCCAGCGAATACGGCAAGCACAACATACGCTGCAACGCCATCCTGCCGGGCTCGGTCCGCACCGATAACGCAAGCTGGAAGATCCGCCAGCAGAAAGATCCCGGGATCTTTCAGAAACTGGGCCGGTGGTATCCGCTCGGCCGGGTCGGCGAGCCTGAGGACATCGCAAAGGCGGTCGCGTTTCTCGGGTCGCAGGATGCCGACTACATCACCGGTGTCGCCCTGCCCGTCGATGGTGGTCTGCTTTCCGGCATGAACGTGATGATCGGCGAATTCGTTTTCGAGTCCGACAAAGAAACTGCGGAGGCCTGATCCATGCTGGTGATTTCGGAAAACCTGGCCCAGGAACTGGTGAGCGTGGAAGATGCCATTGCCGCGGTTGAAACCTGCTTTGCGGCCATGGCGCGCGGCGACGCACGCAACTACCCGGTGGTGCGCGAGCTCGTCGGCTATGCGGACGCGGTCTACGGCGTGAAAGCGGGCGGGGACACTTCCGTTCCCTTCCTGGGGCTCAAAGCCGGTGGGTACTGGCCGAACAACCTCCCCAAGGGCCTGACCAACCACCAGTCTTCAACGCTGCTGTTCGATCCGGAAACCGGCCGCGCCTCTGCGCTGGTGAGCGCGAACTATCTGACCGGCGTGCGGACCGGCGCCTCCAGTGCAATCGCAACCAAATGGCTATCCCGGCGGGATGCGTCTGTGCTCGGGATCCTCGGTACGGGTGGCCAGTCCGCCTATCAGCTTCTGGCAACAGCGGCGGTGCGCGAGCTTCGCCGGGTCCATGCCTGGGATCCGTCGGCCGACAACCTGGAGCGGTTCCGTGCGGTTGTCGAAAGCCTTGGCCTGGAGTTCGTGGCGGAGACCGAGCGGCGTGCCGTCGCGGCGTCGGCGGACATTCTGATCACGGTTACGCCGTCGCAATCCCCCCTTCTTGAGAAGGATTGGATCAGGCCCGGAACCCATATCAGCGCCATGGGCGCGGATACGAAGGGCAAACAGGAACTCGATCCGGCCCTGGTGGCCTCGTCGGCTCTGTTTTATGACGAAGCGGCCCAGGCGCTCACCATCGGCGAATGCCAGCATGCTTTTGCCGAGGGGATGATCGCCGAGGCGGACCTGCGCGCATCGATCGGATCGGTCATCGATGGATCCGGCGAAGGCCGCCGGTCCGATCAGGAGATCACGCTCTTTGACGGCACCGGAGTGGCGCTTCAGGATCTGGTGGTAGCCCACCTTGCGGTGCAGCGTGCCCGGGAGCGAGGCCTCGGGCAGACCGTTGACTACTGAGGTGCTTCTTTCTAGCGCAGCAGCTCGGGAAGAAACGACGACAGGCCCGGGAACAGGATCAACAGGACGACCACACCGATCTCCGCAATGAGAAACGGCAGGACAGCCCGCACGATCGGAGTAACCGGGCTGTCCGCGATCCGGCAGGCGACGAAGAGGCAGACGCCGACCGGCGGCGTGATCAATCCGAGTGTCAGCGTCAGGATGACGATCATCGCAAGCTGAAGCGGATCGATTGCCATCCCGGAGGTTACCGGCATGAGCATGGGAACCAGCAGCACGATCGCCGCCCCCGGTTCCAGGAAGGTGCCCACGACGAGCAGGATCGCCATCAGCGCCAGCAGGAACAGGGTCGGGTCGCCCTGGAAGACCTGGGCGAAGGCATTGACCCAGCTTGCGATGCCGCCGACCGTCAGCACATAGGACATGACCGTCGCCGCGGCGATGATGAGGTAGATCGAGGCCGTGATCCGGGCACTGCGCTTCAGGGCGTCCCAGAAACTAGCCAGATCGATGCTTCTGAATACGAAGACGGAAATCAGAAGCGCATAAAGAACTGCGACCCCGCCGGCTTCGGTTGCGGTGAAGACGCCCAGAAGCGTTCCCAGCACAATCAGGACCGGCAGCCCCAGCACCAGCAATCCGTCGCGGACCAGGGTTCCGAGTTCACCAGGCTCGATCCGCGATTCCGACTTCGGGAGCCGTCCGCCGCGGGCCTGAAACCGGATCACGGTCCACATCGAGCCGGCCATCAAGAGGCCCGGCACGATACCGGCGACGAAGAGATCGATCACGGATTGGCGTGTCACTGCCGCGTAGATGATCATGATGACCGAAGGTGGAATGATTGGCCCGATGATCGAAGAGGCGATGGTGACGGCGGCCGCGTAATGCTTGCTGTAGCCCTCTTCCGGCATGCCCTTGATGAAGATCTGCCCGAGGGCCGCGGTGTCGGCCACGGCGGCCCCCGAGATTCCGGCAAACAGCACCGAGGAGGAGACGTTGGCATAGGCCGTTGCTCCGGGCACGCCGCGTGTCAGCAGACCGGCCAGCCGGATGAGGCGCGTCGTGATTCCGCCCCGGTTCATGATCTCGCCTGCAAGTATGTAGAACGGCGCGGCCAGCAGAACGAAGTTGTCCATGCCGGTGAAAAGCCGGGTCGGCACGGTCACAAGGTTGAGGTCGAGCGCCCACAGGCCGAACGCACCGGATATGCCGAGGGCAAAAACGATGGGAACGCCGGCAAGCAGCAGCAGAACGAAGGCGATGGACATGACGATCATGCGAGGGGATCCCTGGTCTCGATTTCGTCGGTCAGGTTCTCAGGCAAGAGCATCAGGATGATCGACTTGATGAACATCAGTGCCGCTCCCACCGGAATGGCGAGATAGGGAAAGGTCATGGGGATGCGCACTGATGGAGAGACTTGCCGGAAGTTCTTGATTGCGGCGGGAATTCCTTCCCACATCAACAGAAAGCAGAAGGCCGCTATACAACCCAGGACGAGCAGCCGCCGAAACCGTTTGAGCTTGGCGGGCGCACGCTCGCCGAGCAGGTCGATAGCCATGTGTTCGTTGCGCAGAAGTGCGGCGCTGCCTGCCAGCATGACCATCCACGTCGTGGCGTAGCGCATCGTTTCCTCGGTCCAGGACAGCGGATCAACGAGGACATAGCGGAAGAATACCTGTGCCAGGTTCATTGCGATCACGGCCAGCAGCAGCAAGGCGGAGACAACCTCCACGCCATGCATCAGGCCCAGGCCGAAGCGGAACAGTTTTGGTTTCAAGGTTTCATCCTGCCGATGCCGACCGTCCGGCGGTCATTTGATTTGGGAGGGCCGCCCCGAACCGTGTTCGGGGCGGCCGTTGGCGCAGGATTGGCGGCTGTTGTGCCAAGGGGCAGCACATACGCCAATTACGGGGATGGGTGACCCGCCTGTGCCGATCAGAGGCCGTAAAGAGACGCTTCGTGCTCTTTTGCGGTATCGAGAAGTCCCTGAACCAGCTCGGCGCCGACCTGTTCACGCAGGTATTCCAGAACGGGTTCCTGCGAAACGGCGGCAAAGCCTTCCTTCTCGGCCATCGTCGTCATGTGCACTTCGACGCCCTTCTCGCGGATGAGGTCGATGTACTTCTTCGCACCCGCAAGCTTCTGGGTATTCTCGATCCGGGCCGCCAGCGTGGCGGCTTCCAGAACGATGGCTTTCTGGTCGTCGGTCAGACCTTCAAAGAAGGCATCGCTGATGATGTAGGCATGCACTCCGAGGATATGCTCGTCGGTGGACATGTATTTCTGCACGTCCATCAGGTTGTAGTCGTAGTTGACCTGCGCCGGGTTTTCCTGCCCGTCGATGACACCCTGCTTCGCGGCCATGATGATTTCGGACCCCGGCATCGGCGTTGCCGCCGCACCGAAGGATTCTACAAAGCGAATGAAGACCGGGCTTTCCATGACCCGCATCTTGAGACCCTTGAGGTCCTCCGGAGTCCGGATTGGACGAACGTTGTTGGTGAAGTCGCGGAAGCCGTTTTCGCCCCATGACATCACGCGGATCCCGGTATCCTTGCGCATGTTCTCGGCAAGGTCGCCAAAGAACGGGCTGTCGAAGACCGACCAGGCATGCGCCGACGACTTGAACAGGTAGGGGATCGATAGAACCTGGATATTCTTGTAGAAGCCGGCTAGCGCGCCCGTGTCGACGAGGCAGACCTCCACGGTGCCTTGCTGGACCTGTTCCGCGCAGGCGCGCTCGGCCCCGAGCTGGGCACTCGGAAACAGGTCGACGGTGATTTCACCTTCGGTCTTGTATTCGACATGGTTCTTGAACGCGACGAGGGCGTTCCACTCCGGGTTATCCCCCTGCGGAGCGTTCATGCCAAACTTGATTTTCTCGGCGGCAACCGCGCTTCCGGCGGCCAGCGTGGCCGCGAACGCGAGAGCTGATATCGCGCCTTTCAACATCCGTTTCATGGTTTTTCCCTTCTCTGGTGCTCACTCTGGATCAGTGATTTTGGTTTGTTGAGGGTGGGCCCACCGGTCATCGTCCATGGCGGTGAAATCGGTGAACCCCACCCTTTTGGGGCCACGTGCGCGTGTCTTTGCACGCGTCACAGGGTTTCCGGCACATGCCAATTCACCTCTGCATCCAGAGGAAAGATCGGCCGTGGGAAATTCTTGAAATCGAACCGGTTGAGGATCGGAGAAGTCAGGCCGGGCACATCCACTTCGATGACCTGGTCGGGACCGAAGAACTCGTCGAAACCGGCCCGGAAATGGCCACGGGACTTGACGACAGCGGCACGAGCCGCGCCGATGTCCACGCCCATCATTTCGAAGAAGATCGGATCGGCGCATTGGGTCCGGATCGAGATCACGACGACCTGTAAACCCTCCAGGTCCAGCAGGACCGACCTTCCGAGGTTCATGCGGCGGCCGGCGTAGAAGCCCCTGCGGCCGACGCAATCGCCGTCGCGAATGCAGAGCACGCGCGCGTCGGCTTCGAACCGTCTTGAGAAAGAATCCGGCTCGACCCGGTTGAAGACCGCCTTGAAACGCGCGCCCTCTCCGAGGTCTGCCGCTTCTTCGGCCAGGGCCGGATCGTTGATCACGCCGACGATGACCCCCGTCGCCCTGGCGGTATGCAGCGCTTCCAGGATCCACATGGTGTTGCCGTTGCCGCCACCGCCGGGATTGTCTGCAACATCGGCAAGGGCAACAGCGGGAAGACCTGGATCGCGGGCCACTTCCAGCACGCGGTCTACCGCGTCTTCAAGCGGTGTCAGCACCGGCACGAAGCGTTTGTGCTGCTCCCAGGCCATCGCCGCGATTTCCCGGGCAACGCCCTGAGCTCTGCCGTTGGCCCTTCGGGCCGTCACGATGATTGCCAATCCGTTCTTTGCGGTATCGGAATAGGCGAACCCGCCCAGGATCGAGACATTGAAGATGTCGTCGTCGAGGAAACTCTGTCCATAATTAATGATGTCGGCATAGGGGCCGCGGTCCGTCAGAAGCGTGACGGTCGGCGGCGTTACTGGAAGACGGATGAAAGCGACATCCGGCTTCATTCCGCGAAGCAGTTCCTGAAGGATCTCAGCGGCGTCCTTGCCGCGCGCCAGCATGTCGACATGCGGGTTGGTCTGGTAGGATACGATCGCATCAACCGAGCGGACCATCTTTTCCGAAACGTTTCCATGAAGGTCGAGCGTGGCGACGACCGGCACGTCAGGGCCGACGATGGAGCGGACCATCGCGAAAATTTCACCATCGGGGTCATTCGATTCCGTGGTGATCATCGCGCCATGGTTCGAGATGTAGACCCCGTCCAGCGGTCCCGCGGCCTCCAGACGGTCCCGCATTTCCTTGATGGTGGTTTCGAAGAACGCATGGTCCATCGGCCCACCGGCTTCGACGAGTCCCACCAGGATCGGAACCGGCGTCCACCCGCCCCTTATGTCCATCTGCGAAGCGAAGCCGCGGATTTCGGTCGGAATTTCCGGGTCGTTGCTGTGCAGGTCTTCGATGATTTCGTCACCAGCCAGAAAGACCCGGTTGAGGAAATCCTCCTCCGTGGTCACGGGGGCGAACCGGTTGCTTTCCAGCATCAGGCCCAGGATCGCAATTCGCAGCTGGGATGGGTCTTGCATGTCTTATATTCCTGTGCACTCCGTTCTCTCCAGTTAGCCCCGACGAGGCACGCCCGGCTAATGCAAGGTCCTACTAGTGCGATGCACAGGAAGCATCGGCTGCAAATCACGGCCCCGAAGACATGCAAATGCGGCATGGGCCGATTGGTAAAAAACATTCGTCACGTGACGCGCGCGCCTGATACCCCGATGGAAACTCTCCGGAGCAGAGACATCCCGGAGGCATCAAGGCGAGGCAGCTATGACACGGGAAATCCGCCCCTACTGGCAGAACTTCATTGATGGGACCTGGGTGGACGGCGCCGACGGCAGCCGCATCACGGTGACCGATCCGGCGACCGGTGAGCCGGTGAGCGAAGTTGCCAGGGCGATGCCCGCGGATGTGGACAGGGCCGTTGCGGCGGCACGCAAGCGTTTTGAAAGCCGGACCCTTCAGGACATGCGCCCGAACCTTCGCGGCGATCTGATGCTGGAAGTGGCGGATCAGCTCGAACACCTCGCCGACGAAATCGCCACTCTCGAGTGCTTCGACAACGGCAAGACCCTGGCAGCAGGCCGGGCCGAAGTGGCACTGACCCAGCGGTATCTGAGGTACTACGGCGGCATGGCCGACAAGCTAGAGGGCCGCCAGATTCCGTTGGGCGACGGGCTTCTCGATTATACGATGCATGTGCCCTACGGCGTTTCGGCCCAGATCGTGCCCTGGAACGGACCACTGCCTGTCGGCGCGCGGTCGGTGGCCTGCGCCCTCGTGACGGGCAACACCGTTGTCCTGAAATCGCCCGAGGATTCACCGCTCAGCCTGTTTCTGTTCGCCGAGGCCTGCGAGCGGGCCGGAGTGCCGAGCGGTGCCGTGAACATCATCTGCGGCTACGGCCATGATGCCGGCGCGGCGCTGGCGGCCCACCGGGACATCGACCACATCGTTTTCACCGGATCGGTCGAAACCGGAAAAAGCGTCCTTCGTTCCGCAGCCGAACGTGTCATTCCCTGCGTCATGGAGCTTGGCGGCAAATCCGGCGGCATCGTCTATTCCGACGCCGATCTCGACCGGACGGCGGCGAGTGCCGTGCGTGGCATTTTCCATCACTCCGGCCAGATCTGCTCTGCCGGCTCCCGGCTGATCGTTCACCGCTCGATCCATGACGAACTGATGGAGCGGATTGCCGCTCTCGCCACCAAACGTACCGTCGGTCCGGGGGTCGACGGCTGCGACATGGGCCCGCTCATCTCCGCCCGGCAACTGGAAAAGGTCGAGGACCTGTGCCTCGCGGGTGTCGCCGAAGGCGCCACGCTTCTGATGGGCGGAAGCCGCGTTCCCGGACTGGCGGGCCACTTCATGAGCCCGACGATCTTCACCGGAGTGCGGCCCGGCATGCGGATCGCCCGGGAAGAATTCTTCGGCCCCGTTCTCGTGGTCTTGCCGTTCGACACGCCGGAAGAAGCGATTGCCATCGCCAACGGTACCGACTACGGGCTGGCCGCCGGGGTCTACACACGGGATCTCAGGCTGGCGCACTGGACCGCGGATCGTCTCATCGCCGGACAGGTTTACGTCAACGAATGGTGGGCCGGCGGCGTCGAGACGCCCTTCGGCGGGATGAAACGTTCGGGCTACGGGCGCGAGAAGGGCCAGGAAGCCCTGTTGGGATACGTCCAGACCAAGAACGTCGGCATTCGTCTCTGACCGTGCCGCGCATCGTCGACTATCTTGTCATCGGAGCGGGAACCGCAGGATCGGTCGTGGCGGGCCGGCTTTCCGAGCAGAACCCCGGAACGATTTGTGTCCTGGAGGCGGGCCCGCGCGACCGGCACCCGTCGATCCATGTTCCGGCAGCGGTCGTCCATGCCCTCGGCAACCCGAAGATCAACTGGATGTATCCGACCTTGCCGCACTGGGGAACGGCGGGGCGGGAGTTGATCCAGTCTCGCGGGAAAACGCTCGGCGGTTCGGGGTCCATCAACGGTCACATTTATACCCGCGGGCACCGGAGCGACTTCGACAATTGGGCCGCCAAGGGAAATCCGGGCTGGAGCTATGCCGAGGTCCTGCCCTATTTCCGCAGAAGCGAGACCTGCTTAGGGATCGGAAGCGATCTCTATCGCGGCCGGAAAGGACCATTCACCATTACCGCGATGGACGAGCCGGACCCGCTGGCCGAGGCCTTCATGGATGCGGCGGAAACGCTCGGTATCCCGCGCAACCCCGACTACAACGGCGAAAAACAGGACGGAATTTCCTACGTCCAGCGTTCGATCCACCGTGGGCGCCGTGTCAGTCCGGCACGCGCGTTTCTCTATCCGGCCATGCGGCGCGGCAATACCGAAGTCTTGACCGACGCGCTGGTGACGCGCTTGCTGTTCGAAGGACGCCGGGCAGTCGGGGCCGTCTTCGTCCGCCATGGGGTCGAGCATGAGGTCCGTGCGCGCAAGGAAGTCATCCTCTGTGCCGGCACGATTGCTACCCCGCAACTTCTTCAGGTCTCAGGTGTCGGGTCTCCGGATCTCCTCTCGAAGATCGGAGTTCACGCCGTTCATGCGCTCGCCGGCGTCGGCGAGAACCTCAGCGATCACTACGCCGCGCGGATCGTCCTGAAAATACGAGGTGCGCGCACCATCAACGAGCGCACGAGGGGCTTGCCCCTTGTCGCGGAGTTGTTGCGTTATGCGGCGGTCCGGCGCGGAGCGCTGACGCTATCCCCGACGCTGGTTTACTGCTTCTGGAAATCGCAACCCTGGCAGCCCTTCGGCGACATCCAGGTGTCGTTTACGCCGGCGAGCTATCCCTCAGGTATCTGGTCCGGGCTGGACCGGTTTCCCGGCGCAACAATGGCGTGCTGGCAGCAACGCCCGAAAAGCCGTGGACATGTGCGGGCGCTGTCTGCGGACGTCGGCGTCAAACCGGAGTTTTGTCCGAATTATCTTGGCGAAGAGGAGGACAGGAGGGCCATCGTCAGCGCGATGCGTCTCGCCCGCCGGATCGCAAGGCAACCGGCCTTCGAACGTTTCGTCGAGGAAGAACACTGGCCGGGGCCAAATGTGGAGGATGATGTCGCGCTGCTCGCCCATGCGCGGGAGACGGGAAACACCACCTATCACCCCATCGGAACATGCCGGATGGGTCCGGCGGATCATCCGGCCAGCGTCGTCGACGCTGAGCTCAGGGTCCACGGGATCGAGGCTCTGCGGGTGGCCGACTGCTCGGTAATCCCCGAGATGCTTGCGGCCAACACGAATGCCGCAGCGCTTCTGATTGGCGAAAAGGCGGCCGATCTCGTTCTCGGCCGGCCCGCCCTTCCGGCTGCGGAACTGCTGCCCGCCGACTGATCCGGAGCGTGTTCGAAGGTTCGGACAGGATTGCGCACGCGGGTCAGCGGCGCTGCATCACCAGCAAGTGTACCCGCCATCGATGACGAGCGCGGAACCGGTCATATAGCGTGCGGCATCGCTTGCAAGGTAGACGGCAAGGGGTCCCAGATCCTCGGGCTCGCCCAGTTTGCCCATGGGGATGTTGCGCTCGTATGCCTCGATTATTTCCGGATGCTTCTCGGCCCAGGCCTTGTTCGGATCGGTCGCGAATATGCCGGGACAGATTGCGTTCACCGTAATGCCGTGCGGAGCCCAGTCCGTTGCAAGGCTGCGCGTCAGCATCAGCACGCCCGCTTTCGCCGTCTCGTAGTGACGGCCTGTAATTCCCCGGCCGGCGACGAGCGCATTGATGGAAGCAAGGTTTATGACCCTTCCGCCCTGCCCGCGCCGGATCATGGCACCGCCGATCACCTTGCTGCAGACGAAGGCGGATGTGAGGTTCAGGTCCACCAGTTCCTTCCACTGATCAATAGGCATGTCCTCCACCGGAACATTCGCCCGCCGGCCGCCGACGTTGTTGACGAGAATGTCGAAATCACCGGTTTCTTCGAGCGCCTGCTGGCAGACAGCCTCGCAAGCGGCAGGGTTGCCGACATCGGCGACATAAGTCCGCGCGTCCCGGCCGCGCGTCCGGATCTCCTGCGCCGTCGCTTCGAGCGATGTCCTGTCACGTGCAACGAGCACGACATCCGCCCCGGCATCGGCGATGGCGAGCGCGATTTCCTTTCCAAGACCCCGGCTGCCGCCGGTAATGAAAAGACGTTTTCCTTCAAGAGACAGCCTGTCGAATATACCCATGTGCGACGTTTCTTTCTTTCTCATGCGGGACGGGATCATGGGAACGCACGATCCTTTTGAAGACCTTAAGGACCTGTGGCCAGGCCCCGATTCAAGGGCACAGCCTCGGTCACGGGACGCCGTTTGGGGAATGCCTTGTCCTGATGGTCCGATGCAGGAAACGCATTGCCCTCATTCTTCCGCGTGGCTCAGCCACCAGCGCCCGCCGATAACAATGCCGCGGTGTTCAAGACGGGAGTTCGATGTGATCTCCTCTCCCCTGACGTCAGTGTGGACAAAGGTGCCGCTCGCTTCGGTCAGAAGGGTCGCGTCTCCGGCGGCCCCCACCCGCAACGTTCCGATATCGTCGCGGCGCAGCGCGCGCGCCGGATTGGCCGTCGTTGCTTCGATCACATCCGTCAGGCTCATTCCCAGGGCCATGAATTTCGACATGACCGCGAGCACATCATAGGCTGGCCCGTCCACGCACAACACGTGTACGTCGCTGCTCAGCACGTCCGGTTTGATGCCTTCGCGCAGCATGGCGCGGCCGGAGCGGAAGCTGAAGCCGCCATAGCCGTGGCCGATGTCGAAAATGATGCCGCGCTCGCGCGCTTCCAGGATTTCCCTTCGAATGGTGTCGTCTCCATGGATCGGTGCGTTCGGGAAGGGTCTGTAGCAGTGGGTCAGGATATCGCCGGGACGCAGCACATTCAGCACCTCGTCTCGCGAAGGCGGCGGGTTGTCGATGTGCGCCATGACAGGTAGGCCCAGTTCGTCGGCGACCTCTATCGCGAGGGACAACGGTGCCAGGCCGGAAGAACCGCCGGCACGGAAACCGACCCGGGCCTTCATGCCGACGATGATGTCGAGGTTTTCCTTGGCCACGTTGTAGCATTCCTGGGCGTCCAGCAGGCGCAGATCTTCACATTCGCCCACCATGACGGTCTTGGAAAAGGCGAAGATCCCGGGGAAGGAAATGTTCAGATAGGCGAGAATGCGCTGGTCGCAGGGCTCGATCACATGCTTGCGAAAGCCCGCAAGGTTTCCTGCTCCCGCGCTGCCGGCGTCGACAAAGGTGGTGGTGCCGCTTCGCCGGGCAATCGTATCGGCATCGACGCCGAGAGATGTCCCGCCCCAATAGACATGGGTGTGCAGGTCTATCAGGCCCGGGCTGACGATCAGGCCGGTGACATCGCGAACGTCGCGGGCGGACGATGGATCCAGTCCCGCCTCCATCGCCGCGACCTTGCCTCCCGCGAAGGCAATATCGTAGCTGCCGTCGATGCCCTGGGACGGGTCTATCACTCGGCCACCTTTCAGCAAGAGGTCATACATTCTTTTGTTCCCGTGTTGGTGGACCCTGGCTCTCCCGCGGGGGCCCTGAGCCGGCAAGCATCTGCCGGGCCGTGGTGCATCTGAAGTCAGCCAAGGTCCTCGCTCAGCCAAGGGCAAATGCTTTGATGTGATATTCCGATACGAAATCCTCATAACGCCCCAGATGAATAGGCTCTACAAGGTGACATCGGACATGATATCGCTGGCCGGAACGACGGAAGACGTTGCTCGCGCGGCTGCCGGTCATATACGCTTGACCGAACGGGGTGCCCGGTTGCTTGCAGGGCTTTCCGCCGGAGTGGTGTTGTCTGGAGATTTGTGATGAAAATTGCCGCTGAAATCGAAGCGATGAAGCCCCGCCTCGTGGAATGGCGCCACGATCTTCATGCGCATCCCGAGACGGCGTTCGAGGAACATCGCACGGCGGCGTTTCTGGCCCGGGAATTGCGCGCGGCCGGACTGGAAGTGCACGAGGGCATCGGCCGGACCGGTGTCGTCGCGGTCCTGCGTAATGGCGACGGACCCTCGGTCGGCCTGCGCGCAGACATCGATGCGCTCGATATCATGGAAGCTACCGGTCTGCCCTATGCCTCCGGAACGCCAGGCAAGATGCATGCCTGCGGACACGACGGCCATACGACGATGCTGCTTGGCGCTGCCCTTCACATGGTGGCCAACCCGCCTCGCGGCACGGTCGTTTTCATCTTTCAGCCGGCCGAGGAGAACGAGGGCGGCGCGCGGGTGATGATCGAGGACGGTCTGTTCGAGCGGTTCCCGGTCGACACTGTGTTCGGCATGCACAACTGGCCGGGCCTGCCGGTTGGCGAATTCGCCGTCCACAGCGGCCCGATGATGGCAGCCTTCGATACCTTCGAACTCAAGATCACCGGCAAGGGCGCCCACGCCGCGATGCCCCATCAGGGAATCGATCCGATCCTGGTCGCCGGGCAGATACAGACAGCCTGGCAGGCGATCGTCAGCCGGACCGTCAGTCCCAATGATGCCGCCGTGATCAGCATCACCCAGATTCGGGCGGGAGATACCTGGAACATCATCCCGGACACGGTTCTGATCCGGGGCACCGCGCGCTCGCTCACCCCCGAGGTGCGCGACCTCCTGGAGCGTGAAATGACACATCGCGCCGCCCTGGTTGCCGAGACCTTCGGAGCCCGTGCGGAATTTGAATACCAGCGCCGTTATCCGGCAACCATCAACACCGCACCGGAAACCGATATCGCCCGCACCGCGGCCGAGGCCGTCGCCGGTGCGGATACCGTCCGGCAGGACATGACGGCGAGCATGGGCGGGGAGGATTTCGCCTTCATGCTGGAGAAAAAACCGGGGTCCTATATCTGGATCGGCAACGGCAGCGTCGAGAACGGCAAGAACCTTCACAGCCCGAACTACGATTTCAATGACGACGTGCTCACGCTCGGTGTCCAGTATTGGGTCGAGGTGGCCCGCCGGGCCCTCACCAGGAACAGCGTGAGGTCCGCGGCGTAAAGAGAACGAATTTGTGCATGTGAAGGAAACCGTCCGGCAAATTGCCGTGAAGGCCTTTTCAACCGTCACGAAGTTTCGGACAGTCCATCGGGACGAGATTCGCCCTGCGTGACGGATTGCGGGAAACAAACATTTTGAGAGCGGTTCAAAGGGCTCTCATTCGCAATATCAAGGGAGACAAGATGCAGTATCACAGTCCAACCTCGTTCGAGGATGCGGCGCGGACCGCTGCTTCGGCGAGTGGCGTAACCCGGTTTCTGGCGGGCGGGACGGATGTCCTGGTGCAGATGCGCTCGGGGCTGGTCTTGCCCGACGATCTCATCGACCTGAAGAAGATCCCGGGCGTAAATGACATCACGCGCACCCAGGACGGCGGCTGGCGGATCGGGATTGCGGTCTCCGGCGCGGTTCTCGGCGCCCATGAGCAATTCGGCAAGGACTGGCCCGGCATTGTCGAGGGCATGGAACTGGTCGGCTCCACCCAGGTTCAGGGCCGGGCAACGCTGACAGGGAACCTGTGCAACGGATCTCCGGCAGCCGACGGTGTGCCCGCTCTTGTGGCCGCAGGTGTCCGCGTGGAAGTCACCGGTCTCGACGGCACATACGAACTTGCCGTGGAAGAAGTGCCGGCCGGACCCGGGAAGACCCGCCTCAAGCCCGGTGAAGTGATCTCGGCGATCATCGTTCCGCCGCGCGGCGACAACGGCGGCGACGCCTACCAGCGCTTCATTCCCCGCACGGAGATGGACATTGCCGTGGTCGGCTGCGCGGTGAGCCTTCGCCTTGATGGCGACACGGTCAGCGAGGCCCGCGTGGCACTGGGAGCCGTGGCCCCCACGGTCATTCTGGTGCCCGAAGCGGCGGATGCGATCATCGGTACAAACCTTGACGACGCAGCGCTTGCAGCGCTCGCGAAGGCAGCCAGCGCCGCCTGCAGACCGATTTCGGACAAGCGCGGGACGGTGGAATTCAGGACGGAAGTGGCCGGCGTGTTGGCGAAGCGCGTGGCGCTCGTTGCGTACCAGCGGGCGAAAGGAACCGAGTAAATGAGCAAGGTACATGTGACAACAACGGTCAACGGCGAAAGGGTCGAATTCCTGGCCGATCCGCGCGAGACGCTGCTCGACTGCCTGCGCGACCACCTCGGCCTGACCGGTTCCAAGGAAGGCTGCGGCACGGGCGATTGCGGTGCCTGTTCGGTGACGCTCGACGGCACGCTGGTCAGCTCCTGCCTGGTGCTCGGCGTCGAAGCGGAAGGCAAATCGATCGGGACCATCGAAGGCATGGCGGACGGCGGTAAGCTTCATCCGCTGCAGAGAAAGTTCATCGAACATGCCGCCCTCCAGTGCGGCTTCTGCACGCCGGGCTTTCTAGTCGCGGCCAAGGCCTTGCTGGAACAGAACGACAATCCGACGGAGAGCGAAGTGCGCTACTGGCTGGCCGGAAATCTCTGCCGGTGCACGGGATATGACAAGATCGTGCGCGCGGTCATGGATGCCGCAGCAGAGATGAGAGGAGCGGCCTGATGAACAAGATGGACAACATCAGCGAATTCAAGCTCGTCGGCACGCGCCCGGACCGTCCGGACGGTCTCGACAAGGTCACTGGCCGGGCGCGCTACGGCGCGGATATCTCAGCCCCCAACATGCTGCATGCCGCAGTGGTGCGCTCGCCCCACGCCCATGCGCGGATCAGGAAGATCGATACCTCGAAGGCCGAGGCACTGGAGGGCGTCAAGGCGATCGTGACCCGCGCCGACTTCCCCACCGGGCTGACCGGCGAGGACTGGGACCTCCAGGAAAACACCATCGCCGGAGACGTCGCCCTCTATGACGGCCATGCGGTGGCGGCGGTCGCGGCGACCTCGGCGCTTGTCGCGCAGGATGCGGCAAGGCTGATCGAGGTGGACTACGAGATACTTCCCCACGTCATCGACGTGGACGAGGCGATCAAGCCGGACGCGGTGGCGATCCGCCCGGGTGCCGCGGACTATTCGGTGCCCGAAGGCTCGCCGCCCAACGTGGTCCGCTACTTCGAATTCGGCCACGGCGATACGGAGGCCGGATTTGGCGAAGCCGATCTCGTCATGGAGAAGACCTACAAGACCGAGGCCACCCACCAGGGCTATATCGAACCGCATGCCTGCCTTGGCCAGCTTGGAGAGGACGGCAAGGGCGAGATGTGGGTCTGCACCCAGGGTCACTGGTACATCCGCCGCATGTGCACGGCCGTGCTCGGTCTCGAAACCGCGCAATTGCGCGTAACGCCGTCCGAGATCGGCGGCGGCTTCGGCGGCAAGACGACGATCTTCATGGAACCGCTGGCGCTGGCGCTCTCCCGCAAGGCGGGCGGGCGCCCGGTCAAGCTGGTAATGAGCCGCGCCGAGGTGCTGCGGGCCACGGGCCCCACGGCCTCCGCCTCCATGGACGTCAAGATCGGCATGAAGAAGGACGGCACGATCACCGCCGCCGAGATGGACTTCCGCATGCAGGGTGGCGCATTCCCCGGCGCGCCGGTCGACATGGCGCTCTATTGCGCCTTCGCCGCCTACAAGCTGCCGGCCCTCAAGGCGGTCGGATATGACGTGCTGGCCAACCGGCCGAAATGCGCGGCCTACCGGGCGCCGGGTTCGCCGAATGGGGCATTTGCGGCCGAAAGTCTCGTCGACGAGATGTGCCGGGACCTGGGTCTCGATCCGCTGGATGTTCGCCTGAAGAACGCCGTGCGGGAAGGCGACACGTCGAGCTATGGTCCGAAGTTCGGCAGCATCGGGCTGGTGGAAGTTCTGGAGGCGACCAAGGCGCATCCGAACCTTGCCGCACCCCTTGGCCCCAATCAGGGCCGTGGCATTGCGACCGGCTACTGGTTCAACCATGGCGGCGAGACCTCCGTTTCCATGGCCATCTCCGAGGACGGAACCGCGCAGGTTTCCATCGGAACGCCTGATATTGGCGGCCTGCGGGCTTCGATTGCGCTGATGACGGCGGAGACGCTCGGCATCGCTTATGAGGATGTCCGCGTCAACGTCGTGGAAACCGGTGCGCTTGGCGTCAACGAACCGACCCATGGCAGCCGCGCCACCTTCGCCAGCGGCAAGGCGGCCGTGGAAGCGGCCGGCCAGGCCATCAAGGAGATGTGCAAGCGGGCGGCCAACAAATGGGGCATCGAGCCCGACGCGGTTGAATGGATCGACGGGGCGGCCTGTCCCGCCGGACCGAATGCCGGCGAGTTCGAGCCGATGTCGATCAAGGAGATCGCCGCGAACATGGGGTCGACGGGCGGGCCGATCTCGGGCCACCACGAGTCGGTGCCCGGCGGCGTCGGCGCCAGCTTCGGCACCCATGCGGTGGATGTCGAGGTCGATCCGGAAACCGGCCGCGTCACCATCCTGCGCTATCTCGTGGTGCAGGATGCCGGCCGGGCGATCCATCCGTCCTACGTGGAGGGGCAGTATCAGGGCGGTGCCGTTCAGGGCATCGGCTGGGCGCTCAACGAGGAATACGTCTATGGAGAGGACGGACGGTTGCAGAACCCGATCTTCCTTGATTACCGCATTCCCGTGGCATCCGACCTGCCCATGATCGACACGGTCATCGTGGAAGTTCCTAACCCGGGGCACCCCTATGGTGTGCGCGGCGTCGGCGAGACGGGGATCACACCGCCGCTTCCGGCGATTGCGAACGCGATCCATGCAGCAACCGGCGCGCGACTGCGCCATCTGCCGATGTCGCCGCCCAAGGTACTGGCCGCGATGAAAACGGTCGGCAACTCTTAAGCGGGGAACCGCTGAAAGGAACGGCAATGGTCAAGGTCAATCTGTGGTCCGGACTTACGCGTTTCGCGGGCGGTGAGACGGTGATTTCCGTCGAAGCCGCGACCATCGGCCAAATGCTGGATGCGCTTGTTAAAGCGCATCCGGGTCTTGAGCCCGCGATTGAGGCCGGAGTCTCCATCGCAATCGACGGTGAAATCGTCACCGGCGGCCACCACCTGAAAATCGCACCGGACAGCGAAGTTCATCTGCTGCAGCAGATGAAAGGTGGGTAGGCTCTGAATACGGACACATCCGAAGGCGCTCTTTCGGGCGCCTTCGGATGTTGACCTTCAAGGGTTCAAATCATCTTGTTCCTGAATCGCTCGGCAGCGTTCGATTCAAAATCGTCATTGGACGGGGCCTGCTGTGCACAGGCAAACTGCGGGCATGGACACGGCACCGGACTTCATTCTCCTCACGCGCCTCGACCCGAGCCGGAACATGG
This sequence comes from Roseibium sp., assembly GCF_050301095.1. Classification (GTDB taxonomy): domain Bacteria; phylum Pseudomonadota; class Alphaproteobacteria; order Rhizobiales; family Stappiaceae; genus Roseibium. The sequence continues at coordinate 22,022 of NZ_JBNKYW010000295.1, forward strand.
CCCGCTTCTATTCCCTGTCGATCGAGCCGACCCTGTTCGGCGACTATGCAGTTCGCCGCGCCTGGGGTCGCCTTGGAACCTTCGGCCAGTCGCGCCTGGATGTTTTCGCGGAGGTGAATGCCGCGAATGAACACAAGCGGAAGCTGACAACCCGGAAACTCAGGCGCGGCTACGCCTTGAGCTAGCTCGGTTTCACGCGGTTTGCTGCCAACGGATCATGACGCGCCGGAAGCGCGGTGCGACGAAGGCCGCGTCGGTCAGGCTGGCATTGCCCGCCGGGTTGGCTCCTGTGACGTGAAAATCGGAGAAAGCCGCCGACTGGTTGACGTAAATATTGCCGGTCAGATTGACCGACAGATTGACGCCTGCCCGGGCAAAGGCCTTGCCTGCCTGGGCGATGAGGGCCGGATCTGTCGCGTAGAGCGCTGCGGTGATGGCACCCTTCTCTTTGGCGATGCCGGAAGCCTGCGCAATCGCGTCTTCGGCCGATGCTGAGGGTATGGCAAAGACAACCGGGCCGAAGCATTCCTGCCTGTGGGTCTGATCGTCTTCCGTCACCGCAACGATCAAAGGTGTCGCGGACCGCCCGGTCCCTGTTTGCGTGCTGTCGCGCAGGACGCGGCCAGCAGCTCTAGCCTCCTCCAGCCGCGCGAGGCTCGCCGGGTTGACGATGGTGCCGCACACGCCGGACGCCTGTTTCGGGTCGGCAAGCAATTCGTCGATGGCCGCAGACAGCCCTTCGATCACCTCATCGAAGGACTTGTGGCCCTCATCCGTGCCGATGCCGTCCTTCGGCACATAGATGTTCTGCGGCGAGGTGCACATCTGGCCCGAATAGAGAGACACCGAAAAGGCCAGGTTGGCGCACATGGCCCTGAAGCTGTCCGTGCCGGTGACGACGACCGAATTCACGCCTGTTTCCTCGGCAAAGACGAACGCCTCCCCGGCATTAGCCCGGATCCAGCTGCCGAAGGCTGAGGAGCCGGTGTAGTCGATGATCCGGACTTCGGGCGCTGTTACCAGTTCCTTGGTGACCGGAATATCCGGTTCGTCTGCCGCCAGAAGAATGGTATCGGCGGGCAGGTTCTCTTCCGCGAGCACTTCGCGCAGCACCTTGACCGTGATCGCCAGGGGCAGGATGGCCATCGGGTGCGGCTTTACGATGACCGTGTTTCCGGTTGCAAGACTGGCAAACAGGCCCGGATACCCGTTCCAGGTCGGAAAGGTGTTGCATCCGATGGTGAGCGCGATACCGCGCGGAACGATCTGCCAGTGTTTTTCCAGAACAAGCGGCGCCTGTTTGCCCTGCGGTTTTGTCCAGATGGCGTCGCGGGCCGTGGCGGTCATTTCGCCATAGGCGGCAGCCACGGCTTCCAGACCCCGGTCCTGCGCATGCGGCCCGCCTGCCTGAAAGGCCATGGGAAAGGCCTGCCCGGTCGTGTGGACGGTCGCATACCCGATCAGGAAGCTCATCCTGTTCAGCCGGACGAGTGTTTCCAGCAAAACACCGACGCGGGTCTCGACAGAAGTTTCCGACCAGGCCACGAATGCCTTTTCGGAGGCTTCGATCAGGGTCTTTGGCGTGGCCGCCGGATAGGTCAGATCCAAAGGCAGCCCCCAGGGAGAGTCCTCCTTGCCAACGCTGGTTTCCTGCGGATGATCTGCAATTTCGAACGGTTTTCCGATGAGGGCCTTGAACGCTGCTTCGCCGTCCTGGCGCGCGGTTTCGCCGTAGAACCGGCCGGAGGGAACCTCCGGAAACGGCGTCCAGAATTCGCGGGTTTTCATCGCGCCCAGTGCCTCGGAGAGCAACGCGTGATGGCGGTCAAAAAGCTGCGACATAAGTCCTCCTGCCTCACATATACTTCGGGTCCGGCTTGTTTCTTATAATTGACCGACCGGACGGTTTATGCAACAATTTGTTTTGGGAGCACTTTGGCGAACAGGTGCCAGGAGGATGGAAATGACGAAAGATCAAACCGTACTATCGGGTTTGGACAATGGCGTCCTGAAATTGACGCTCAATCGGCCGGACAAACTCAATTCCTTCAACGAAGACATGCACCTGGCTCTACGCGCCGAATTCGAGCGGGCCCATGCGGACAAGGCGGTGCGGGCGGTCCTGTTGACCGGGGCGGGCCGCGGCTTCTGCGCCGGGCAGGATCTCGGCGACAGGGACCCGCGAAAAGGTGGCCCGAAGCCGGACCTCGGCCACACGCTGGAGACGTTCTACAATCCGACCCTGCGCCTTATTCGCAGCCTCGAGAAGCCGGTCGTCTGCGCGGTGAACGGCGTGGCGGCGGGCGCGGGTGCCAACATTGCCTTTGCCTGCGACATTGTTCTGGCGGCCCGCTCGGCAAAGTTCATTCAGGCCTTTTCCAAAATCGGTCTCATCCCGGATGCCGGCGGCAGCTGGTCCCTGACCCGCATTCTGGGAGAACCGCGGGCGAAAGCCCTGACACTTCTGGCCGAACCGCTGATGGCCGGGCAGGCAGCCGACTGGGGGCTGATCTGGAAGGCGGTTGATGACGAGGCTCTTCTCGCTGAAGCAACCTCCATTGCCGAAAGGCTGGCGGGCGGGCCGACGGTCGGCCTCGGCCTGACCAAACGCCTCATTCAGGCCGCGGCGACACAGGATCTCGACGCCCAGCTCGACATGGAGCGGGATTGTCAGCGCACGGCGGGCAGAACCGACGACTATGCGGAAGGCGTCACGGCGTTCCTGGAAAAACGTCCGGCCGTCTTCCGGGGGGAATGACATGACGCAGATCTCTGAAATGACGCCGCAAATGCTGGCGGAAACCTGCGCCGAACTGATGTGGGCTGACGACAGGGCTTCCCGGGACCTGGGCATGAAACTGCTCGAGGTGCGGCCCGGCAACGCGGTGCTGTCGATGACGGTCACGGAAAGCATGACCAATGGTCACGGCAATCTTCACGGCGGCTATATGTTCGCCCTGGCGGACAGCGCCTTCGCCTTCGCCTGCAACACCTACAATCAGGTGACCGTCGCCCAGCATTGCTCGATCACCTATATCGCGCCCGGAAGCCTCGGGGACGTGTTGACGGCCGAAGCCCGTGAGGTGTCCCGCAAGGGCCGGTCCGGCATCTACGATGTTCGGGTGACACGGGAGGACGGAACCGTGCTTGCGGAGTTTCGCGGCCATTCCCGCACCATCAACCGCACTTTTCTTCCAACAGATACCGAAACGGCGTGAACCACGCCCAGGGAGGACCTGAAATGATCGACCTGACCCCAGAGCGTGACAGTCTCGACCCCATCGAAATCGCAAGCCGCGACGAGATTTCCGCTCTGCAGCAGCAGCGCCTGACCTGGACGCTCGCGCACGCCTATGAGAACTCGCCGTTCTTCAGGAAGCGTTTCGACGAGCATGGTGCGCATCCGGGCGACTTCAAGTCGCTTGCCGACATTGCGAAGTTTCCCTTCACCGTGAAGCAGGATCTGCGCGACACCTACCCGTTTGGAATGTTCGCCACGCCCAGGGAAAACCTCGTCCGCATTCACGGGTCTTCCGGCACCACCGGCAAGCCGACTGTGGTCGGCTATACGGCAAAAGACATCGACAACTGGTCTGATCTGATCGCCCGTTCCATCCGCGCCGCCGGCGGCCGCAAGGGCAATATTCTACACAATGCCTATGGCTACGGCCTCTTCACCGGGGGGCTCGGCGCCCACTATGGCGCGGAACGGCTCGGCTGCACGGTCGTGCCGATTTCCGGCGGTATGACGGAACGCCAGGTAACCCTGATCGAGGATTTCCGCCCGGACGTGATCATGGTGACGCCGTCCTACATGCTGTCGATCCTGGATGAATACCGCCGCCGGGGTCTCGATGCGCGGCAAAGCTCGCTGAAGGTCGGTATCTTCGGTGCCGAGCCCTGGACCAATGCGATGCGTGAGGAAATCGAAGAGGCCTTCGACATGCATGCGGTCGACATTTACGGCCTGTCCGAAGTCATGGGCCCCGGCGTGGCGCAGGAATGCGTGGAAACGAAGGACGGCCTCCACGTCTGGGAGGATCACTTCTATCCGGAGATCATCGATCCGGTGACGGAAGAAGTTCTTCCCGACGGCGAAATGGGAGAGCTGGTCTTTACCACGCTGACCAAGGAAGGCCTGCCGATGGTCCGCTACCGGACCCGCGACCTGACCCGGATCCTGCCGGGCACGGCGCGCAGCATGCGCCGGATCGAGAAGATCACCGGACGCAGCGACGACATGATCATCCTGCGCGGCGTCAACGTCTTTCCGACTCAGATCGAGGAACAGATCTTCAAATGCGCCGGCCTGACGGCCCATTTCCAGATCGAGCTGGTCCGCAGCGGCCGCATGGATGCGATGATCGTTCACACCGAAGCCACACCGGACCGCAGCAGCGGTGAAGCCCGCGCCGCTTCGATGAAGGAACTGGTGCATCACATCAAGTCGACGATCGGAATCTCCACAAAGGTCGAGGTGCATGAGCCGGACAGCCTTGCGCGCTCGGAAGGCAAGGCGAAGCGCGTTGTCGACAACCGTCCGAAGGAATAAGGGCAAAGGAACGCCGCTCTGAACCGCAGGGTTTTTTGCAGCACCGCCGGTCGGTCATTTATTGACTGACCGGCTAGTCAATTACCCCGGATCGGGCTAAGAGTGGCGCAACTTGCGTTTCCTGGCCAAAACAAGGAGTTCAAGCGCATGGCGAGAACCCGCGCCAGTGATTTTGAAGAAAAACAGCACGGACTGCTGCTGACGGCAGCCAATGTCTTTGCCACGCAAGGCATGGAAAAGGCTTCCATGGCCCAGATCGCCCAGGAAGCGGGCGTCTCCAAATCCCTGCTCTACCATTATTATCCCTCCAAGGGCGCCCTGATCTTCGCAATCATTCACTCGCATCTGGCGATCCTGGACGAAGCGCTGGAGAAGGCGGACGATCCCGCGCTGCCTGCCAAGGAACGTCTGCAGAAGCTGGTCATGACGGTGCTGGACGCCTATCGGGGTGCGGACGACCAGCACAAGGTCCAGCTGAACGCGGGCCCCGCGCTTTCCGACGAGCAGAAGAAAGAGATCGTTGCCATAGAGCGCCGGATCGTTAGTCACTTTTCCAACGCGCTGAAGGATCTGCATCCGGAACTGACAAATCCCGACAGGCCGCTGCTGATGCCCGTCACCATGTCGCTCTTCGGCATGATGAATTGGGTCTACATGTGGTTCAAGGACGGCGGCCCGATCACGCGTGAGGACTATGCCAACGTGGCAACAACGCTGATCCTGGAAGGCGTCAAGGCCGTTCGATAAGGCAATCGCCGGTCACCTGCTTGGCAGACAACCGGCAATCCTTCATTTGAATTGACGGCCCCTGCGTCAAGCCTCCGGCGGCCAGGTCTTGGCCACCATGGTCAGGACGTCGTATTGCGCGACGACCTCGCCCTTCTGGTTGGTCACCTGACAATCCCAGCGCACTTCGCCGTGCCCGGCGTTTTCGCGCGGGTTGATCTCCTTGCAGGTCAGCCGGACCTGCAAGGTGTCGCCGAAATAAACCGGCGTCAGGAAACGCAGATTGTCGACGCCGTAGTTGGCCAGAACGGGCCCCGGCTCCGGATCGACGAACAGACCCGCCGCGAAGGAGGCGATCAGGTAGCCGTGCGCCACGCGGTCGTCGAAGAACGGATTGGCCTTGGCAGCCGCACTGTCCATATGGGCATAGAAAGTATCGCCGGTGAATTCGGCGAAATGTTCGACGTCTTCCTGTGTCACTTCGCGGGCGCTTGTGACGATCTGGTCACCGATCTTCAGCTCGGCCAGCGACTTTCGGAATGGGTGAATATCTGATCGTACCGGAGCGCCTTCGATCCACTGTCCGGTGACCGCCGACAGAAGTTCCGGCGTTCCCTGAATGGCGGTGCGCTGCATGAAGTGTTTCACACCCCGCATGCCGCCCATTTCCTCACCGCCGCCGGCGCGGCCGGGACCGCCGTGAACCAGTGGTGCCAGCGGCGAGCCGTGGCCGGTCGAGCTTTTCGCCGAACCGCGGTTGCCGATCAGAACACGCCCATGGAAGGCTGCAAGGCCGGTCACGACCTCCTGCGCAACCTTGCTGTCGTTGGTGAAGAGCGAAGAGACCAGGGAGCCGCGGCCCTTGCGCGCCAACGCCACTGCTTCCCCGGCGTCCTCATAGGCCATGACGGTTGCCACAGGGCCGAAGGCCTCGACGGAATGCACGGCTTCGGCCGCGAAAGGCTTGTCGCAGCGCAGGAGAACCGGTGCCATGAAAGCGCCCTTGCCGGCATCGCCCGACACCAGGGAAACATCGTCGACGGAACCGGAGACGATTTCCGCTTCGCCGGCCAGTTGGGCCACCTTCGCCTTGACGTCCTCGCGGTCCTTCAGCGAGACCAGCGTTCCCATTCGGGCCGCGTCGTCGTCCGGCAGGCCGATGGGGGTTGCCCTGAGGCGCGCGGAAAGCGCCTCGACCACAGCTTCTTCATGTGTCTTCGGGACGATCACGCGGCGGATCGCGGTGCATTTCTGCCCCGCCTTGACCGTCATCTCGCGGGCGGCTTCCTTCACGAAAAGATCGAATTCCTCCGTCCCCGGCGCCGCATCGCTGCCCAGGATGGACGCATTGAGGCTGTCGGCTTCCATCGTGAAGCGGACCGAATTCTTCAGGATCGCCGGGCTGGATTTCAGCATCTGGCCTGTGGAGGCGGAGCCCGTGAAGGTCACCACGTCCTGTTCGTTGACATGGTCCAGAAGATCACCGGCAGAACCGGTCACGATCTGCAGGGCGCCCTCCGGCAGGAGGCCGGTTTCCAGAATCCGCCGGACGACCAGTTCGGTCAGGTAAGCGGTCTGGGAGGCCGGCTTGACGATGCAGGGCATGCCCGCGATCAGCGTCGGCGCGATCTTTTCCAGCATGCCCCAGACCGGGAAATTGAAGGCGTTGATGTGAACCGCGACGCCCTGAAGCGGGGTCAGAATGTGCTGGCCGACGAAGGAACCGTCGCGGGAAAGGGATTCGACCGGCCCTTCGGTCAGGACGCGGGTGTTGGGCAGCTCGCGGCGGGCCTTGGACGCGAAGGTCAGCAGCGTGCCGATGCCGCCATCGATATCGGCCCAGCCGTCGCGGCGTGTCGCACCGGTCGCGAAGTTTTCCAGATAGAACTCTTCCTTCAGCTCCATCAGCTTCAGGCCGACGGCCTTCAGCATCAGGGCGCGCTCATGAATGGTCATGGCGCGCAGGGCCGGGCCGCCGGTTGCCCGCCCCCATTCAAGAGCTGCCCGGAAATCCAGCCCCTCGGTTCCGATCAGGGCGTGGATTTCACCGGTCGCGGCGTTCAGAACCGGCCTGCCCTCTCCTTCGCCGGAGCGCCAGGCGCCCTCCAGATAACTTTCCAGACGGCGAGCGGTCGTCCCTGTGGCCATTACGGACTGTCCTTTTTCTTGGGTCTCAAGCGAGCTTCAGTTCGGCAAGCCGTGCGTCGGCATCGGCTTTCCAGGCAGCACGCAGTGTCTCGTTGTCGGTGTGGCGCAGCCCCATCTGGCGCAGTCTTTCGAAACGGGGAGACTGCGCGGGTCCGAAGGTCTCCGCCACACGCGGCATCCAGTATTCCACGGACGCCTGCGCGTCGGCCCTGGTTGCCTCGTCGCCCGCAAGGCGTTCCAGACCCTCAAGGCCCAGCTCCATGTGGCGCTGTTCACGCGGCAGGATCTTGCGGAAGGCTTCGCCGAGCGGCTGATAGGAGGTCAGAACCTGTTCCTGAAGCTGGTGCACGGTTGCCAGCCCCATCAGCGTGTTCATGACCACTGCATCGGTCCAGCTCTCCAGCGGGTAATGAAAAACGGAGAGGCGCATGTCGCCGCCCTGCCTCTTCATGTCGACATGGGTGTCGCGCGGCTGGCGCGCCGACCAGGCATGGGCCTGATTGTAGAGCGCCTTGTCTGTGCCGAAGTCGCTCATCAGGTCGAGGACGCGTTCGGCGTGATCCACCTTTTCCAGCGTGATCCGGCTGGCCGCTATGCGTTCCTTCAGACCGGGGGCCCAGTTGATCGCGTCGGCAAAGCCCGCCGATCCGGCCAGTTCGCTGTCCACGAAGGAGGACATCAGCCGCAGGAGTTCGCCCCGGTAGCGCGCCGGAACATTGTCCGGCGAAGTCAGTTTGCCGCCCTTGGCCAGATAGTCGGACAGGGACATCGTGTCATCTTCCGGAAGGATTGCTTCATTCGTCATAGCTGATCACCACCTTGTCCGAGACGGGGAGGCATTGGCAGGAGAGAACGTATCCGGCACGGACTTCGTAATCCTCCAGCGCATGGTTCACTTCCATTTCCACTTCGCCCTCGATCACCTTCGCGCGGCAGGTGGAACAGACCCCCGCCTTGCAGGAATAGGGAGCGTCCATCGCGTTGGCGACCGCTGCGTCCAGAACGGAGGTACCGTCCTTTTCCATCCGGAAGCTCCGGGTGGTGCCGTCCAGGGTCACCGAAATTTCGCAGGTACCCGCGCCCCTGGCAGCTTCCCGGGATACGGTGCGGGCCTTGACCCGGCCGGGCTGCGAGGAGGCAAAAAGCTCGAAGCGGATCTGGTCGTCGGAAAGGCCATGTTTGCGCAGGCTCTCGGCGATGGTCAGCATCATCGGTTCCGGACCGCAGATGAAGGCTGTGTCGACCTCATCGGCATCGATCCACAGACGGAACAGCGTTTCCATCTTTTCCGCATCGATCCGGCCGGTGAAGAGCTCGATGTCCTGGGATTCGGTTTCCAGGATATGGATCAGCGAGAACCGGCCGAGATACTGGTTCTTCAGATCTTCCAGCTCCTCACGGAACATGATCGAGTTGGTCTGCCGGTTGGCATAGATGAGCGTGAATGTGCTCTCCGGTTCGCGCGCAAGCACCGTCTTGATGATGGAAAGCACGGGCGTGATGCCGGAGCCGCCGGCGAAGCCGAGGTAGGTCTTGGGCCTGCCAGGCTCCAGTTCGGTGTAGAACCGGCCCATCGGCGCCATGGCTTCCAGGCGATCTCCGACCTTCAGGTTTTCGTTCGCCCAGGTCGAAAAGGCTCCGCCTTCGACCCGCTTGATGCCGACCTTGAGGCAGCCCTCGTCCCGTCCCGCGCAGATCGAATAGGATCGGCGCAGCTCCTCGCCGTCGAAGTCGCGGCGGAACGTCAGATACTGACCTTGAATGAAGTCGAAGGCGTCCGCGTCAGCTGCGTCAGGCTTCAGTGTGACCACGACCGCATCGCGCGTATCACGGCGGATGTCGGTCACTTCAAGCGTATGGAATCGTGCCATGGGCGAAACCCTCCTCCCGGGTGTCAGATGCACTTGAAATAATCAAAGGGTTCAAGACAGTCCTTGCAGCGCCAGGCGGCCTTGCAGGGCGTCGAGCCGTATTGGCTGATCCGCTCGGTGTTTGCGGACCCGCAGCGCGGACATGCGACCGTCAGGTTGGTCTGCCCGGAAAGCCGCGCGGCCTTGGCGGACATGCCGTCGGACGCGGTGCCGTCGATCGGCGGGGCGATGCCGAAGTCCTTGAGCTTCGCGCGCGCCGCCTCGCTGACCCAGTCGGTGGTCCAGGGCGGAGACAGACGGCGTTCAAGGCGAAGGTCTTCGATCCCCTTTTCGCGCAGCTTGTCCTCGATCATCAGATCGATCATGGCGGTCGCCGGGCATCCCGAATAGGTCGGTGTGACGGCAACAACGAGTGTGTCGCCGTCGTAGCGGACCTCCCGCACGATCCCGAGTTCCGTGACCGAGACCACCGGGATCTCGGGATCGGGAACTTCCTGGAGCCAGTCCCAGACCTGCTGGATGGCCGGATGAACGGTTGTGGACATGGTTCTGCCCCCTACCAGCTCGCACCCGGATAGGCGCGCTGCAGAAACTGCATTTCCGCGAGGATGTAGCCAAGGTGTTCCGTGTGCCGGCCCTGCTTGCCGCCAAGATGGGCAAAGGCGCCGGGATCCGGCATCTTCAGCGTGGCTTCCTTGAGGATCTCGCCCACCGAGCTTTCCCATTCCGCACGCAGGTCGTCCAGCTGCGGAGCAATGCCTGCTGCCGCGACAGTCTCGTCGACCGCGTCGCCTGCGAACATCTCACCGGTATAGGACCACAGCAGGTCGAGCGCCTCCTGGGTTCGGCGGTGGCTTTCCTCGGTTCCGTCACCCAGCCGGACGACCAGGTCGGAGGCCCGGTCCAGATGGTAGCTGACTTCCTTGAGCGCCTTGGCTGCGATTTCCGCCACACGCGGGCTGGTGGAGTTTTCCGCCAGCCAGGACAGCAGCAGGTGATGATAGGCATCGAACAGGAACTCGCGCATGATCGTCACGGCCATGTCGCCCTTCGGCAGTTCGACCAGCAGCAGGTTGCGGAACTTCATCGCATCCCGGAGATAGGCGAGCTTGTCGGCATCGCGCCCTTCGCCCTCGACCTCGCCGGCAAGACCCAGCCACATCTGGGTATGGCCGATCAGGTCGAGAGCCGTGTTGGCGAGCGCGATATCCTCTTCCAGGATCGGGCTGTGCCCGCACCATTCGGACGTACGATGTCCGAGGATGAGCGCGTTATCCCCCATGCGGCAGAGCCACTCGAAGAAAGCCGGGCGCAGGGCGGGATCCGAAACGTGCGGGTCCTGCGGGGCGGCCGCTGCTGTCGTCTCCACGCCGGTCATCACATTTTCCCCACTTCATCGGGAATGTCGAAAAAGGTCGGGTGACGGTAGGTCTTGCTCTCTGCCGGATCGAACAGCGGCCCTTTATCGGACGGGCTCGAAGCGGTGATGGCGTTGGACGGCACAACCCAGATCGACACGCCTTCCTTGCGGCGCGTGTAGACGTCGCGGGCATGGTTGATGGCCATTTCCGCGTCGGGTGCGTGCAGGCTGCCCACATGGCGATGGTTCAGCCCGTGCTGGCCACGAATGAAAACTTCCCAGAGCGGCCATTCTTTCTTGGACATGACTGGTCCTCCCTCAAAACCTGATGAATGTCTTATTCCGCGGCCACGGAGGCGGCCTTCCGGCGCGCTGCCGCCTTTTCCGCATAGGCCGTCAGGCCGTCCCGGAACCACTCGCCGTCTTCCCAGGCCTTCACCCGGGCGCCCAGGCGCTCGCGGTTGCAGGGGCCGTTGCCCTTGATCACTTCGAAGAACTCGGACCAGTCCGGTTCGGAGAAGTCGTAGCCCTGCTTTTCCTCGTTCCAGGCGAGCTTGTCGTCGGGAATGGTCAGGCCGAGATATTCGGCCTGCGGCACCGTCTCGTTGACGAATTTCTGGCGCAGCTCGTCGTTGGTGTTGATCTTGATCTTCCAGGCCATCGACTGCGCGGAATGGACAGAGTCCTTGTCGGACGGGCCGAACATCATCAGCGCCGGGTACCAGAAACGGTTCATCGCATCCTGCGCCATTTCCTTCTGCTCCGGCGTGCCGAAGGCCATCTTCATCATGATGGAATAGCCTTGGCGCTGGTGGAAGCTCTCTTCCTTGCAGATCCGGATCATCGCGCGGCTGTAGGGCCCGTAGGAGGTGCGTTGCAGCGGCACCTGGTTCATGATCGCCGCCCCGTCGACCAGCCAGCCGACAGCGCCCATGTCCGCCCAGTTGAGGGTCGGGTAGTTGAAGATGGAAGAGTATTTCATCGCACCGGAATGAAGCTTTTCCAGAAGCTCGTCCCGGGAAACGCCAAGGGTCTCGGCGGCGGAATAAAGATACAGCCCGTGGCCGGCTTCGTCCTGGACCTTTGCCAGCAGGATTGCCTTGCGTTCGAGCGTGGGCGCCCGCGTGATCCAGTTGCCTTCCGGCAGCTGGCCGACGATTTCGGAGTGGGCATGCTGACCGATCTGGCGGATCAGGGTCTTACGGTAGCCTTCCGGCATCCAGTCCTTCGGCTCGATCTTCTCGCCGTTGTCGACCCGGTCCTGAAAGGCCTGTTCCTCTGGGCTCATTTCCTCCCGGGACTTCAGGCCTTCCGATTTAACGAGCTGCGCATACATGGCATATCCTCCCAAACCACCGGATCGGATCCAGATCCTCCGGTGCAAATGTCTCAGGCTTCCGTGTCACCCGTCAGACCCTGGGATTGATGTCGAGACCGTCCCGGGGTCACTTCCTTCCTACAAACTATACCCGCTCGAGAACGAGTGCGATGCCTTGTCCGACACCGACGCACATGGTGCAGAGCGCATAGCGCCCCCTGGTACGCTGCAACTGGTTGGCCGCATGCAGAACCAGGCGCGCGCCGGACATGCCGAGCGGATGGCCCATCGCGATGGCGCCGCCGTTGGCGTTCACATGCGCAGCGTCGTCTGGAAGGCCGAGTTCCCGCAAGACCGCCAGCGACTGCGAGGCAAAAGCTTCGTTCAGTTCGATCACGTCCATCTGGTCGAGACCAAGGCCCGCCAGAGCCAGGACCTTGCGTGTTGCAGGCGCCGGCCCGATACCCATGACCCTCGGCGGCACGCCCGCCGCCGCCATCGCGACAATGCGGGCTTTCGGCGACAGTCCGTTGGCATCGGCGAAGGCGTCGGACGCGATGATCGCTCCGGCGGCACCGTCATTGACACCGGAGGCGTTTCCGGCAGTAACCGTCAGATCGGGTCCGTTGACGCCGCGCAGCCTTGCCAAAGCCTCCGCGTCCGTGCCCGGACGGGGGTGTTCATCCCGGTCGACGACAACCGGCTCGCCCTTGCGCTGCGGGATGGTGACCGGAACGATTTCCTCCTTGAAGATACCTGCTTTTTGGGCGGCATCCCAGCGGCGCTGGCTTTCGGCGGCGAAACGGTCCTGGTCTTCCCGGGAGATGTTGTAGTCGGCCGCCACGTTGTCGGCGGTTTCCGGCATCGAATGCGTGCCGAAATCCCGCTCCAGCTTCGGGTTCTTGAACCGCCAGCCAATGGTCGTGTCGTAGATTTCCGCGTTGCGGGAAAAGGCCGAAGTGGCCTTTGCGAGAACGAAGGGCGCGCGGCTCATGCTTTCCACGCCGCCGGCGAGCATCAGCTGCGCGTCTCCGGCGCGGATGCTCCGGGCGGCGAGACCAATGGCATCCATGCCGGATCCGCAAAGCCTGTTGACCGTCGTGCCGGGCACCGAAACCGGCAGGCCGGACAGAAGGACCGCCATGCGCGCAACGTTGCGATTGTCTTCCCCTGCCTGGTTGGCGCAGCCGAGGATGACGTCGTCGACGGCTTCCCAGTCGACGTTTTGATTGCGCTCTTTCAATGCCTGAAGGGGGATGGCCGCCAGATCATCCGCGCGCACTTGCGACAGGGCACCTCCATATCGTCCGATGGGTGTGCGTACAGCGTCGCAGATAAGCGCTTCCGGCATGGTTTCCTCCCGGTTTTCGGGTCGATGCAATATAATTTACCGACCGATCGGTCAGTTATGTAGCACAGAAACATCACATGAGAAATAGTTTTTTGAAAATTTTTGTGATGCTTTGATGGCGGTCGCGTGCGAAGGCTTCAGGCTCTGGTTACAGGGCGCTGTTCCGCGGGTTGCCGGGGCTGCCTGCCACCGGTTCGGTTTCGCTCAGGCTTTGTGAAATTCCAGATTGTCGAGAATAAGCTGCCGGAGCGGGTCTTCGGGCAGGCTGTCGCTCACCATGATGTCCATGGAGGTGATGTTGCCGAGCGATACCAGGCCGCCCTTCTTGTATTTGGAGGAATCGACGGCAAGCAGTGTCTTGCGGGACCGTTTCATGGCGCATTCGACGTTCGAGACTTCCCAGTGGTCGTCGTCGCTCATCTCGCCATCCGGTTCGATGCTGCTCACGGAGAAGATCGAAATGTCGAAACGGAACCGGCTGATGAAGCTGGTCGGCGGCTCGCCAATGACCGATCCGTCGACCTGGCGGACGAAGCCGCCCGGGATGGCGACCGTGAAATCCCGCCGATCCTTCAAAAGCATGGCGGCCGCGAGGGAGTAGGTCACGATCTTCAGGTCGCGCCTCTGGTTGAGGGCGCCGGCAACGGCTTCGCAGGTCGTGCCCGCATCAATGAAGACGGAGGAACCGTCCTCGACGAGGGACGCAACCTTGAAGGCGATGCGCTGCTTGACGTCGGCGGATTCGTGGCGGCGCATCAGGTAGTCCTGGCTGTTCAGCGGGCCGGCATAGGCTGCGCCGCCATGTGTCCGCCGCAAGCGCCCTTCGCTGTCCAGAAGATTGATGTCCCGCCGGATGGTTTGTTCGGAAACTGACAGTTTCTGGGAAAGGTCTTCAATCCGTTCATAACCGGATGACTTGAGAAGTTCCAGAATTCTGGCTTGCCGTCGTTGTTTTCTTGTCACTGCCATTACGGTTCTTCCCTTTAATGACAACAATTTAGTGTAACCAATTGACCTCGTCCAGTTTGGTGGTTTGGTAATTAATTTACTAAAAATGCGTGAGATGAACATTTTTTGGTAGAAAGTCATCCTTCAAAATGTAAGAAAGATTACAAAGAGTGTAATAATTCACGCAAAAAAGTACCAGAGCAGCAATTGGGAGGAACACATGTCTGACAAGTTTCTGAAATACGCCCGGAAGATGACCGAAGGTACGCTTAGCCGCCGGAGTGTCCTGGCGCGTGCCAGCGCTATCGCGATGTTTGCTGCCGTGGCCGGCCTTGCCGCCCCCGACGCAGGTTTCGCATCCGAACCCCGGAAGGGCGGTAACTTCGTGATGGGCCTGAAAGGGGGCGAAAGCACCAATTCGCTCGATCCGGCGCTTTCTACCAGTCACGTGACCGCGAAGGCCCTGCGGATCTTCGGTGAATCGCTGACAGAAGTCGGTGCCGATGGCGAGGTGGAGGCGCGCCTCGCCGAAAGCTTTGCGCCGCGAGACGGTGGCAAGACTTGGGAATTCAAGATCCGAAAGGGCGTGAAGTTCCACAACGGCCAGGAACTGACTGCCGAGGACGTGCTCAAGACGCTGCAGAGACATTCGGACGATAACACGAAGTCCGGCGCGCTCGGCATCATGCGCGGCATTGAATCCATGGAGGTCGAAGGCGATACGCTGGTGGTTCATCTGACCACGCCGAATGCCGACCTTCCCTACCTGATGTCGGACTACCACCTCATCATTCAGCCGAACGGCGGTCAGGACAATCCCGGTGCGGGCATTGGCACCGGACCCTACAAGGTGGTCGCCGATGAACCCGGCCAGCGTTACAAGTTCGAGAAATTTGATGGCTACTGGGATGAGACGCGCGGTCACTACGACAGTGTCGAGATCATCGTCATCAACGACGACACGGCCCGTGCGAATGCCCTGCAGTCCGGTATCGTCCAGGCCGTCAATCTGGTGTCACCGAAGACCGCCAAGCTTCTGGGCCGCAGCCCGGATGTCAAGATCGAGACCACATCGGGCAAGGGGCACTACATCTTCGTCATGCATGTCGACACGCCGCCGTTCGACAACAAGGACCTGAGAATGGCCCTGAAGCACGCGGTGAACCGGCAGGAACTGGTCGACAAGGTTCTGGTCGGCTTCGGCAAGGTGGGCAACGACACGCCGATCAACGATGCCTACCCGCTGTTCGACAATACGATCCCGCAGCGTCAGTTCGATCTCGAAAAGGCGAAGGACTACTACAAGAAATCCGGTCATGACGGCTCGCCGATCGTCCTGCATGTCTCCGATGCCGCCTTCGCGGGCGCTCTCGATGCGGCGCAGCTGTTCCAGCAAAGCGCCAAGGCCGCGGGCATTCCGCTGGAGCTGAAGCCGGAACCGGCGGACGGCTACTGGTCGGAAGTGTGGAACAAGAAACCTTTCGTCGCGTCTTACTGGGGCGGGCGTCCGGTTCAGGACCAGATGTGGTCGGTCGGCTATCTGTCCACCGCGGACTGGAATGACACTCACTTCAAAAACGCCGAGTTCGACGCGCTGCTGCTGGAAGCCCGCGCGGAACTGGATCCTGAAAAACGTGTCGAAATCTACGGCAAGATGGCGCGGCTGGTGCGCGACGAAGGCGGTCTGATCAACCCGATGTTCAACCAGTACATCGATGGCATGGCGACCAATATCGGCGGATGGGCCACCAACCCTGAAGGCGACATGATGAACGGCCTGATGGCGGTCAAGACCTGGTTCGAGTAAGGCGGCTGCCGTGTCATCGCACCTGATCCTGTTGGTCACCCAGCGCCTTGCGCTGGGTGCCCTGCTCCTTCTTGCATCGTCGATCCTCATTTTCGTGGGGGCCCAGATCCTGCCGGGTGACGTGGCACAGGCCGTGCTCGGACAATCGGCGACGCCGGAAGCCATCGCGAACCTGCGGGCGGAAATGGGCCTGGACCAGCCGGCCGTCTACCGCTACCTGCAATGGCTCTCCGGCGTCCTTCAAGGCGACTTCGGATCCGCGCTGACCAACGGGGCGGATATCGGCACCTCGATCTCAAAACGGCTCGGGAACACGCTGTTCCTGGCTTTCTGGGCGGCGCTCATCTCCGTACCGCTGGCCGTGCTCCTCGGGCTGATCGCGGTCCGTTTCCGCAATCGCTGGCCGGACAGGCTGATTTCCGCCCTGTCGCTCGCCACAATTTCGGTTCCGGAATTCGTCATCGGCTATCTGTTCATTTTCGTTGTCGCGGTGAAACTCAGGTGGGTTCCGTCCGTCTCCATGATCAACGATTCCATGAGCCTGATGCAGAAACTGCAATCGATCGCCCTGCCGGTCGTCGTCCTGACCTTCGTCGTGCTGGCGCACATGATGCGGATGACACGGGCCGCGATCCTGAACGTCATGGAATCTCCCTACATCGAAACAGCCGAACTGAAAGGCCTGTCGAAATTCGCCGTGGTCACCCGTCATGCCCTGCCCAATTCAATCGCGCCCATCATCAACGTCGTGATGCTGAACCTGGCCTATCTCGTTGTCGGTGTCGTGGTGGTCGAGGTGATTTTTGTCTATCCGGGCATGGGGCAATATCTGGTCGACCACGTCTCCAAGCGCGACATTCCGGTGGTGCAGGCCGCGGGTCTGATCTTTGCCAGTGTTTATATCCTGCTCAACATGGCGGCCGACATCATCGGCATCATCGCCAATCCCCGACTGAGACACCCCAAATAAGGCCTTCGTGATGATGCGTATTCCCATGAGCGCCCTGATCGGGCTGATCCTCACAACGCTGTTTTTCGCGCTCGCGGTGCTGGCCCCCGTGGTCGCGCCCTACGGCATCTCCGAAGTGGTGGGAGACGTCTGGGAGCCGATGTCCTCCAAGTTCTGGCTCGGCACCGACAACATCGGCCGGGATCTGCTGACCCGGTTGATCTACGGCGCGCGGACGACCATCTTCATCGCCTCCGCGGCAACGGCCCTTTCCTTTTCGCTCGGCACCCTTTTGGCGCTCAGCGCGGTCGTGCTCGGCGGCTGGGTCGACATGGTGCTCTCCCGTTTCGTCGATCTGATCATGTCGATCCCCACACTGATCTTCGCACTCGTGGTCCTGTCTCTGGTGCCAAGCACGATCCCGATGCTGATCGTTCTCATGGGACTGCTCGATTCAACCCGCGTTTACCGGCTGGCACGGGCGGTTGCCGTTGACATCAACGTCATGGATTACGTCGAGGCCGCCCGCCTTCGCGGCGAGGGGACACGATGGATCGTCTTGCGTGAGATCCTGCCCAACGCACTCTCCCCGCTGGTCTCGGAACTCGGCCTGCGATTCATCTTCATGGTGCTGTTCATTTCGACCCTGTCGTTTCTCGGTCTCGGCGTCATTCCTCCGGAAACCGATTGGGGAACCATCGTCAAGGAGAACAGGGAAGGCCTGGTCTACGGCATTCCGGCGGCCTTCACGCCTGCGGTCGCCATCGCGGCGCTGGCAATTTCCGTGAACCTTGTCGCTGACTGGGTTCTCAACCGGACCGCCAGCCTGAAGGGAGGCCGCAATGCTTGACACCACAGCACACAGCCTCGTCGACATTCGCGGCCTCAGGATCGGAGCAACCGTTTTCTCACCCGGAGAAGCGCCGAGGGACGTCGAGATCGTCCACGGTGTCGATCTAAAGGTGGAAAAGGGCAAGGTTCTCGGATTGATCGGCGAGTCCGGTGCGGGAAAATCCACCATCGGCCTGTCCACCCTGGCCTACGGCCGCGGCGGTATTTCGATTACCGGCGGCGAAATATTCGTCAACGGCGTCGACATTCTCAAGAAAGACCCCGCCAGCTTGCGAAATCTGCGCGGCCGCCAGGTCACTTACGTATCGCAATCGGCGGCCGCCGGCTTCAATCCTTCCAAGCGGCTGATGGACCAGGTCGTCGAATCCTGCCTTTCCCACCGGCTGTGTTCGAGAAAGGAAGCCGAACAGCGGGCGATCCGGCTGTTCGCAAAGCTCGGTTTGCCGGACCCTGAGAATTTCGGGAAGCGCTACCCCCACCAGGTCTCCGGCGGCCAGTTACAGCGCGCCATGACGGCGATGGCACTGTGCCCGGAACCGGATCTGGTGATCTTCGACGAGCCGACGACCGCCCTGGATGTGACGACGCAGATCGATGTGCTGGCCTCCATCAAGGAAGCCATCCGGGACACGGGCGTCGGAGCGCTTTACATCACGCACGATCTGGCGGTGGTCGCCCAGGTGTCCGACCACATCATGGTGCTTCAGAACGGGTATATGGTCGAATACGGGACAACCGACCAGATCATCAATTCTCCACGGGAGGACTACACCAGGGCGCTGGTATCGATCCGCTCGGCGATCCACGACGAAGTTCCGGGCGAAGGCGATCCGGTGCTGAAACTGGAAAGTGTTTCGGCGCGCTACCGGAGCCTGAACTTCGATGTCGTCAAGGATGTTTCCCTGGAGATCTATCCGTCTCAAACCCTTGCCGTCGTCGGCGAGTCCGGTTCGGGCAAGTCCACGCTCGCCCGCGTCATCACCGGCCTGCTGCCGTCCCGCAAGGGAAAGGTGACTTTCGGCGGCGACACGTTGCCTGCCTCCTTGAACGAGCGCAGCAAGGAACAGCTGCGCGAATTGCAGATGATCTACCAGATGGCGGATGTTGCGATGAACCCGCGCCAGACCATCGAAACGATCATCGGCCGGCCGCTGGAGTTCTATTTCGGCATGCGCGGTGGCGAAAAGCGGGCCCGGGTGGTCGAGCTGCTGGACGAGATTGAACTCGGTGAAGGTTTTCTCAAGCGCTATCCGGCAGAGTTGTCCGGGGGACAGAAACAGCGTGTCTGCATCGCGCGGGCGCTGGCGGCCAAACCCAGGCTGATCATCTGCGATGAAGTGACGAGTGCTCTCGATCCGCTTGTGGCCGACGGCATCCTGAAGCTTCTGATGAACCTGCAGAAGATCGAGCAGGTCAGCTATCTTTTCATCACTCACGATCTTGCGACCGTGAAGTCGATTGCCGACTCCATCGCCGTCATGTATCGCGGAAACGTCGTTCGCTACGGACCGAGGTCAAAGGTCCTGTCACCGCCATTCGACGATTACACCGACCTCCTCCTTTCTTCGGTCCCCGACATGAGACTGGGCTGGCTTGAAGACGTATTTGCAACCCGAAAAATGGAAAGTGCAGGCAACTGATGGACACCCGGCTCCTACTGATCATTCTCGATGGTGTTCCCCTGCGCAACTGGAGAGCCCTGTTTGGAAATCTTGAGGGATGGGTCGACAGCGGCGACGCGCAGGTCTGGAGAATGCGCTCCGTCCTGCCTTCCATTTCCGCATCCTGCTATGCCTCCATCCACACCGGCGTAACACCGGCGGTCCACGGGTCGACCGGGAACGCCGACGTCTTCAGGCTGCCGGTGCCGGATGTCTTTTCGCAGGTGCGGCTTGCCGGCGGCGTGACCGGCGCGGTGACGCATTCCTTCTGGTCCGAGTTCTTCAACCGGGCCCCGTTCGATCCGGTCCGCGATATCGAATACGACGAACCGGACAGTGCAGCGATCAATCACGGACGTTTCCACACGATGTCCGGCTACGGTCATGCCAACCAGATGACCCCCTCCGATGCCGATCTTTTCGCAACGCTCACCATGCTCACCGAGCGCTTTGGCCTCGACTACGGCATCTTGCACACCTGCACGCTTGACAGCATGGGGCACCGGTTCAAGCATGCTTGCGAGGAAATGGATCATGCCTGCGGGGTTCTTGATGCAACTCTGGCCCCCTATATCAAGCGTTGGCGTGCCGCGAATTATGAAGTGATCGTGACGGCCGATCACGGTCAGAGCGATCGGGGTCACCACGGTGGACGGAGCGAGGAGCAGCAGGATTTCGCGCTTTACTATTTTGGCGATGCAAAGGGCCCGGCACCGGACACCTTGTTGCGCCAGACACAGCTTGCGCCGACGATACTCAAACGGCTCGGCGCCCCGGTGCCGGAGACCATGACCGACGAACCGTTCCTATGACCGGCACACGAAGCCGTGTAGCGGAAGATTTGGACTGATAATGACGACACCGCGTGAAACAGGTGCACTGAAAGCCGTTCTTTTCGACAAGGACGGCACGCTTTTCAATTTCACCGATACCTGGGCCTATTATTGCGACCGGATGGTCGACAGGCTGGCCCGGAACGACGACCTCCTGAAGGACAGGCTCGCGGCAGCCGTGGGGTTCGACAGGAAACGCCGGGTCTTCGTAACCGGCTCGCTGATCGTCAACGCCAGCGCCGATGAAGTGAACGAGGCCTGGCTGGATTTGCTCCCCGGCAAGAGCTCTGAGGAGATCGTCAGCCTCAATCTCGAGATCTATGCCGACCTGCCGGTATTTCCGACATGCGACCTGACGGACGTCATGACCAGCCTGCGGACGCAGGGCCTCAAGCTGGGGGTCGCGACGAACGATTATGAGGCCGGGGCCGTGGCGCAGCTTCAGCGTGCGGCCGCCTCCTCGCTGTTCGACTTTGTCTGCGGTTCCGACAGCGGATATGGACGCAAGCCCGAAGCGGGCATGGTGCATGGCTTTTGTGAACTCATGGACATCGCACCGCATGAAGTCGTGTTCGTCGGCGACAGCACCCATGACATGGATTGCGCCCGCAACGCGAACGTCGGTCTCAGCGTGGCCGTCCTGACCGGGCCGGCCACGGAGGACCAACTCACCGGGCATGCCGACGTCATCCTGCCGTCCATCGAGAGCCTTCCGGACTATCTCGGCAGGATGCAGGCATAAGTTCATGCCGCGGCCGGGAAGCGGGAGTGCTCTGACAGGCTTCAGGTACCCGCCGGTATTGGTCCAGCCGGCGACCGTAATGAGCCGGGAGACTTATCTATTCGTTACAGGAACCTTGTTCTCCACCACACCGGTTGCGCATTTCGGAATGCGGTTTCGGTCATAGACTGGCAACAAGCTGACGCAGGGATGTCACGTTCATGCGCTTGTAGGCCTTCTTGCGATGAGTAATCACCGTGGTTTCCGCAAGACCCAGGATGTCAGCGGTCTCGGCAGCGGTTCTTCCCTTGATCGCCATGGCGGCCACTTCCCGTTCGCGCGCCGTCAGATCGGGATATGTGAGCGCCAGCCGGGTCTGGATGTCGTCCCGCCGCCAAACCGAGCCCTTGAGGGAAAAAGCGACATGCCGTTCCGTCGCGACCAGCAGCAGGCCCAGGACAGCCTGCACATCGCGGTGCTTCTGCTCGGGGAAGAGGCCGGCTTCCGCGCTGGTATAAAGGCTGATGGCCAACCCGTATGCGGGCGAGCGCCTGATCAGTGACATCCGCGCGCTGATGCCGGGCAGATCATAGCAGTCCCGCCGATAGGTGAACGACGAAATGCTGTCGGCGTCCTGAAACGTCAGAAAGTCACCGGGACCGTGGGTGCCCTGCAAAAGCTGCGTGTTCCGGTCCTCGCTGACATGATGGTCATATCCCCTGGCCGCGCGTTCGGCGCGGTGCTGGCCGAGCCGGCATGCCGTTCCCATCAACAGCGGTTTGTCCCGATCGCCAAGGCAGAAAACCGATACGAAATCGGCCCCCACAAGGTCATGTGCGACCTCCAGGGCAACTTGCACAAATGCATTGGTTCCAATGCTTTGTGTCAACCTGACAGCGCAGGTCACCGGAACCGGCATATCAGGCAGAGGCCTTTCGATTTTTTGTTGCAGGATCATGGTTGCCGCACTGGAGGTGTGTTCTACCCGGTAAATGCCTTTTCAATCACGAACTGTCCAGGCATCGAGTTCGACCCTTCCTTGAACCCCAGCGTCTCGCAACAGTCCTTGAGCGTTTCAAGCATCGCCATGGAGCCGCAGATCATCACACGGTCGGTTTCAGGCGTCAAAGCCCCGCCCGCGAAGTCAGCGAGTCGGCCATCTTCGATCCAGGTGTTGATCCGCCCCATATGCTCGGATGTTTCACGTGTGGTAGCCGGGAGATAATGCAGTTGTCCGGCCGCAAGGTCGCCCAACAACGCGTGGTTCAAAACCGAATGTACCAGTTCGCGCCCGTAGGTCAGTTCAGCCGTTTCGCGGCAGGTGTGCAACAGGTGAACGTGATCGAATTTCTCATAGACTTCAGGATCACGGATAATACTGGCGAACGGGGCCACGCCCGTGCCCGTAGACAGCAAAAACAGCCGCTTGCCCGGCAGCAGGGCATCAAAAACCAGTGTGCCGACCGGTTTGGGCCGGATCAGGATTTGCGTTCCCGCTTCGATATGTTGCAGGCGCGACGTCAGAGGACCGTCGGGCACCTTGATTGAATAGAATTCCAGATGATCGTCCCAGTTGGGCGAGGCGATGGAATAGGCCCGCAAAAGAGGCTTGCCGTCGACATTCAGACCGATCATGGCAAATTCACCGGAGCGGAAACGGAATCCGGCGGGGCGTTCGGTCCTGAAAGAAAAAAGCCGGTCGGTATAGTGTTTGACCTGGCTGACACGCAAAGCAGCAAAGCCATTGGGGACGGTGAATTCTGCGGTCATCTGGTTCATGCCAATTATCCTGCTGTTGTCGCGGCCTCCCCAGAAAAAGACGTCAGCTGTACATCAACAATCCTCATTGATGAGGAATGCGCTGTGTCCCGGCTGCGTCCTATGGTTTTCCGAACCGAGGAGGAAAGCCATGTCAGAACCATTGTTTCAGGACGTTATTCGCAGTCGGCGCAGTGTCCGGAAGTTCGAGCCGGGACGGTCCGTTGACCGGGCTGTGCTGGAACGGATCGTTGATTGCGGACGATGGGCCCCGTCAGGTGCCAACGTGCAGTGTTTTGACTTCATCGTTGTTGATGAACCTGCGCTACGCGACAAGGTGACGGAAGTTTTCCTGCGCCAGGCGCAGCGGCTGGTCGATCACGCCAAGGGCTTCCCGGCAGTGAAAAAAACCTATCTCGCCAACACGGTCGCGATCATTGTCGTTTTGGGAGATCCGCGCTGGAAGGTTTGTTTCCCGCAACCCACGACCAAGGGCTGGGAAAAGGAATATCTGGAAAACAACGAGGTTATCTTCCTGAATTCGATCGGCGCGGCGATCCAGAACATCCAGCTGGGCGTTGCTGCGGAAGGGCTGACCAGCGCCTGGTTGTCCGGCGGCGGCGAGGATATTACCAACAGGGAATTGTCGGACTTGCTGGGCTATCCGGAATGGATGAAGGCCTATGGCACGATCCCCATCGGATACCCGGCCGCGACGCAGAACCGCCGCTATCGCCGGCCGCTGGAGCAGGCCCTGCACTGGAACGGCTATCAAGCCACCCAGTACCGCACCCATGCGCAGGTGGATTTCTACGAGAGCACATTGCGTCCGTTTGCGATGTATCGCGACGATGAAACGCTGGAAAACTGGGAAGACCGCGAGACAAAACTGGGAGACTGGGACGCCGCCTTTACATCCGCCACCTCCAACCCGGAAGGCCGGCTGGAACCTGAGGCCGACTTTTCGGCACCACGCACTTCCGGTCAGGCAACCAAGCGGCGCCAGAAAGACCAGGACTGACAGGAAAACGGAGGCATCGCCGTGTTTGCGCGAGACCACATAAAATACGAAGCCCTGGACCTGCCGGACCGCATGCAGCTGAGCGACGAGCAAATGCTGATCGAGGCCAGATCATTCTACGACAGGATGAAACGTCGCCATACGGTGCGCGACTATTCAGACCGCCCCGTGGCGCGCGAGGTGATCGAGGAATGTATCCGCACGGCAGGCACGGCGCCATCGGGCGCAAACCATCAGCCCTGGCACTTCGTGGCCATCTCGGACCCTGCCTTCAAAAAACGGGTACGCGAGGCCGCCGAGCAGGAAGAGCGCAGGTTCTATGAGGGCGGGGCAGGCCATGAATGGCTCAAGGCTCTGGAGCCGATTGGTACCAATGACAAGAAGCCGCATCTGGAAGAGGCGCCGTGGCTGATCGTGATCTTCGCGCAGCGGTGGGGCCACTTCGACGACGGGGACAGGTTCAAGAACTATTATGTGCCCGAGAGCACGGGCATTGCCGCGGGCTTTCTTCTGACGGCGTTGCATCACGCCGGCCTGGTGTCGCTGACGCATACACCTAACCCGATGAAGTTTCTCAACGAGATGCTGGGACGACCGGATCACGAAAAACCGATCATGATCGTCGCAGTCGGTCATCCGGGTGAAGGTGCCAAAGTTCCGAAAGTGGCCAAGATGAAAAAGCCGCTCGATGACATCCTGACCATCGCCGAATAGGTCTCTTCAACATCAATTCTGCACAAACACGGCGGGCTTTGTGCCCGCCGTTGCCGGGAGCGTGTGCCATGACTTATGTCGTCACCGAGAACTGCATTGCCTGCAAATACACGGATTGCGTCGAGGTTTGTCCGGTTGACTGTTTCCATGAAGGGGAAACAACGCTGGTGATCCATCCTGACGAGTGCATTGACTGTGGTGTCTGTGAACCTGAATGCCCGGCCGGTGCGATCCGCCCGGATACGGAAGCAGGCAGTGAAATATGGGTCGCGTTCAATCGAAAATACGCGAGTGTTTGGCCTGTTGTCACGGAACGCAAAGACCCTTTGCCCGAGGCAGCTATTCGCGACGGGGCCACCGGAAAGCTGGGTGAGTTCTTTCCAGAAGATGTTGCGTCACTCCTGGGTAAAGGGTGACAGAGCGTGGGGGCGTGTGGCAGCGCAAGTCAAAGAATGACAGGTCCGGCATCGACTCTGATCTGAGAAGTTGGTACCGGCAACCCCCGAGAAATCAGAGGATCCCCCAGGCCCGGTAGCGGCTGCAGCCGGTCAGTTCGCGCGGCATGGTCGGACCGAGTTGGCGGATCATGTTGTCTACCGCGGCAGCGGTGACGCCAAGTTCCTGGCGGGCCATGGGAGTGGTGACGAGCGGGCCAACCGCACCCTTCAGGACCGGTTGGTCAAAGCGTTGAGGCTCGCCAAAATCAGCACGATCGAAGCCGCAAACGCGTTCGTGCCGGAGTTCATGGAGCGCTACAACGCCCAGTTTTCCAAGGTTCCGGCGCGGTCTTACAACCTGCATCGGGCGCTGAATGTGGAACCGGACCGGCTCCATGAGATCCTGTGCTGGAAGGAGAAGCGTTATGTGACGGCACAGCTTGCGGTTTCCTTTGAGCGCAAACGGCTGATCCTGGATGAGAACGAGGTGACCAGCGCCCTTACCCGCACGGCTTCCCTGCCCTTCGATATGTGTGGTGTCTCCGGGCGGTCAGCTTTGCTCCGCCCTGCTCTACAGAAGCTGGCTTGTGACCGATCTACCTAGCAGAAGTTGTGACCATTCTCGCTTGTGACAACATTGATAAGATATTGGGCACATTCAATCCCGAACTGCAACAAAGGCGCTAAGCTGCCTGCTTTTCGGGAGCGACGTTTTGAGCCGGACTTTTCGCATTTGACTTTTGAAGAACGCAAAACGATTTGCCGCATGGGGGACCAAAAATTCAGCCAGTCGGAGATCGCCAGACGCCTCGACTGTGCAACGATCTCCCGGGAGATCAGGCCTCCCGAGGGCAAACTGGCGCGCTGCCTTTTTGTGGATACGCACAAGTCACCCTTCAGGTTGGTCTATTTCGAAGGAGGGCGGTCTCGCAAAACTACC
>NZ_JBNKYW010000296.1:0-12136 GCF_050301095.1 Roseibium sp.
CACAATAGGAGTGAATTGTTTTTGCGCGGTGCCAACGAACTGCTCGGAGAATGGACAACGCACAAGAACCTCGACAATTTTACTTTCGACGAGACCTTTGTGATCTATTATCCACTCCCAAGGTTCCTTGTAACTTCAAGAGAGAACCAGGAGCTGATTGCACGCATCCACGAAGGATTATTAAAAGCTTATGATGACGGATCACTGCTTCGTTTATGGGAGGACAAGTACCTGGAAAGCGTCAAGTTCGCCAGGCTTTCGGAGCGAAAAGTGTACCGCCTCACAAATCCGTTCATTGAAGGTATCGACCCTACCTGGAAAAGGTATGTCTACCAAGTGCCTATAGATGAATAAGGTTTCGAACCAATTTCTGAGCCGGGAAACGTAATTGCGAATACAAGCCCGCCACCCCTTCAATAGAACGAGCGGGCCTATAGGTGTTCATTCCATGTCACCTTCGATGGGGCGCCAGACGAATTCCTTAGATTTTCCAGAATAATAAAGCTGTTCCGCGACACCGGTTACCGTATCCACCGGGATATAGCCGACACGCGACAAGATCCGACTGTCCTGGGAATTGTCGCGATTGTCACCGAGCGTAAACAGGTGCCCCTCCGGCACGACATATTCGCGGGTGTTGTCGAGCTCGCTTTTGGTCGTGAGGTCGAGTGTTTCGAAGGAAACCCCGTTCGGCAGCGTCTCGCGGTAACGCGGCACCCGGCGGACATCGCCTGAAGAAGACTGCTCGACAAAATCGTCGATGCGTTCGCGTTTGACCGGTTCGCCGTTGATGTGAACGACGCCGTCGATCATCTGGATCGTATCGCCCGGCATGCCCACGAGTCGTTTCAAATAGATGTTGTCCGGATCGCCCGGCAGCGGAAAGATGATGATGTCGCCTGCGACGGGAACATAGGTTTCGCCAAACGCCGGAAAGACGCGCCGAACCAAAACATTGTCGCCCACCAGCAGCGTCGGCTTCATGCTGCCGGCCGGATTGGAGTAGGCCTTCATCCGCAGGACGTGGAAATCGTTCCAGGACAGAAAAACACTTAGAACGACGAGCAACCCCAGGACAAGTGCAACCAGATTTCTTTTTAATTTCATGTACTTATAACTCTCAGCCGATTAAAGCTGCACCACAACTGCAACTACATCCATTGCTAGCAATTTCAAAACTCCTAAACCCTTCCTTTCAATTCGATGATTTGCGGAGAAAGATCAAGCGCAGTTCCGGAATACCCGAAATTTTGCGACCGGCCTCCCCTTGCAGCAGCGCGTCCGGCGCAAACCGATCTGTCTCGTATAAAACTGCCCACATACTGTCGAAATCCGTTGAAAATCCGCCGTTTCCATTCCCAAATCGCGACAGGCGAATTGAACTTGCGGGCTGAAACAGTTAGCAAGCATTCATGGGAAAAGAGACGACTCCGCCGCCAAGCGGCATTGAAGGCATCAACCTCAAGGATGCGCTTGAAGAGCGCTATCTGGCCTATGCCCTGTCGACCATCATGCACCGGGCCTTGCCGGACGTGCGCGACGGTCTGAAACCGGTCCACCGGCGCCTGCTCTACGCCATGCGCCTTCTGAAACTGGACCCGGGTGCCGGCTTCAAGAAATGCGCCCGCGTGGTCGGCGACGTCATCGGTAAATATCACCCGCATGGCGATCAGGCCGTCTATGACGCGCTGGTGCGCCTTGCGCAGGATTTCGCGCAGCGCTATCCGCTGATCGACGGCCAGGGCAACTTCGGCAACGTGGACGGCGATAACGCGGCCGCCATGCGGTACACCGAAGCGCGCATGACCGACACGGCCAAGCGCCTGCTGGACGGCCTTGACGAAAATGCCGTCGATTTCCGCGAGACCTATGACGGCGAGGACAAGGAACCCATCGTCCTGCCGGGCGGTTTCCCGAACCTTCTGGGTAACGGCTCGTCCGGCATTGCCGTCGGCATGGCGACCTCCATTCCGCCGCACAATGCATTTGAGCTTTGCCAGGCCAGCCTGCATCTGATCAGGAACCCGAATGCGGAAGTCGACGAGCTTCTGGAGCATATCAAGGGTCCGGACTTCCCGACCGGGGGTCTGCTTGTTTCCGACCAGGGCTCCATTCGCGAAGCCTATGCGACCGGCCGCGGCAGTTTCCGTGTCCGTGCGCGTTGGGAAGTGGAGGATCTCGGTCGCGGCCAGTGGGCCATCGTCATCACGGAAATTCCTTATCAGGTGCAGAAATCGCGCCTGATCGAAAAGATCGCCGAGCTTCTGACGGCCCGAAAGCTGCCGCTGCTCGATGATGTGCGGGATGAATCGGCGGAAGACATCCGCATCGTGCTGGTGCCGCGCTCGCGCAATGTCGACGCCAATATCCTGATGGAATCCCTGTTCAAGCTGACGGACCTGGAAAACCGGTTCTCGCTGAACATGAACGTCCTTTCCATGGGCAAGGTGCCGATGGTCATGGGCCTGAAGCAGGTGCTGCGCGAATGGCTGGATCACCGCAAGGTCGTGCTGATCCGCCGCTCCGAACACCGGCTCGGGCAGATCAACCACCGGCTGGAGGTGCTGGCGGGTTATCTGATCGCCTATCTTAACCTCGATGAAGTCATCCGCATCATCCGTGAGGAGGACGATGCCAAGGCCGAGCTGATCAGGACCTTCGAGCTGACCGACGTTCAGGCCGAAGCCATCCTCAACATGCGCCTGAGATCCTTGCGCAAGCTGGAAGAGTTCGAGATCCGCAAGGAACACGAGAAGCTTTCGGAGGAAAAGGACGACCTCACCAAGCTGCTCAGCTCCGACGCCCGTCAGTGGACGAAAATTTCCAAGGAAATCGCCGAGATTTCCAAGGTCTACGGACCGGAAACGGAAATCGGCAAACGCCGCACCGACAAGAGCGAAGCCCCGGAAGCCGATCTCGTCGACATCCAGCAGGCAATGATCGAAAAGGAACCGATCACCGTCATCATTTCCGAAAAAGGCTGGATCCGGGCCATGAAAGGCCATCAGTCCGACCTTTCAGCCGTTGCCTTCAAGCAGGGTGACAAGCTGAAGCTGTCCTTCCATGCGGAGACGACGGACAAAATCCTGGTCTTCTCCACCGGCGGCAAGTTCTTCACGCTTGGCGCCGACCGGCTGCCGGGTGGGCGTGGCCACGGCGAACCGATCCGGCTCATGGTGGAAATGGACGAGGCCCAGGATGTGGTCAACGCCTTCGTCTACAAGCCCGGCCGCAAGCTGCTGCTCTCCAGCAACGAGGCCCGTGGCTTCGTGGTCAGCGAAGACGAAGTGATTGCCAATACCCGCAAGGGCAAGCAGGTTCTGAACCTGACCACCCCGGCCGAAGCCACGCTTTGCGTGGAAGCAGACGGCGACCATGTGGCTGTCATCGGCGAAAACCGCAAGCTGCTGGTCTTCCCGCTGGCGCAGATCCCGCAGATGGGGCGCGGACGCGGCGTCCGCCTGCAGCGCTACCGGGACGGCAATATCTCGGATATCCGCGTCTTCACCGGCGAGGGCGGACTTACCTGGACCGACAGTTCCGGCCGCAGCTTCACCCGGAGCCTCGAAGAACTCGCCGACTGGCGCGGTGAACGTGGCCAGGCCGGCAGACTGCCGCCGACCGGCTTCCCGCGCTCGAACAAGTTCGGGCCGAACAAGCTCTAAACGACCCTTTCGTTGGCGGTGCAAAGGCGCCGCCAATGACCGGGTGTCATGCCGAAGGCGCGCTTGAAGTGCCGCGTCATGTGACTCTGATCGGCGAAACCGCCTTCCACGGAGGCCACGGCAAGCCCCTCGCCCTTTGCAAGCATGGTTTTGACCTTGTCGAGCCGCCGCATGACCAGATAGCGGTGCGGGCTGGTGCCGAAAGCCTTCCGGAATTGCCGGGCAAGGCTGAACCGGTCCATCTGCGCGATACTTTCCAGATCCTCCATACGGATGTCTTCGCCACAGCTCTCCTTGAGATAGGACGCACAGTCTCGAATTGCGGGCCAATGCAAGGCTGCCTTTCTGGACCGGCCACTGTCCGCATAACGGTTGAGGCAAGCTGCCAGATCCGTTAGCAGGCTCTCACGTTTGAACGCGCCCATTTCCCGGTCGATGTCTTCCAGAGCTTCGCCGAGATCCTGCCGAAAATGCGGATCGGACAGCACGGGCGTTGCGACAAAGGGTAATTCGGCAAAGCCTGCCGGTTTGAGCGCCTCTCCGATCAGCTCCGGCGGAATATAGATCATGCGGTACCGGAGCCCCCGCTCCGTGCCGGCACCGCCGTCGTGCAGTTCGTCAGGGTGGATCACGATCACCTGGCCGGGCAATGAGGCCCGTTTCTCGCCGCGATACCGAAAGGTCTGCACACCGCTGATCGTCAAGCCGAGCGCATAGGTGTCATGGCGGTGCGGCGAAAACCCGTTGCCGCTGAACCGCGCCTCGATCCTGTCGATGCCCGCTTCCGTTGGCGAGGCGCGGATCATGTCGTTGCCAGGTGCGCACAAACGTTCAAGACTGGCCTCCCCGCAAGGCGCTAGGGTCCCGAAATTCCGATCCTTCTGAAAGCCTCGCGTGGAGTTGCCGTACATGTTCGAAACCAAATTTGTCGTTGTTGTCCGCGAGGACCTGGCTGCCTGGCAGAAATTGAATGTCACGGCGTTCCTGTCGACGGGAATTGCCGCCGCAAAGCCTGACATCATTGGCGAAAGTTATCGCGACGCAGCCGGGAATGTCTATCACCCCATGAGCATTCAGCCGGTCATCGTCCTGAGTGCCGACAAGGAAACCATCGGCAGGATCCATCAACGAACGCTCAACCGCAGTGTTCCCGCCAGCCTCTATATCGAGGAGATGTTCGCCACCGGACATGATACGGCAAACCGGCAGGTGTTTGCAGAATTCGGCCCCGAGACGGCGAAGGTGGTCGGGTTGGCCTTTCACTGTGACAGAAAAATTGCCGACAAGATCTCCAGGGGTGCGCGCATGCATGCCTGAATGCTCTTCCCGGCCAAAAGTCTGATCCCCAAAGCGCGTCCCGCCCCTCGACGGAAGGCCATTCTGCGGGCAATCTATGCAGAAATGACAGTCGGGAGGAAACATGATCGGCGCGTTCACGTTCAACACAAGCCAGCGCATCGTCTTCCAAAACGGTGCAGCTGCGGTCCTGGCGGACCACGCCGCGCCTTTCCTGGGAGACCGGCCGTTTCTGGTGACGGATCCCGGGATTATCTCCCTCGGCTTGCAGGAACCTTGCGAAGAGGCGCTGAAGAGCGCCGGCCACACCCTGGCACGCTTTTCGGAAGTCGCCGCCGATCCACCAAGAGCGCTGGTGGACCGCGCGATTGAAGCCGCAAAGGCACATGGCGCCACGTCTGTCATCGGTTTTGGCGGAGGATCCTCGCTCGACGTTGCCAAGCTCGTGGCGCTGATTGCGAGGAGCGGGGAGGATCTGGACGAGGCCTGGGGTATCGGCAACGCGAAAGGCCCGCGCTTGCCCCTTATCCTTATCCCGACCACTGCCGGTACAGGTTCCGAAGTTACACCCATTTCCATCATCACCGTGGGCGAAGAAGAAAAGCGCGGTGTCGTGTCCCCCCTTCTCCTGCCCGACCTTGCCGTTCTCGACCCTCACCTGACCCTTGGACTGCCCGGCCCGGTCACGGCGGCAACCGGCATCGACGCAATGGTTCATGCGATCGAGAGCTACGCTTCGAAATCGGCCAACAACAATCCGGTTTCCAGAACCCTGGCCCTGGAAGCCCTGAAGCTTTTGGGAGCCAATATTGAACGGGCGGTGTTTTCTCCCGTAGACGAAGACGCACGGGGCGCCATGTTGCTCGGCTCCATGCTGGCCGGCATGGCCTTTGCCAATTCGCCCGTCGCAGCCGTCCATGCGCTTGCCTACCCCATCGGCGGCACATTCCATGTGCCGCACGGCCTTTCCAACGCGCTGGTGCTGCCGCATGTCCTGAAATTCAACAACAAGGTTGCCGCGGCAACCTACGCGGAACTGGCTCCGGTCGTTTTTCCGGATCTTGCCGAAGTTCAAAGCTTTGAAGAACGGGCCGATCTGTTTGCGGAACGCCTGGCTGGCCTTGCCGGTATTCTGGGCCTGCAAACACGGCTTCGGGATGTCGGCATCTCAGAAGACGACTTACCGAAACTGGCCGCGGATGCGATGAAACAGACCCGCTTGCTGGTGAACAATCCGCGGGAACTTGGTGAAATGGATGCGCTCGAAATCTACAAGGCAGCCTTATGACATCCACAATGTCTCCACAGACTTCCCGCCCCGCCCCCCTGAGACGAACCGATTTCAAAGCCTTTCTGACTATCCCCACCCGGTGGATGGATGTGGATATCTACGGCCACGTCAACAATGTGCAGTATTTGAGCTTCTTCGACACAGCGGTAAACAGCTGGTACGTCGAAAACGGCCTTCTTGATCCAGTGAAGAGTTCCGAAATCTTTGTCGTCGTCGAAACCGGCTGTCACTACTTTGCGGAAATTACCTTTCCGGACACCGTAACTGCAGGTCTCAGAATCGAGAGACTCGGCTCCAGCTCTGTGGTTTTCAGGGTCGGATTGTTCACCGGCGAAGCTTTGGAAACAGCAGCTCACGGACGGTTCGTACATGTGCTCGTTGATCGCCCAACGCGGCGTCCGCTTCCGATTTCAGAACAGAAACGGGAGGTTCTGGAAAGTTTGACGGCTTGACAGGGCCTTGCTTGGCGGGGGCGGTTTCCCGCGTTGGACAAGTGTGAGATATTCACAACATAGCCCCAGGATAACGCGACAGGCTGCCCACAGGTTCCCCACAAGGCATGCACAGTTTATGCGCAGCTTGCCAACAGCTTTCCCGAAGTCATCAGAGTGTTATAACGCCGGCAGCCGGGCAGCCGGTTTCAA
This sequence comes from Roseibium sp., assembly GCF_050301095.1. Classification (GTDB taxonomy): domain Bacteria; phylum Pseudomonadota; class Alphaproteobacteria; order Rhizobiales; family Stappiaceae; genus Roseibium. The sequence continues at coordinate 6,897 of NZ_JBNKYW010000296.1, forward strand.
CCCAAGTTCTTCATCAAACGTGATTTCTCGCGCTGCCAGTCGCGCTTCTTTTCCGTCTCTCGCTTGTCATGCAGCTTTTTCCCGCGAGCAAGGGCCAGTTCCAGCTTGGCCCGGCCCTTGTCGTTGAAATAGAGCTTGAGCGGGACAATCGTCTTGCCTTCCTTCTGGACGGCACCGGCCAGCTTGCCGATTTCGCGCTTGTGCAGTAGCAGCTTGCGCGGCCGGCGCGGTTCGTGGTTGAACCGGTTGGCCTGAAGGTATTCGGGAATATAGACGTTGTAGATCCAGATCTCGCCCTTGTGTTCGGCGGCATAGGATTCGGCGATATTCGCCTTGCCGTTGCGCAAGGATTTGACTTCCGTGCCTTTCAGCTCGATCCCCGCTTCCAGCGTATCTTCGATCTCGTAATTGAACCGGGCCTTCCGGTTATCGGAAATGATGGTCCGTCCCGGATCGCCCCCTTTTTTCGGAGCCATTTTCTGTCCTCGGGTGCCAGGCACCCTCTGTCGGGAACGGGAGGCAAACGGCATGATCCGTTTGCCCCGCCTCCATATTAATTGATCAGGCCTGCGTGGGCCATGGCGGCGCGGACTTCCGCCCGTGCATCTTCGGAGATCGGGACCAGCGGCAGACGCAGTTCCTCATCGATCTTGCCGAGCAGGTTCAGCGCATATTTCGCTCCGCCCGGGCTCGGTTCCAGGAACAGGGCGCGGTGAAGCGGAGCCAATCGGTCCTGGTATTCCAGAGCCTTGGCGTAATCGCCGGCAAGCGTTGCCGCCTGGAACTCGGCGCACAGGCGCGGCGCCACGTTCGCGGTCACGGAAATGCAGCCGGAGCCACCGTGGGCGTTGAAGGCGAGCGCGGAAATATCTTCGCCGGACAGCTGAACAAATTCCGGTCCGCACAGGTGGCGCTGCCGGCTGGCCTTGGCCATGTCGGCGGTCGCATCCTTGACACCCTTGATGTTTTCGCAGGTCTCGAACAGCTCGGCCATCGTTTCCGGCGTCATGTCGACGATCGACCGGCCCGGAATATTGTAGATGTAGATCGGAATGCCAACGGCATCGTTCACGGCCCTGAAATGCGCCTTCAGGCCAGCCTGGTTCGGCTTGTTGTAATATGGCGTTACGACCAGAATCGCGTTCGCACCGGCCTTTTCGGCGTGCTGGGCAAAGTCAATCGCCTCGATGGTGTTGTTCGACCCCGCGCCTGCCATCACCGGCACCCGGCCGGCGGCGGCTTCGACGCACAACTCGATGACCCGCTTGTGCTCGTCGTGGGTCAGCGTCGGGCTCTCGCCGGTGGTGCCCACCGGAACAAGTCCGGAAGATCCTTCCGCGATCTGCCAGTCCACAAAGTCCTGAAACCGTTTCTCATCGAGCGCTCCGTCCTTGAACGGGGTAATCAGCGCTGGGATGGAGCCTTTGAACATCTCGGTTTCCTCTTGGACAAAGCTTGCGGTTCTTCCGGCCGGAACGGGACCGGTCCTTAACGGAGGCGCAACATACTCATCTGCCGCGGAAGGAGCAATGCTCCCCACACAATTCGGCGACCGGTTTGCGAATTTTCTTTGCGGCCATGCGCCATTTTGGCGACACAAGACCCGCCATGCGGGCATTTTCCGAATATCCAGACCTTGGCACCGAAACACAAAGGCATCTATCCTCGCGCGAACCTGCTTTCGAATGGAAACGATTGGGACCGGTGTAGCTCTGCCGTCCCGGGGGAAACACCAGTGACGACTACGCCGGACGACATTCCTGAATATGCCATGCCCGAACCTGAGGAATTCAGCTGGAAGGGTCCGGATGGCCTCACGCTTGGCGGCAGGCAATGGCTGCCGGCACAGAACGTGCAGCAGGCGTCCTGTCCTCCCATTCCCGTTGTCTGCCTGCCGGGTCTTTCCAGAAATACACGTGATTTCAGTGATATAGCTCGCTATCTCCAGGCAGCCGGACACTCCGTCACGGCACTCGACTATCGCGGCAGAGGTTTGAGCGAATGGGATCCGGATTGGCGGAATTACGCCTTGCCAGTCGAGGAAACGGACATTGCCGCAGCGATTGAATACCTCGGCCTCGAGCGGTTTGCCCTGCTGGGCACCTCCAGAGGCGGACTTCATGCGCTTTCCATGGCAAACCGGTACCCGGCGAACCGCATGGCGGCAGTCATTTTGAATGACATCGGCCCGCATATCGAAATGAGCGGACTTCTCCGGATCGCGGCGACACTCGGGCGCAAGATGGAATACAGTTCCTTCGACGAGCTAGCGACCGGTTTCCGGAAGACACTCGGCGCCCAATTCCCGTCCTTTTCCCAGCCGGACTGGAAAAAATTTGCCGGACAACTCGCCTCCAGCCGGGCCGGCAAGGTCGTCCTTGATTTCGATCCGGCTCTCGCCTGCCAATTGGCAGCCCTGGACAATACAACGCCCGCTCCGGATCTATGGCCTCTTTTTGAGAAACTGACGGACCGGCCGCTACTCATTCTGCGCGGCGCGCATTCGGATCTGCTCAGCGAAGAGACCTGCAAACGCATGCTGGAGATGCATCCCGCTGCCCGCTACAAGATCATTCCCGGTCAGGGGCATGCGCCGGTTCTATGGGAAGAGGACACCCAGCGGGCAATCGCGGAATTTCTGCAGTCCCTTTGAAAAGAAGCCCAGAAGACCCGAAGCACTCTGGTTGCCCAACGCTTCTTTCTTCACGCACTTCCCTGGTTGCAAATAAAAGAAAACCCGGCGTTTCCGCCGGGTTCTCCATCAAACCTCTATGTGAGGATCGATTAGAAGGTGCGCTGCATACGAACACCGAAGAGCAGAGCGTCGGTGTCGCTACCGTTGTTACCATTGATGCCGTCGATGTCGGTGTTGGAGTAACCAACGTCAGCACCCATGACGAAGCCGGAGACCGGCGCCCACTGAACGGAACCGTCAATTGCCCAACGGTCAACATCGCCAATCGTTGCGTTCTGGTCCATGTCGACGGAAGCGTAGGAACCGTCGAGGGCCAGACCGATCGTGGAGGTTGCCTGGATGTACAGACCTGCCGACAGGGAGTAACCGCTGTTGGTGTCGTCCTGGGTATAATCGGAAACGCCGTTCACGCCGGTGATGCCGTTACCGATGTAGGACAGAGCGCCGTCAGCGTAGAAGCCCTGGAAGTAGACGTTCGAACCGGAGTTGATCATCGGCAGGTTGAAGTTCACGCCAGCGCCGATTGCCCAACCGAAGTTGTCTTCTTCACCACCCCAAGTGTTGGTGCGGTTGGTTGCAGCATCCGGGTAGACCTGGTGCAGGGCACCGGCGATCTTTGCGCCACCCCAACCCTGGGAAATGGCGAGAGCTGCAACGACGTCCGGAGAGCGGGTGCCGCCGTAGTTGCCGACTTCACGGTTGGAACGGTCTTCAAGAGCGACGGTCGCGGAGAAGCCGTTGCCGAAAGCAGCGGTGTAGGCAATCTGGTTGGTGGTCACGTCGGACCAGTCACGAGTGACAACACCCATGAAGGTCTGACCGGTGTAGATGTTGAAGTTAGAACCGGTGTAACCAGCCGTCAGACCGCCCCACTGAATGTAGGCATTGTCCAGCGTGACGCTGTTAGCGCCATTTACGTTGGTTGCGTAAATGGAGGTGTAGGCACGCAGGGTACCGAATTCGGTAGCGGTGCGGGCATCGAGGTACAGGTAACCGCGAGACAGCCAGGAATAGCCGTCCTGGTCGCGGTTAGCCCAGTTGCCATCGTCCATGACGTTGTTGACAACGAACTGGGTACGAACACGGCCGCCGACGCGCAGGCAGGTTTCAGTGCCCGGGATGTAGTAGAAGCGGGCGCCATAAGCGTCGCAGACGCGAACGTAGTCGACCGGCTCCGGAGCAACCGGAAGATCGGCTGCCTGGGCGGTGGTTGCAGCAGCTGCGGAAGCAGCAGCGAGCATCAAGCTCTTGAGTTTCATTCTGACCTCCAATCAGTCATATCAATTGGTACCAAGTATTGAAGTACCATTGTCCCCGCGAAGTATGTCTGTGTTTGCCACCGACCGGAGGTTGGACGTCCGAGGCATGCAAACCAGTGCGGCTCGAAGCCGCTCGCAAGGATGACCATACGCATCCGCCTTGCCGGTTCAACATGGAAAGCGTTGTCGACCTGCCGCAGGGGCCGTTTTCAAAAACCGGTGTTGCGCGAATGTCACAAAAACGGACTGGAAATTCATAAACTGTTAGGATTTTAAGTCAGATCAGGCTCTCGACGCTTGATAACAGGGCGGTCGCGTCGGCCTGAATCGATCCGCCGCCAGATCAAAACGGAATCAAAAAAGGGGACGGCCCGGCAGATTGGAGCCTGCCGGGCCGCATGACTGACTGGAGTTCAGAGAGTCACAGTCAGATTCTAATCAGTTGATTAGAAAGTGCGCTGCATACGAACACCGAAGAGCAGTTCGTCGGTGTCGTCGGAGTTGTCGACTTTGGTGTTGGAGTAACCAACGTCAGCACCCATGACGAAGCCGGAGACCGGCTCCCACTGAACGGAACCGTCGATTGCGTAACGGTCGATGTCGTTGCCGTTGTTGGACATGTCAACCGATGCGTAAGAACCGTCGAGGGCCAGACCGATCGTGGAGGTAGCCTGGATGTAGGCACCTGCCGACAGGGAGTAACCGCTGTTGGTGTCGTCCTGGGTGTAGTCGGAAGCACCAAAAGCAGTCTTGGTGATGCCGTTACCGATGTAGGACAGAGCGCCGTCAGCATAGAAGCCCTGGAAGTAGATGTTCGAACCGGAGTTGATCATCGGCAGGTTGAAGTTCACACCAGCACCGATTGCCCAACCGAAGTTGTCTTCACCAGAAGTTGCGTTGTTGTTGGCAACGTTCGGGTAGACCTGGTGCAGGGCACCAACGACCTTTGCACCACCCCAGCCCTGGGACAGGGCGAGAGCTGCAACAACGTCCGGAGAGCGGGTGCCGCCGTAGGAACCGACTTCACGTGCAGAACGGTCTTCAAGAGCGACGGTCGCGGAGAAGCCGTTGCCGAAAGCAGCGGTGTAAGCGATCTGGTTTGCAGTGGCGTCTGCCCAGTCACGAGTGACAACACCCATGAAGGTCTGACCGGTGTAGATGTTGAAGTTAGAACCGGTGTAACCAGCCGTCAGACCGCCCCACTGGATGTAGGCGTTGTCGAGGGTGACGGAACCACCACCGTTAACGTTGGTTGCGTAGATCGAGGTGTAGGCGCGCAGGGTGCC
>NZ_JBNKYW010000297.1:0-11799 GCF_050301095.1 Roseibium sp.
TTCGCGGCATCGGCTTCAAAATCCGTGCCGTGATACTCCCAGTAACCGAAGAGCAGGTTCTCCGGTTCCTTCAGGAAGATCGAATAGTTGCGGATGTTGCACCTGGAGATCATGTCGAGGATCTCCGGCCAGACCGCGGCGTGGAGCCGCTTGTATTCGGCGACTTTCTCGGGCTTCAGACCGATCACCATCCCCATGCGCTGCATGTCTCACGCCTCCTGCCGGGTAATCGTTGTGGTGAATTCGGGGATGCTCTTCCCCTGGACCGCATCCCAGTCCCAGTCGATGCCGATGCCCGGCTCGTTCGGGGCGAGCGCATGACCGTTTTCAATGGTCATGCGGCTGGCGGTCAACTCGTCGAGCTGCGGGATGTATTCGACATATTTGCCGTTCTGCACGGCGCAGGTCAGGCTGACATGCAGCTCCATCAGGAAATGCGGGCAGATGGGCATATCGAAGGCTTCCGCTGTATGGGCAACCTTCAGCCAGGGCGTGATGCCGCCGATACGCCCGGCATCGACCTGCACAACCGAACAGGCCCCGGATTGCATATATTCGCGGAAATGACGGATCGAATAGAGCGACTCGCCAACGGCAACCGGTGTCGAGGTACTTTGCGACAGGCGGACATGGCCGCCGATATCGTCGGCGGCAAGCGGTTCCTCGATCCAGGCAAGATCCAGATCCCGCAGGCGGTCGGCGCGCCGGATCGCCTCGTCGACGGTGAAACCCTGGTTGCAGTCCGTCATGATCTCGTAGCCGTCGCCGACGGCAGCGCGAACCGCGGCGAGCCGCTTGAAATCCTCGGAGACATGCGGACGGCCAATCTTCACCTTCGAACCGGTGAAGCCCTTTGATTTTGCCGCGAGCGCATCGTCGACCAGCGCCGATGTTTCGATGTGCAGCCAGCCGCCCTCGGTCGTATAGAGCGGGCAGCGGTCCTTGGCGCCACCAGCCAGTTTCCAGAGGGGCAGTCCCTGCTTGCGGGCGCGCAGGTCCCAAAGGGCCGTGTCGATGGCTGCGAGCGCGATGGAGGAAATGGCGCCGATCGTGGTCGCATGGGTCAGAAACTCCAACTCGTGCCAGATGGCTTCGATCCTGTCCGCTTCGCGGCCGATGAGGCCCGGCGCGAGGTGGTCGGCGAGAAGCCGCATGACCGACGATCCGCCCGTGCCGATGGTGTAGCTGTAGCCCGTGCCGGATGCGCCGTCCGAATCCGTGATCGTGACAATCGGCGTTTCCTGGCTGACGAAACTCTGGATCGCATCGGTGCGCTTGACCTTCGGAACGAGGTCGACCATGCGCAGCTCGATTTTCTCGATACGTGCCATCGGTTCAGCTCCTCAGGGTCTGCTCGGTGGCCGCATCGAAGAGATGTGCCTGACTGAGGTCGAAACTGAGGTCGATCTTCTCACCCGGTTCCAAAGCCTTCGGATTGAGCATGCGCGCGATCCAGTCCTCGCCCGCGAATTCGGCAAAGACCAGGGTCTCGTTGCCGAGCGGCTCCGTGATCGAGACCGGCACCTGCAATGTGTGCACGTCATGGGCCTCGCCGGAGTGCAGCCCGTGTCCGGCCGGATAAAGATCGTCCGGCCTCAAACCGAAAACGACCTTCTGGCCCGCGGTCACCGCCTCGCGGAACTGCAGCGGCAGTGGCAGGGTGGCACCGTTTCCGAAGGTCAGCTTGCCGTCGTCGACCACCGCTTCGCGCAGGTTCATGGTCGGCGATCCGATGAAACCGGCGACGAAACGGGTCTGCGGCCGCTGGAAGACTTCCTCCGGCGTTCCGACCTGTTCGATATGGCCGTCGCGCATGATGACGATCCGGTCGGACAGGGTCATGGCTTCCACCTGGTCGTGGGTCACGTAGATCACCGTCGACTGAACCTTCGAATGCAGCTTCTTGATTTCCGTGCGCATCTGCATGCGCAGCTTGGCGTCCAGGTTGGACAGCGGCTCATCGAACAGGAAGACGTCCGGATTGCGCACGATGGCACGGCCCATGGCCACGCGCTGGCGCTGGCCGCCGGAAAGCTGCGAGGGCCGGCGCTCCAGCAGGTTTTCCAGACTGAGGGTCCTTGCGGCCTCCGCGACCGCCGCATCGATCTCGGCCTGCGACCGCCCGGCGATCTTGAGCGAGAAGCCCATGTTCTCGGCAACCGTCATATGCGGGTAGAGCGCATAGGACTGGAAGACCATGGAAATGTTGCGCTGGCGCGGCGGCAGGTCGTTGACCACCCGGTCGCCGATGTGGATCTCGCCGCCGGAAATATCCTCCAGCCCGGCGATCATCCGGAGCGAGGTCGACTTGCCGCAGCCGGACGGGCCGACGAGCGCGATGAACTCGCGGTCCTCGACCTCCAGGTTGATGGAATGAACCACCTCCAGTTGCCCGTATTTCTTGACCAGGTTTTTCAAAGAGACGGTAGCCATTTCTATCCCTTCACTGCGCCGGAGGTGAGGCCGGAGACGAGGTGTTTCTGTACGATGAATGTCAGGGTGAGCGCCGGAATGATCATCACCACGGCAAGCGCGCACATGCCCCGCCAGTCGATGGTGAACTCGGCGGTGTAATCCAGCAGGCCAACCGGCAGTGTCTTGGAGTTGGTCGACCGGGTGAGCTGGGAGGCCAGCGCGAATTCGTTCCACGAAATCAGGAAGGCGAAGATGCCGGCCGACGCGATGCCGGGACGCGCCAGCGGAAACTCCACCTGCCAGAAGGCCTGCCAGCGGGTGCAGCCATCGATCTGGGCGGCTTCCGCGAGATCCCGGGGAACCTGACGGAAGAAGCCGTCGATCAGCCAGACGGTGAAGGGCACGTTGAGCGCCACATAGGCGAGGATCAGGCCGAAATGCGTGTCGATTATGCCGATCTTCGCATAGACGAAGAACAGCGGCAGCGACAGCGCGATGCCCGGAACCGTGCGTGTCAGCATGAAGCCAAGGAAGACCGCCGACTTGCCGCGGAAACGGTAGCGCGCAAAGGCGTAGCCGCCGGCCATGCCGACCGCCAGCGCGATTACCGTCGAGGAGACCGAGATGATCAGCGAGTTGCGGAAGTATTCCAGCACCGGAATGCCGCCCTGGCCGACGCCGGAGAACATGGCGACATAAGCGTCGAACGACAGGTCCTGCGGGATCCAGACCGGCGGCTTGGCCATGATCTCGACGGTTGGCCGGAGCGAGGACAGGACGATCCAGAGCCCGGGCAGGCAGATGATCGACATGGCCAGGAACAACCCGATCAAGTGGCCTGCCTTCAGGAACCGGCCCTTGACGCGATGTGCGGTATTCTCGTCCATGGTCACCACTCCGCGCCGATCTGCTGACGCGCCTTCGCGAGTTTCTGGAAGAACAGCGCCGTGAACAGGATTGAAAGAAGAATGGCGATGTAAGCCATGGCGTTGGCCAACCCCATGCGCGCATCGGAATAGGCCGTGCGGGCGATCATCGTCCAGAGGATCTCGGTGCGCCCCGCCGGGCCGCCATCGGTCATGATCTTGACGATGTCATAGGCGCGCGCGATGTCGAGTGAGCGGATCGTCATGGCGATGAAGGCGAAGGGCATGATGAAGGGCCAGGTCACATAGCGGAAGCTTTGCCACGAGGTGCAACCGTCCACCTTGGCCGCTTCCAGCGGTTCGCGCGGCATGGCCATGAGACCCGACAGGATGAAGATCGCGAAGACTGCGGTCGACGACCAGATTTCGGCAACCAGGATGGAAATGAAGGCTAGCTGACCGTCGATCAGCCAGGGAATGGCCTGATCGGTCAGGCCGAGCGACTGCAGGGCGTTGTTCACGACACCGATGTTGTCGTTGAACATGAACTTGAACTGGAATCCGACCAGAACCGGCGAGAACATCATGGGGAACATCATGATCGTCCGCAGGATCCGCTGGCCGCGCGTGGCCTTTTCAACCAGCAAAGCCAGCCCCAGCCCGAACAGCATTTCCAGATTGAGCGCGAAAGTCAGCAGCAGCACCGTGCGGCCGAAGGCGACCCAGAAATCCCAGTCCGTCAGCAGCCGCACATAGTTGCGGAAGCCGATGAAGGTGTAGATCGTGTCCGGCCGCGTCAGGCGGAACGGTGTGAAACTTGAATAAAGCGACAGCAGGAGCGGCACGACCACCACCGCCGCCAGGACGACAAACGCCGGCAGCAGCAGAAGCACATGCGGCGCGGGCTTCCAGCCTCTCATTCTATCCTCATATCGTTTTGCGAAAGGATCCAGGGTCAGGACCTGCCCGCGGATGTCGAGCGTGGAAAACCCGGCGGAAACAGGCGCGGCAGGGCCGCGCCCGTTCTTAAGCGAGCCTAGAGTTCTCCGGCATCCTGCAGGATCTCGGTCGCCTCCTGAGCGGCATCGTCCAACGCCTGCTGAGGCGTCTTGTCGCCGAGAATGGCGGCCTGCAGCTGAGGGTAGACCGCGTTAGAGATCTCGATCCAGGACGGTGACTGGGGAACCGGGAAGGCGCCCTTGGCCGCTTCCTGGAAGGCCTGCAGAACCTCCTTGCGATAGGGATCGTCGGAGGCTTCCGCAATCACCCAGTCCCAGACCGCGTCACGCGTCGGCAGCGGCCCGCCGGCGGCTTCCAGTTTCTGGCTGTCCTCGTTGGTCAGGAACCAGACGAGCGAGGCGGCCGCCTCCTTGCTCTCGCAGTTTTCCGTCACGGAGAAGCCGTGATGGCCCGACCAGCCGGTGCGCACGCCCGCGGAACCCTTGGGCGGTGCGGTCACACCGACGTTGCCGGCCACCTTGGAAGCACCCGGATCGTTGAAGAACCCGGCCCAGCCCGGCCAGTCCAGGTTGATGGCAATCGTACCGGAGGCAAAGCCCTGGCCGAGATCGTCCCAGAGATAGTTGGTCGTTCCCGCCGGAACGGCCTTGGCCTTGTAAAGCTCGACAAACCAGTTGAGCGCGCGCACACCGGCTTCGGAGTTGAAGGCCGGACGGCCGTCCGCATCAAGGTACTCACCGCCTTCGGCACGCAGCATTTCATAAAAGCGACCGTTGATGGCCTCTTCCTTGCCGGCGAATTGCGTTCCGTAGAAGTCCGGCGGATTGGCGAAGAATTCGGCCTGGTCGGTGACCTGTTCCCAGGTCTCCGGCGGCGTCAGATCGTAACCGTATTTTTCCTTGAACTTCGCCTTGTTGCCCTCATCGGCATAAAGGCTCTTCTGGTAGTAGAGCGCGGAAACGTCGAACTGGGCACGCGGCAGCATCACCAGTTTGCCGTCGAGCGTCGAGGCGGAGATGTTGGCATCGACGAAGGCGTCGATTTCCCCTTTCGGCAACAAAGCCGAAAGATCGGTGTAGATGCCCGGATACTGAGGCGCGAAGGAAGAGTGGTTGGAGCCCACGCACCAGTTCACGGCCCCGACGGCAATGTCCGACTTGATCTCCTTGTCGAGATCGAAGTGGTTCTTCTTGGAGATGACGTTGACCTTGGCCCCCGTCGCCGCTTCCCATTCCGCAATACGCCCATAAAGCTTTTCGTACTGCTGACCACCGATCAGCTTGGCTTCGATGGTGACACCTTCGAATTTGCCCGGCAGATCCTGCGCAAGAGCAGCCCCTCCGGCCAAAAGAGCGATTACGCCGGCGGATGCGCCGGCCAATAGATTTTTCATGAGCCTCCTCCCGAGACTTTTAAACAAGGCGGGCGTCCGCCCAAACCACTCACTAATGAGAAGTTCATTTATATACAAACATGTCGTTTATCAGTGGTCAAGACATTCCGGTGCAGAGGCGTTTGTTTTTTGCATTGTTTGTGCGTATATGAATTTTGCGCTTCACGGAGAAAAGCATGGAACAGGAAGAGGATCGCTACCGGGCCCCGGCGCTCGACAAGGGGCTTGATATCCTGGAGCTGCTTGCGGGGATCGACGGCGGCCTGACCCAGGCGGAGATCGCCAAGCAGCTCGGACGCAGCCCGAACGAGTTCTACCGCATGCTCGACCGGCTTGTACGCCGGGGCTATGTCACACGGATCGACGGCGACCGCTATTCGTTGACGCTCAAGCTTTTCGGCCTCGCGCAATCCCATGCGCCCGTGCGCCGGCTGGTCTCCTTTGCGACGCCTTTCATGCGGGACCTTGCGGAAAAAACCCTCCAGGCCAACCAGCTCTCCGTCTTCGACCGCGGGTCGGTGGTCGTCGTCGCGCAGCAGGAAGCGCCGAGCTACTGGGGCATCTCCATCCGTGTCGGGTCCAACATTTCCCTCTACGACACCGGGTCCGGCCATGTGCTCCTGGCTTTCCGTCCGCAAGAGGAACGGCTGATGATGATCAACGAATACTCCCGCAGCACGGAAACGCCGACCGTCGAGAAGGAATTCTTCGACCGCCTCGATCAGATCTGCGAACGGGGCTACGAGATGATGCCGAGCCTGCAGACCGCCGGTGTCTACAATCTGTCCGCTCCGATCCTGAGCCCGGACGGCCGCGCCATCGCCGCGCTGACGGTCCCGTTCATCACTTTGGTGAACACCCCTCAGGCGCCGGACATCACCGGGACGCTGGAGCTGTTGTGCAAGACCGCCCGACAGCTGTCGGAACTGACCGGAACGGAGATCAAAAGCTCCGAGTAATTTCTTATTTGAATGAACTATTTTTATATGGAAGTATCACCTTTCAATTTCAGGGAGGAATGCCATGATCGTCGACACCCATCTCCATGTCATTGACCGGTCGGCCCTCGACTATCCCTGGCTGACGGGTATCGAACCGCTCAATCGCGACTGGACCTATGATGCCTACGCCCGTGACGCGCGGCGCGCCGGCATATCGGCAACGCTCCACATGGAAGTCGATGTCGCGGAGACACTGATCGAGGCCGAAACAGCCTATGTCGGTTCGCTCGCGAGCCAGCCGGACAGCCTGATCAGGGGCGCCATTGCCTCCTGCCGACCCGAGGAAGACGGCTTTGCCGCCTATCTGGAACGCCAGCAGGCCAATCCTTTGGCGAAGGGCTTCCGACGCGTGCTCCATGTCATGCCGGACGAACTGTCCGACCAGCCGCTCTTCCGGGAAAACCTCAAGCGGCTCGGTGGCACCGGGCTCACCTTCGATCTCTGTGTCCTGCCCCGTCAGCTTGACCGGGCAATGCAACTGGCCGACCTCGCGCCGGACGTCACCTTCATTCTCGACCATTGCGGCGTGCCGGATATCGCCGCCGACGAACGCCAGCCCTGGCAAGACCGCGTCACGGAGCTCGCGAAACGCCCCAATGTGTGCGCCAAGATTTCCGGGATCGTCGCCTATGCCGATCCGGAGACCTGGGTCGCCGACACGCTGCGCCCCTATGCAGAACACGTCATTCGATCCTTCGGCTGGGAGAGGGTCGTCTGGGGTAGCGACTGGCCCGTCTGCACGCTTGGCGGCGGCTTGCTTGCCTGGGTGGCGGCAACGCATGCGCTGCTGGAAGGCGTCAGCGACGACGAGCGGACGAAGCTGCTGTCCGGGAATGCGAAAAGGATCTGGGGGCTTTGACGGAATTAGTGTCCGAGGCCTGCAAAGCTGCTGACAAACCGTAAGCTGGTTGGACGCAGATCTTCTTCAGTGGTCATCCTCGACTTGATCGGGGATGACACGCGGTGAAGGGCGGCGAACCTATCCGCCAGCAAGGGCCCTCAATCAGTGCCAGCCCCTCACTCGAAACTCTTGGCAAAAAGAGCGTTGATGTCGCCGATAACGGATTGTGCCGGTTCCCCCTTCCGAAGCCCTTCGTTCAACCGCTCGGAAGCTGCCGCCTGAAAGGCCATGTAGCCCTTGTGCCGGGGGCGGATCCATGCGCCATCCAGTGTGCGTCGGGTGTTGCGGTAGAACCCGTTTGCCGCTTCGTTGACTGCCTCGTCCTGCCAGCCGTCTGCATGTCCCGGCTGCCCGCCGGCAGCCGCGAACGGTCCGCGCTGCACGTCGCCGCCGGCAATCCAGAGCGCGAAGTCGGCGGCTTCCGGGACGTGTTCTGAAAAGGCGGAAACCGCAATCCCGGTGCCGCCGAGCGCCGAACCTGTCGGGCCGTTGCCACCGGCTGCCGGGATATCGGCAAAGGAGAGGCGTTTCGGGCGGAACTCCGCCATGCCGTAATTAACGTAGCCGTAGATCAGTGGAACGCAGGCAATCGGACTTTCCGCCTTGCACATTTCTTCAAAGACCGCGATCGGATCCATGTCGTAGCACTCTGCCGGCACATGGCGCATCAGACGGGCGATCAGTTCGAAGACCGCCGTGCCGTCTTCAACCGAAATCAGGCCGCCCGGCCCATGCGTCGCACAGGGCGTAGCGAGATTGGCGGACAGAGTGAAGAAGGTCATCAGCGAATGCGGTGGGCGCATCGGGATCAGCACCCTGCCCGCTTCCGCCAACTCGAGCACCTCGTTGAAATGCGTTGGCGCCTCGCCGATCAGGTCGGGCCGATAGGCTTGGATCTGTGCGGCGGCGTCGATCGGATAGGCCCACTGGTGGCTGTCCCAACAGTAGCTCTCGTGGGAGCCGCCGACACTGCCTTCTGCAACGGCTTGCCGTTTGTCAGAATCGCCATAGCGGTCGAGCGGCACAAGGCAGTCTTGAGCGGTGATCTCTCCGACATGCGGATGATCGATGACGATCAGGTCATATTGGCGCGCAAGGTCCGCGACGGGATAGGACTCGAAATCCTGCAGGGATCGCCTGTCCCAGTCGATACCGATGCCGGTCTTTTCCTCCCAGAGCTTCGAACAGGCGGCCATCGGCTCGTAGCCGCGCGGATGACTCCAGGTCATGCCCTTGAGGCGAGGCCTGCTCATAGCCCGAACTCCTCGATGAGTGCCGCTGTGTGTTCACCGACACGCGGCGCAGCGCGGGCGATTTTCGAACGCGCGCCGTTCACCCGCAGGGGCGAACGGGTGGTCAGGATCGAGACATCGTCCTCGCGCTCCACCCGCTGAAGCAGGTCGAGGCAATTGAAGCCCTCGCTTTCCAGAAGGCCGTCCCAATCGAGCACCGGCGCGCACCAGACGTCGGCAGGTTCAAGGATGGCCATCCAGTCCTCGACCCTGCGCTCGGCAATCGCGCCTGCGATCAGCTTCTTGATTGTCTCGCGCTCGGAGAACCAGGAAGCCGGATTGCCGCAATAGGGATCGAGGGCCTCCAACCCCATCAGGTCGCGCAGTTTCGGGATCGGCGTCATCGCGACCGCGATGAAACCGTCCTTTGCCTCGTAAACCCCGTAAGGTGCGGCGAGATAGGCATGGGCGTTGCGGAAACCGGAGCGTTTCGGCATACGCCGACCGTCGTTGAGATAGGTGGTCAGAACCTCGAACTGGAAATCTACCAGGGCTTCCAGAAGGCTGGTCTGGACGTGGCTGCCCTTGCCGGTGACGCCTCGCTTGACAAGACCGGCGAGCAACCCCTGTGCCAGCGCCGCGCCCGCGAACATGTCGCCGACGGCAAGCCCCATCGGCACGGGGCCGTCGCCATCGTCGCCACTGAGCCACATGAGGCCCGACCGTGCCTGGGCGAGCAGGTCCTGACCGGGACGGGCGACCCATGGCCCTTCCTCACCGTAGCCGCTGATCGACCCGTAGACGAGGCCCGGATTGATCTCACGGACGGTCTCATAGTCGAGCCCGAGCCGTTCGATCACACCCGGCCGGAAGTTCTGCACCAGAACATCGGCTTTCGCGATCAGGCGCTTGAGACGCTCGATGTCTTCCGGGTTTTTCAGATCGACGGCGAGGCTTTCCTTGCCCCGGTTGATGGCGTGGAAGATGGTCGAATCCCCGCCGATTTCCGTGTCGCTCAGATAAAGGCTGCGTGAGAGGTCGCCGGAACCGGGGCGTTCGATCTTGATGACGCGCGCGCCGAGATCCTGAAGGCGCAAGGTCGCATAGGGTCCGGAAAGAAACTGGCTCATATCAAGCACGGTAAGGCCGGCGAGCGGCAATTCTGAAGTGGATGTCATGACGGCTCAGGCCCGTTTCTCAGGTTCGATCCGGTCCGCAAAGTCGGCCGGGTTGCGGTATTTCACGGTCTGCAGATGCTCGCAGTAGAGGACGAGTTCGCCCGCTCCCTTGAAGACTTCGTAGGAGGCCCGGATGAGGCCCATGCCCTCGTATTTGGGTTTCTTGTCGAGGTTGGTCCGGACCGTGTAGATCGTGTCGCCGATGAAGACCGGTCTGATGAAGCGCAGCTTGTCGTAGCCATAGGAAAAGGCGTTGACGCAGTTGGTGGCGACCAACCCGAGACCTGCGGAGAAGACAAAGGCACCGGCCACCAGCCTCTTGCCGAAGATCCCTTCGGTTTCGGCAAACATCTGGTCTTGCACATAGGGGTGAATGTCGACAACCAGAGTGTTGAAGAGATGGCTTTCGCCCTCGGCAATCGTCCGCCGCAAGGAGCGTATGGAATGGCCGGGTTGCCAGTCCTCGTAAAACCAGTTTTCCGAATTCCAGACCGGAAGCGCAGCATGCGCGGCCGGCATATCTTTCGGCTGCGTGCTGTCGACCCCGACCGTCGGTCCGAAAGGCGTTTCCATGGCTCCTCCAAATTTCTTATGTGAATACTATATTCACATATGATTTAATGAGGCAAGAGCCGATCGCGTTCGTCTCCGGCTTCAAAATATTCCGGATGTGCTCTAGGGTACGGACTCATAAAATTGTGCCTTCAGGCGTCAGTCGGGTGCAGAAGAGCAAGGAAAAGCCTGCAGCACCATGCTGGTGCATGGTGCAAAGGTTTTGACGCGGTTGTTCAAAGCCCGATTGATGTCCTTTGGATCGCTCGGGAAAGAACCGCCTCCTGCGTTGAGAAAAACTGGAAACCAACCAGTTTCCTGCTCTTTCCCGCCTTGGATACGATCCTTTCCCGAGCGACCTGAATGTACAATTTTATGGGTCCCTACCCTAGGCTCTCGTTCCTTCAACCAGTTCCGCGTCCCGCTCATGTCCTTCACAATCCGGCAATTGCAATATTTCGTGGCGGCAGCGGAAAAGGGATCGATTTCCCGTGCCGCCCAGTCCTTCAACGTGTCGCAATCGTCCGTCACCGAGGCGATCAAGGATCTGGAAAGCGATCTGGGCGTCATCCTGTTCGACCGGCATTCGCGCGGTCTCACCATCACCCACAAGGGGCACCAGTTCCTGCGTCATGCCACGGAGATCCTGTCGAATGTCGCCGATGCGCGACGGGCCTTCGATCAGCAGCAGGACGAAGCCAGCGGAACGCTTCATCTCGGAGTCACCTCGCTGGTTGCCGGCTATGTGCTCTCCGACATCCTGGCCCGTTTCCGAAGGGCCTACCCGGCCGTCGAGGTGACGGCCATCGAGGACAGCGGCGAATATCTGGAGCACCTTCTGATCGGCGGCGAGCTCGATGTCGCCGTCATGGTTGTCTCCAATCTGCGCGACCGGATGGCGCTCCAGTCCGAAATCCTGGAAGTCTCGCCCTACCGCCTGTGGCTGCCGCTCGGTCACAGGCTGGAGACCCCCGACAGCATTGCGCTCGACGACATTTCCGACGAACCGCTGATCATGCTGACGCTGGACGAGATCGAGGAGGCGACGGCCAAGCTGCTCGGTGCGCTCGGTTCAAGACCGCCTGTCGCCTTCCGGACGCGCTCGGTGGAGGCCGTGCGCAGCCTGGTGGCGACGGGCGCCGGGATCGCCATCCTGCCGGATCTCGTCTACCGTCCGTGGTCGCTCGAAGGTGATCGCATTGAATCGCGTGATGTTTCCGGCGCCTTGCCCGTGGTGCAGGTCGGCATTGTCTGGCGCAAGGGATCCGCCCCGAAACAGACCACCTTGAACTTCATCAACA
>NZ_JBNKYW010000298.1:0-13309 GCF_050301095.1 Roseibium sp.
TGCCACCGGGCGGTGTCCCTGAATTTGCCCTGCAACGGCACCCCCACCCCTAATCGCTCCCCACAAGGGGGCGAGGGACCATCCCGCAATGCCTTGCCAAATCACTGGACATTGACGCGGCTCCTTGGAAAATGCAGGAACCTGATCCAATTTCGGCGGAGTTCGCCTCCCCCTTGTGGGGAGGGGTTAGGGGTGGGGTAAGGGGCTGCTGAATTCACCCCGGAAATAGCGAGGCTTTAGGAGAAGACATGCTGCTGCAGTTGCTTGACTATCTCGGCGTCGCGGTCTTTGCGGTCACCGGCGGCATTGTCGCCTCGCGCAAGCAGCTCGATTTCATCGCCTTTCTGTTTTTCGCCACGCTCACCGGGGTCGGCGGCGGTACCTTGAGGGATCTGCTGCTTGGCGTTCCGGTGTTCTGGGTCGGAAATGAAGGCTACCTGCTGGTCTGCCTGATCGTCAGCGTGTTCGTCTGGTTCTTCGCCCACTGGATCGAAACCTTGAGCAAACCCCTGCGATGGGCGGACGCTATCGGCATCGCCGCCTATTCCGTGATGGGGGCCGCCAAGTCGCTGACGGTCGGCGACACGACGCTGGTGGCGGTCCTGATGGGTGTTTCGACCGCGACCTTCGGCGGGATCCTGAGGGACACGATCGCCCGCGAGCCGTCTTCCATCGTCAAGTCCGAGATCTATGTCAGTGCCGCCTTTGCCGGTGCCGGCAGTTTCGTGGTGCTGGTGAACCTCGGTGCACCACAGCCGGTGGCAGCCTTGCTGGCGGCGGCCATTGCGCTGGTGCTACGGGGCGGGGCGATCCTGCGGGGCTGGACGTTGCCCGGATATCGGGCCCGGGGGAGCCGGTGACAGGAAGCCTTCGGTTCGTGGCCCTGAAGAGGACGACCTGGCTCGCGTGTTGGGCAAAGCCCTTGTTCGCGTCGTTGCGTCGAGCCAAAGCAAAAGCCGGCTCTTTTGAACCGGCTTTGTGAAATTCTGACGAAATTCGGCATAGGCATGTGACAGTGCCGCTGGTGCCGGGACCTGTTCGTCCTAATAAACGAGCCCCGTCGAGACCGACACGCAGATCATCAGTCCGATCGCGATTGCCGGCAAGCTTGCCGAATAGGCAAGTGTCCTAAGCATATGTTGCTCCCTGGCCAATAGTGATGTGAAAGCGGGCAGGCGCCGGAGTACAGCGTCCGGGCAGTCCTGATCACTTGCCGCTTTCGGGGGCATCCCCCTGCTGTCCAGCAATGTGGTGTGCACGGTGCCGAGTTCCAGTGACTACGTTCTCAAAAAAATGTGTGCGGCGAGCGCGAAGTCGGCGAGACCCGTGCGCGGGCCTGGCAGGAACAGGGTCCGCTGGCCATAGTAGCGCCGGCCGGCCCTGGTGCCCTGTGTGAGGTCTTTCAGGTCTGCGGCCCACTCCAGTTCGGTGCGCGGCGGGGTGCCGAGATCGGAAGAGAAAAGACGCGCTTCCTGCAGCAGTTCGGTCGGCAGCGTCGCCGCCGGGTCGAGCACGTCGATGTGACACCCGGCCGGGGGGTCGAGATAGGTCAGCGCGTGGTAGGTGCCTGTTCCGGATTCCGGCCCGGCTACAAGGATCATGTCCGCGCCTTCCTGCGCGGCATAGATCTCGTCCGTGACGCCGACATGAACCTTCTTCAGGGCAGGCAGACCGGAAATCCGTTTCCGGGTCTCCGGTGACGTGCCCGCGAGCAGGATGGAGGTGAATTTCCGCACCGATGCGTAGGCGGACAGGAGCCTGGCCAGCCGCGGGTCGTCGCCGATGACAAGGAGGCGGGACGTGTCCTCCCGGGAAAGATAGTTCGCCGCCAGTGCGTGAATGCCGGCAGAGCGCCACACCTTTAGGCGCATGCCGTCGAGAAGGGCTATCGGTTGTCCGCCGGATCCTGAAAACAGGATATAGAGGCTGGAGGACAGGCCGGACTGTTCCGGCAGGTTCAGGGCAAGGGTGCAGCCGATATAGCCGCGTGTCACATCGCCCTGGGCCGCAAAATCGGTCCAGGCGGGCTGAATGGACAAGGCCCCGCTGAGCTGGTTGAGCCGCGGGATGTCGAGGTCGGGTGTCCTGGGCGTGATCGTGTTCGACCGGAAGGCCCGGCGCAGCGTTTCAAGAACAGCCCTGTCCTCAAGACAGGCATCGATCTCGTCGCTCGAAATAATGCGCATGGTTCAGATCATGAACTCTCGTCACGCCGCGGACCGGTTGTCCGGCCCCATGAGTCCCTTCACACCGGCAGCTTGCCGGGTATCCGTCTGCATTTCGCGAAGCTGGTCGGCTTCCCTGTGCCATTTGTCCGCTTCGCGCCGTTTGACACGCGCCTCCTTGCGGTAGCGGCCCTGCCTTGCCCAGACCGCGAGCCCGCCGATGATCACGCCGAGGGCCACGCTCGCAAAAAATATCCAGAAAAGGGGAATGTTATGAACCGTCAACCGGGGATCCTGCGGATCGAACGGGTTGAACGACAGCGAAACCTCGTGCCGGTTGGCGACCGACAGGGGAACCAGAACCACGATGATTGCAAACAGGAACACATACTTGAGTAAGCGGGCCACGTCGGTCTCCCGGGAGTTGTCGGTTCAGAATTCCATTTTAGACATGTGCCCGGGCCGGAGCAATTATTCCTCGCCGTGGTCCACACCATCGTTGAGCCGCAGACGCATTTCCTTGCCGGTCTTGAAGAAGGGAACGAATTTTTCGTCCACTTCGACCTTCTGGCCGGTTCTCGGATTGCGGCCGGTGCGTGCCGGACGGTTCTTGACGGAGAAGGCGCCGAAGCCGCGCAGCTCCACTCGATCTCCCCGCATCAGGGCTTCCGTGACCTCATCCAGAATGGCATTGACGATATTCTCGACGTCCCGCTGATAAAGATGCGGATTCTGTTCGGCGATATGCTGCACAAGCTCAGATTTGATCATGAAGAGCCCCCTCCCTTACGGATGACTGTCTGCCGCGTCTGAAGCCTGCCAAACGGATACGAGCCCGTCAAGCGTAAGACCCCGTGGAATCAGCCCCTTAGCCTCATTTAACGGATTTAATAGGGCTGAGCCGATGCCTTTGCCGAATTCGCGGGAGATCCGGGAGGTGAACGGCAGCTCCTCCAGATTTTCCGAAGAGGTCCAGGTGATCACGGGAAGGTCCTTTGCAACGCCCTTTTCGCTCTCCAGCCAGGCGACCGCCTTGTCCTCGCCGCCGATGGCATCGACGAGCTTCTGATCGAGCGCATTATGCCCCGTCAGGATGCGGCCGTCGGCAAGTTCCCTGGCTCTTGCCGGGTCGAGTTCCCGGCGCTCGGAAACGAGACCTACGAACCAGTCGTAGCTGTCCATAACCAGCGTCTTGAGCATGGCTCGCGCTTCCGGCGTGGAGGCGGAGTAAAAGTCCGGTTCGGCTTTCAGGGGCGCGCTTTTGACCGCTTCCATCTCGACGCCGACGGTATCCATCAGCTTCTCGATGTTGCCGAACTGGAACAGGACGCCGATTGATCCGGTGATGGAGTTGTACCTTGCAACGATATGATCCGCGGCGATTGCGACAAGATATCCGGCGGAGGCCGCGACGGTGCGGATTTCCGCCACAACCGGTTTCTTGCCCGCCAGTTCGCGCAGGGCCTCGTAGAGTGCCTCGCCACCGGTGGTGCTGCCGCCGGGCGAATTGATCGAGATGATGACGCCCTTGACCGCATCCGACTTGCCGATCTTTTCGATCATCTGGAGGGTCTTGCGGTTTTCTATGATGACGCCTTCAATCGGGATGCGCGCGATATGTGCCTTGCGCTTCGACAGATCGCCTGCACCGGAGACATAGGCAAGCCCGCCGATGAGGGCCGCGGCCAGGATCACAAAGGTGGCTATTCGCCAGAAGGTCACCTTGCGCCGCAAGCGCCTGCGATCAATCAACGCGTCAAAATCAACCGACATGAAACCCCCGGTCTCCTGAGAAGTGCAAAACAATTTACAGTCTTGATAGGATGTCTGCCCGAAATTGCAAACCACATTGCTAATTTCATTGATAAAAATGGCAGTTCTGCGGAGTTTGGGACGCGCGCGGAGGCAAAAGTGGCCGGAACCGTCGTTGTTCGGCGCCGGTCACATGTCAGTGAGATTTCAGTCTCCGAGCGGCTGCGGTCC
This sequence comes from Roseibium sp., assembly GCF_050301095.1. GTDB lineage: Bacteria > Pseudomonadota > Alphaproteobacteria > Rhizobiales > Stappiaceae > Roseibium. Next base: position 4,149 of record NZ_JBNKYW010000298.1, read on the forward strand.
TGTCCGGCCGTGAAAGGCGGTCAGCGAGGCCCGGATACGGCGGAGGTTTTCGCTCGTTTCGTCCGGCCGTTTCTGGGCAACCGTCATTGCCAGGGCGTCCACGATAACGAGGTGGGCGTAACGGGAGGCCGTCGGCTTGTAGATGTCGGGGTCCTCGGGCAGGTCGACAAGGATTGTCAGTCTTGAGATCTGCGCCAGCCGGGAACCCTTGGGCGCAATCGCAATTGTCCTGGCGCCGTAGCCACCGGCGATTTCCGCTGCCGCCACGATTTCGTCGGCTTCACCGCTCGCCGAGATGCATAGCAGCGTATCCTCGGGGCGAAGGGTTGCCGCCCGCATCTGCAGGAGATAGCTGTCATTGAGCGCGACCGAGGGAATGCCGAGGCGGAAAAAGCGATTGGCCGCTTCCTGCGCCACCATGGAGGAACCGCCGCCGATGCCGGCGACCAGAAGCTGACGACTCGCGGCAAGCCACGAGACGGCTTCGTCGATGACGGCCGGGTCCACCTGTTTGCGCATCACGTTTGCGGTTGCATAAAGTGCGCCCAGAACACGGTCGATGGCGGTGTCGCTGGTCACCAGTTCGCTGGCCGGCGTCTCGGAAATATACTGCAGACTGACGGCCAGGTTCTGTGCAAGGCGCAGCTTGAATTCCCGGAAACCGTCGCAGCCGAGCGTTCGGCAGAAGCGGACGACGGTCGGCGTACTCACGCCACACGCCTTGGCCAGCTGCGCAATCGTCATGTCGGAAATCTCGGACAGGTGCTCCCCGACATAGTCGGCAACCTTCTGTTCCCGGGAAGGAAATTGACCGGTGTGTTCGCGCAGGGCCGAGATGAGGTCGATCGCGGCCTGTCCACTCGCACCGTCGCCGGATGGTAGTCTGATCTTCGCCTGCACACGTGTCTCCCTGAATGCCGTCACTTGTAATTCGATTACAGAAAACCGTCAATCTTGATCGAAATATAGCCCAGGTTACGCAAAAAATGTAACTTAAAAACAAAAATTGCTTGACGAAATCCGTTTTTGATCCAAAAAATGTAATTCAGATACATTTGGGAGGATGTCATGAGGGAGTGGGCTGCTAAATCCAGCGCGCGGCTGAATGCAGGTGTCGAGGCGGTAATCGCCCTGCTGATGGTGCTGCTGGTTCTGGATGTCTGGCTCGGGGTTGTCGACCGGTATCTGTTTCACTGGCAACTGCCCTGGCCGGAGATCATCGCGCGCTATCTGATGATCTGGGCGGCCATGCTGGCGGTCTCCTCCGGCATTGCCCGGCGCGATCACATCGGCCTGACCGCCGCCATCATGCGCGTGCCCGTTCCGCTCAGAAGGACGGTGCTCGTTGCTATCGATCTCTGCATCCTTGCACTGTTTTTCTACGTTTTCTGGTACGGGCTCGGCTTCGCGGAGAGCGGAGCGAAACGCCAGGCCATGATTTTCGGCATCAGCCTGCAGCCTTTTTATGCCGCCATACCCACGGCTGCCGGCCTTGCCGCCATCCAGACCGTCCTGGCCATGATCCGTGACAGCGGCACCCATCTGGATGTTCCCCCCTTTCAGGAGGCTTCGGCATGATCGTCGCAGCGGTTTTCATCGGCTTTGTCCTGCTCGGCATGCCCATCGGCTTTGCCATTGGCGCTGCCGGTGTGGTCGGACTGATCGACATGGGCGGGGATCAGTTCCTGGCCATCGGGCCGAGCCGGATCTTCAATGGCCTCAACATCTTCCCCTTCCTGGCCATGCCGTTCTTCATCCTTGCCGGCGAAATCATGAACCAGACCGGCATTACCGACCGGCTGGTGAAACTGGCGCAGGTGCTCGTCGGGCATTTCCGGGGCGGGCTTGCCCATACCAACATGCTGGCATCGGTGTTCTTCGCGGGCCTCACCGGGTCGGCGACCGCGGATGCGGCCGCTTTCGGGCGGACCCTGGTGCCGGCCATGGTCAAGGAAGGCTACCGCCGAGACTACGCCTGCGCGGTGACCGCCGCCGGATCCATCATCGGTCCGACCATCCCGCCGTCCGGTCTGATGGTTGTCTACGGATCGCTGATGGGGGTCTCCATCGGCGGGCTGTTCGCGGCGGGCATCCTGCCCGGGCTGGTCATCTGCGCGGTCTGCATGACGGTTATCGCCCTGGGGGCGACCCGAAACAGCCTGCCCAAGGCGGAGCGGCGCGCGAACCTGAAGGAAATCTGGCGGGTCTTCGTGTCCTCGATCACCGCGCTGCTGATGCCCGTCATCATTCTGGGCGGCATTCTCGGGGGGGTCGTCACACCGACGGAAGCCGCTTCGATCGCGGTGGCCTATGCGCTCTTCATCGGCGCCTTCGTCTACCGCACGCTGACCCTGAAGGCCTTCTACCAGATGCTGGTGCGCACGGCCCGCATCACCGGCGTGATCTTCGTCATCATCGCCTTTGCCGGCATTCTCGGCTGGTGGATGAGCTTTGAGAAAATTCCGCAGATGCTGGCCGAAACCATCCTGGGTATAGCCGACAGCCGGTTCGCGGTGATCGCGATCATCATCGGCCTGCTGCTGGTCGTCGGCATGGTCATGGACATCACCGCCATCCTCATCATCCTGGCGCCGGTTCTCGTGCCGCTGACGGCCCAGGTCGGCCTGGAGCCGATCCATGCCGGCATCATCTTCGTGCTTGCGCTCAATATCTCGCTGATGACGCCGCCCGTCGGCGCCTGCCTGTTCGTTCTCTCTTCGGTTACCGGAGAGAAGCTGGAACGCATCGCCGTCAAGCTGGGGCCATTCCTGGTCGCGGAAGTGGCGGTGCTGTTCGTTTTCGCCTTCTGGGAGAGTGCGGCGCTCTATCTGCCGCGCGCTTTCGGGTTTGCCCAATAACAAGAAACCACCAGACAGAGGAATGGAGATACTCATGAAAAAACTGGCAAAAGGACTGGCCGTCGGCCTTGTTGCGACACTCATGACCGGGAGCGCACTTGCTGACGGCAAGGTGCTGAAGTTCGGTCACGACAACAAGACCGATCCGTTTGAGAACCCGGCACACGCCTGCACGGCGGTCTTCTCCAACATTGTCAATGCCGACACCAATGGTGCGGTCGAAGTGGAGGTCTTCGGCTCCAACCAGCTCGGCTCGGCGGCCGAACATGTGCAGCACGTGCGTGATGGTGTCATCCAGGCGACGCTCACCTCGACCGGCGCGCTCGCCAGCTACTATCCGCGCATCGACGTGTTGAACCTGCCGTTTGCCTTCGCCGACAATGCGGCGACCTACGAGGTCTTCGACGGGCCGTTCGGCAAGGCGCTGGCCGCCGACATCGAGGCCACGCTCGGCGACGTCGTCGTGCTGGGTTTCCCGGATACGGGCGGCTTCTTCGCGGTGACCAACTCCAAGCATCCGATCGCCAATCTGGGGGATTTCGATGGCATCCGCATCCGCACCATGACGCTGCCGTCCCACCAGACGATCATCAAGGCGCTCGGCGCCCAGGCCTATCCGCTGTCCTGGGGTGAGGTTTATTCCGGGCTGCAGACCGGCGTGATCGACGGCCAGATGAACCCGGTGCCGATCATTTCCTTCGCGAATTTCTCCGAAGTTCAGAAGTATCTGACGCTGACCAACCATCTGTTCTCGCCCTATACCTTCATGGTCAACCGTGACTTCTTTGAAGGCCTCACAGAGGACCAGCAGAAGGCCCTGCGCTATGCGGCCGAGTCCTGCGTGACCGCCAGCCGTGGCCTGTCCCGCATCATTGAAGCTTCGGACCGGGGCCTTGCCGGCCTGATGGACAAGATGGAAGTGACGGCACTCAGCGCGGAACAGCGCAGCGCCATGGCGGCTGCCGCCCAGCCTGCCTTCGAAACGCATGTTGCGGAAAACCTCGACGCCAAGGCGAACGAACTGCTCGGCCTGTTCAAGGAGGAAGTCCAGAAGGCCAACGACAGCGTCTTCATGAACTGACGTTGTGAAAAAAATCGGTCCGGGTGCGGTATTGTCCGAGCCTGGCCACAAAGAAAAGCCCCGCGGGAAATCGCGGGGCTTTTTTCTGGATTTCGTCATCACGAACGCAGCGAAGCGAAGATCCGGGATCGGTGAGCCCGGGACTGCCCGTTGCCGGGGTAGATCAACGTCTGGGCTTTGGCTCTCCGGTCCCGGCTCGCGCTACGCTTGGCCGGGATGATGCCACTTGCTCAAGCGCAATCAGGTCGCTTCTGGCCGATAACGCTTCACTGAACGTCCGCTCCGATCAGTTGATGCCGGTCAGCTGGATTTCGAAGGTCAGCGCCTTGCCCGCCAGCGGGTGGTTGGCGTCGAGAATCACTTCCTCGTCCGAAATCTCGACAACCGTCACGGTCATCATCTGGCCATTCTCGGTTTGTGCCTGCAGTTGCAGGCCGATGGATAGCGGCACGGTTTCCGGGATATGCGTGCGCGGAACCGCCTGTTTGGCCGCCGGATTGTGAGGGCCATAGGCGTCTTCCGCGTCTATACGGACCGTTTTTTCGTCACCGACCTTCATGCCCGGAATGGCACGGTCGAGGCCGGGGATGATCTGGCCGGACCCGACGGTGAACTCAAGCGGTTCGCGGCCTTCGGAACTGTCAAAAACGGAGCCGTCGTCCAGCGTACCCTTGTAGTGAAGACGAACCGTGTCGCCGCTCTTGGCTTCGGTCATGGGGCTATCGCAATTCTGTCTGGGGGTGAGTTTTGAGGCCGCGAAGGTTTCTGCGGGTGCTCGTCGTATCGTTCCGAGCGTAAAGGAGCAGGCGCAAAAGTAAAGGCCGGGCCAAACCTTGGCCGTTTCACGGGTTTCAGTCCTGCTTTGACCCTGCCGGTTTTGCCCGCAGCGGTGCGCGGCTGAGATCGTTGAGTGCCTCGGTCGCCTTGCGCAGGAGGCGCATGAATTCCGCCGCTTCTTCTTCTTCCAGGCCGCTCAGTATGACCTTTTGGGCTTCCAGCACTGCCGGAGTGAGTTGTTCCAGTGCCGTCAGGCCTTTTGGCGTCATATGCAGTACACGCGCGCGCCTGTCCTTCTCACTGACCTTGCGCGACAGAAATCCCTTCTGGACCAGCCGGTCCACCACTCCGGCAATGGTCGTCCGGTCGTAGGCGATCAGGCCGGCAAGCGTCACCTGGTCGACACCCGGGTTCGTGCTGACCCTGAAGAGGGCCGCAAACTGAACCGGTGTCAGGTCGAAACCTGCCGCTTCCACTTCGCCATGAAACACCGCGACTGCGATCTGTTGCAGCCTGCGGATCAGGTGTCCCGGCATGTCCTTCAAATCCGGCATTGCGTGCTCCCTTGAGATTAAAATAGGAAGTATGCTGATTTTATTGACAGCATGCTGATAATCAGTATACTTCCTTTATCGATGTCCTGTCGATGCCTGTCCGGGCATCTTCTTGTGAACATCTCATGCGGGAGCCGCCTTCCGGAACGGAATGGCGGATTTGACAGCAAAAATCATTTCCCGTGTGGCCCCATCGAACAAGGCGAAGGGAGCCAACCCATGCAATTCCACCTCAACGGGTTCCGGGCCGGTGATCCGGACATTAGCGAGCTGACAGAAAATGCAGCGAGGCTTGCCAATACGGAGACACTGCCGGAAGCGGTCGACGTTCTGATAGTCGGCTGCGGTCCGGCAGGCCTCACGCTTGCAGCGCAGCTTTCAGCCTTTCCCGACGTCACCACCCGGATCGTCGACCAGAAACACGGTCCGATGAAACTCGGTCAGGCAGACGGTGTCGCCTGCCGGACGATGGAGATGTTTCACGCCTTCGGCTTCGCGGAAAGAGTGGTGAAGGAGGCCTATTGGGTCAATGAGACCATATTCTGGAAACCGGACCCGTTAGCGCCGGAAAACATCGCCCGAAGCGGCCGGGTTCAGGATGTCGAGGACGGGCTTTCGGAGTTCCCGCATGTGATCCTGAACCAGGCCCGGGTGCATGATTTCTATCTGGATGTCATGAAAAACTCTGCGAGCCGGCTGGAACCGAATTATTCGAGACGCCTTGCCGGTCTTGAAATCGCGGATGCCGTGTCAGAGGCAAGTCATCCGGTGACGGTGCGCCTGGAGCGCACGGACCCGGAGCATGAAGGCCAGGTGGAAACCCTCCGGGCGAAATATGTTGTCGGCTGCGATGGTGCGCGCAGCGCGGTGCGCAGGTCTCTGGGAAGGGACCTTGCGGGCGATTCCGCCAATCAGGCCTGGGGAGTGATGGATGTGCTTGCCGTCACCGATTTTCCCGATATTCGGCTCAAGACGCTGATCCAGTCCTCCGGTGATGGAAGTATCCTGATCATTCCGCGGGAAGGAGGCTATCTGGTCCGCATCTATGTTGAACTCGACAAGCTCAATGAAAACGAGCGTGTCGCCAGCCGGAACATCACCGTAGAGCACCTGGTTGCCGCGGCGCGACGCATTCTTCATCCCTATTCGCTCGACGTGAAGGAAGTTGCCTGGTGGTCGGTCTACGAGATCGGCCAGCGCATCTGCGAAAAGTTCGACGACGTTCCGGAAGAGCGGGCCGGTGCCCGCCTGCCGCGCGTATTCATCGCGGGCGATGCCTGCCACACCCACAGTCCGAAAGCCGGGCAGGGGATGAATGTGTCCATGCAGGACACCTTCAATCTCGGCTGGAAACTGGCCCATGTGCTCAAGGGGCTGAGCGGCCCGGAGTTGCTGGCCACCTATTCCTCTGAGCGCAAGGACATCGCGCAGACCCTCATCGATTTCGATAAGGAATGGTCGCACATGCTGAGCGCACCGGTCAGGTCGGAAAGCAACCCGGGCGGGGTCGATCCGGCTGAAGTCCAGAAGTATTTCGTGCAGCACGGCCGCTACACCGCGGGCACCGCCTCCAGATACCGGCCGTCGGTGCTGACGGGCGACGGCAGATACCAGCAACTGGCGGCGGGATTTCCAATCGGAATGCGCTTTCATTCCGCGCCCGTGATCCGGCTGGCGGATGCCAAGCCGGTGCATCTGGGGCACACCGTCAAGGCCGATGGACGCTGGCGTCTCTTCGCCTTCGCGGGCGAGGGAGACCCGGCATCCGACGGCTCTTGCATTCAGGCTCTTTGCGAGTTTTTGCAGTCATCCCCGCATTCACCAGTGCTGAGGTGCACGGCAGCCGGAGAGGATATCGATGCGGTTATCGATGTCAGGGCGGTCTTCCAGCAACCGCACCGGGAGCTTGCCCTGGAGGCAATGCATCCGTTCCTGCTGCCGGCCAAGGGGCGTTACGGCCTGCGGGATTACGAAAAGATGTTCTGTCCGGACTTCAAAGGGGGCAGCGACATATTCGACATGCGAGGGATCGACCGCGCTCATGGCTGCATGGTGGTGGTGCGCCCGGACCAGCATGTCGCCGATGTTCTTCCGCTCAGCGCGCATGAGGAACTTTACGAGTATTTCAGCCGAATCCTGCGGCAGCGGGCCTGACGTCCTACTTCGGGATACTGAATTCAACGGGATCTCCGTTTTCGACGCCGTCGAGCAGCACGAGCACGCGGTAGTGTTTACCCGTTTCTTCCAGAAGCAGCAGGGTTTCCGCGCTGTCGGATGTTTTCAGGCCCGGAAGCTCGCCCAGAAAGACCGGTTCGTGATCGTCCTTGCCGCCGCTCCAGAACCAGACCGCCGGTTTCGGGGCTGGCGGGCGGCGCTTTTCGCCGCAGGTCATGGCCTCGTCGCCGCGCCGGTCGTCGCTGCGGCCGGACAGGATCAGGAAGCCGGTCCCGGCCTTGGTCAGATCCCGTATCCCGACGTTGTCGCCAAGCTTGACGGCAGTGACCTGCGCTTTTGGCACCTCAGCCCCGAAGAGAGCGGAGCGCGAGACGTGCAGGATCAGGGCGTGACCGGAAATGCACGGGCTCCGGAGCCCGAAGAGCAACTCGTCACCGGCGGCCGCAAGCCCTTCGATGGTGATGCCGTTTCGATCCAGTTTTTGTTCCGCATGGAGCCCGAGAACCTCGTTTGTCTTCAGGACCTCCCTGAGAAGTGCTGACCTGGAAATTTCCCTGACAGCGTCCTTGCCGTTGAAGGAATAGGCGGGCAGTCCGGTGGCAGGGGCGACCGGAATGCGGAAAACGAAGAATTGTGATGGCCTCAGGTTCCCGGCCCGGGAAAGGCCATGCGACCCCGTGACATAAAAGTATGCGTCTTCCCCGTCCTTCGTCGCGGGCGAATAGGCGACTGCTTCCGCGTCGATCTCCTTCATCTCCACGCCGCCGATCTTCTTGGGAAGCAGAGGAAGGATAGGTCCCGGCGAGACGCTATTGCCGTCGATGGTGAAGAACTGGGCGTATTTCTTCTCGTCATTGACGGCGAGGCAGACATTTGTGGGGTTCGCGCAAGCCGCCCCGCTCAGGGACGAGCGGGCCTCCCGGCTCTTGCCGAAGTCTTCCGTCACCTGCCAGCTTTCCGGCGTGCGGGTGATGTCCGCTAGCGCCGGGGCTGTCCAGAAGAGCGTCAGAAATGCAAGGACGATCGGGCGCATGGGTAGCTTTCTGAATGCGGTGTTTTCAAAACTCAGATCAGATGCATATTCTTAAAGAGTCGTCTGAAGTGCAAATAAAGAGGGCCCGGATCCAGGCGCGTTCAAAAGGCTTTCGGCACAGCGGTCTCACCGGGAAATGCCAGAACCTGATTTGAATCTTCCCACAGAATCTTGCCCGGGTCGCGCATCCTGATTTCCCGGATTTCGCATCCGGCCACGGTCAGTGCGGCAGCCAGCTGCCGCGCCCGGTCCACCATTCGGCCTCCGTCAGACAGAAAGAAACGTGCGTCCGATTTGAACCAGAACAGCGATTTTCTGACTTCATACGTACGCTGTTTTCCTCGCAACTTCGGATATTTCAGTTGGCCGCCGCCCTTGGAGCTAAACCAGTAAAACGCTTCTTCATGTGCTTTCTGGACGCTTCCCTTGAGTTGGGAGAAGTCGATCTCGTCACGTGCCGTGAACATGCCAAGTTCCGCGTCGACTGTCGGGTGGGGCCGGTTGCAAACAAATCGAACAAACATTTCCCTAGATTGGGAGAGGAAGTTGCAAACTTCAACCTGAAGGCGGTTTATTTGCTGGGGGCTTTGGGACTGCCGGTCCATAAACAAAAAAGCCCGGCGTCTCCGCCGGGCTTTCGCGTTTTCTGTTTTTAAAAAACAGAAATCTTAGTCTTCGTTCTG
>NZ_JBNKYW010000299.1:0-37906 GCF_050301095.1 Roseibium sp.
GGCCACGTCGAGCGCGTTGAGCGTTAGTTGATGGATCGAGGTGCCCGCTGTCACTGCGGTCGACCTCATCGGCCCGGCGGATGCCGAACCTTCTGCCGTCGTGGCCGAACGCGTGATTGCCGCCCGCAAAATCCAGGAACAGCGGTTTCTGGAGCTCGGCCTTGCCTGCCGCACCAACGCCCAGGCGCCGGCTTCCGCCGTCGAAACCATGACGAGGCCCGACGCAAGGGGCCTTGCCTTCCTGCGCGAAGCCGCCGAACGGCTCCGCATGAGCGCCCGCGGTTACCACCGCGTCCTCAAGCTCGCCCGCACCCTGGCCGACCTCGACGGTCAGGACACGGTCGGCCGCATCCACCTGGCCGAGGCGCTAAGCTACCGGGGAGAGGATGTGTCGAGGCGGGCGGCGTGAGGCTACTCGATTTCGCCTTGCCACCACCGTCAGAAACTGGTCACCACCGTTGCGCCAACGGAGCTGAACGTGTCCATGGAGGTCAGCGCGGCAATGGATTGTTCCAGGCTGATGGTCTCGCCGATCAGCCTGTCCGGGCTCAGCTTGCCGGTTGCCACCATGTCCAGCATGGCGCCGTAGCGGTGGGCCTGCATGCCGTGGCTGCCGAGGATTTCCAGTTCATGGGCGATCACCTTGGCCATCGGCACCTGCGGGGTTGCGTGATCGGCCAGCATCAGGCCGATCTGCACGTGGCGGCCGCGCCGGCGCAGGTTCTGGATGGAGTTGAAACAGGTGGCGGGATGGCCGAGCGCATCGACGGAGACATGCGCCCCGCCTTTGGTCATCTCGATCACAGCGGCGGCCACATCCGAGGTCTCGCTGGCGTTGACGGTGGCGACCGCGCCGAGACCGCGGGCCAGCTCCAGTTTTTCGTCCGAAATGTCGACGGCCACCACATTGGCGCCGATGGCATTGGCGATCATGATCGCCGACAGGCCGACGCCGCCGCAGCCGTGTACCGCCACCCATTCGCCGGCGGAAGTCCGGCCCTGGTCGACTATGGCGCGGAACGAGGTGGCGAAGCGGCAGCCAAGACTGGCGGCGGTGGCAAAATCCATGGTCTCCGGCAGGGCGACCAGATTGAGATCGGCCTGATGGATACCGACGAATTCGGCGAAGGAGCCCCAGTGGGTGAAGCCGGGCTGGAACTGGTTGTGGCAGACCTGCTGGTGCCCGGCGTGGCATTCCGGGCAGGCGCCGCAGCCGCCGACAAAGGGCACGGTCACCCGGTCGCCCGCCTTCCAGCGGGTGACGTCCTTGCCCGTCGCCACCACCGTTCCGGCCAGCTCGTGGCCCGGCACATGCGGCAACACGATGTCCGGATCGTGCCCCATCCAGCCGTGCCAGTCGCTGCGGCACACGCCGGTCGCCCCGACCTTGAGCACGACGCCGTGCGGTGCCGGTTCCGGATCGGGCAGCGTCGCCAGTTTCGGGGTCTCGGCAAAGCATTCGAACAGTACGGCTTTCATGGGCGTCCTCTGATTGATCAGGCAAGGTAATGGACAATAGCGCGTTCGGCGCAAACTACCTTGCCAAAATGCCATTTGCTTCAAGAAACCGGTGCGAGTGCCGCCGGGAGACAAAATGCCGGAAACGAAGCGCCCGCAGGTGCTCGTCTGTCCTGAAGCCGCAATTCCACAAGACCGAGCCCTGACGTGCCCGCCAGGCCCCACCGTGCCCAGCTTCGCAGGAAAATCTCACACGACGTCACGGCCGGACGCGACTTCACAATTTCGGGAAGTCACCGGCATTCGGGTTTGGGGAGTTGTCAATTAATCTACCTACTGATAGGTAGGTAACGTTATCTAACCAAATGAAGGAGGGTCTTTCATGAAGATCTATGATGTCGACGGATTTCCAAACCCGGCGCGTGTACGGATTGCCCTTGCCGAAAAAGGCGTGACGGAAAAGGTGGAGTTCGTACCTGTCGATGTGATGGGAGGCGAGCACCGGACACCGGAGTACAGGGCCAAGAACCCGGATGCGGTTGTGCCGTGTCTTGAACTGGAGGACGGCACATTTATCTCCCAATGCAATGCCATCACGGAATATATCGATGCCGCGTTCGACGGACCATCGCTCACCGGTGAAACACCGAGGGAACGTGCGCAGATCGCCATGATGAATCTTCGCGCGGAGAACGGTCTTTTGAATGCCGTCGGCGCCTATTTCCACCATGCAACGCCCGGCCTGGGACCTGACCTGGAGACCTTTCAATGCGCGGAATGGGGGAACAAGCAGAAGGAAGTTGCGAGCGGCACCATGGTCTATCTGGACACAGTCTTGTCCGAAAACGCCTATCTCGCCGGCGACAGGTTCTCAATGGCCGATATCACCGCATTCGCCGGCCTGGCTTTCGCTGACTTTGCAGGCATCGAGATCCCTGAGAGCCTGGAAAACCTCCTTGCCTGGCGCGCGAACGTCGCTTCGCGGCCCTCGATCGCCGCTTGATGCAACACCCCACGCAAGTCGAAACGGAATGAATCAATGGAAATCAACTCGGATTTCACTGCCCGCGTCGTTGTCCACTCCGACGAGCTGGACTGGCAAGCCTCCCCCGTGAAGGGGGTGGACCGGCGGATGCTGGACCGGATTGGCGGCGAAGTGGCGCGCGCGACAACCATCGTTCGTTACGCCCCCGGAAGCCGGTTCTCGGCCCACACGCATACCGGCGGCGAAGAGTTTATCGTGCTGGACGGAGTGTTCCAGGACGAACACGGAGACTTTTCGGCAGGGACCTACGTGCGCAATCCGCCGACCACCAGGCACACGCCCGGTTCGGAACGCGGCTGTACCATCTTTGTCAAGCTCTGGCAGTTCGACATGGAAGACCGCAACCAGTTCCGTAAAAACATGGCCGAGGAGCTGGGCTCCCCGGTGAACGGGGTTGCCTCGGCGGTATTGCACGAAGACGACCGCGAGATTGTTACCTATTATCATCTTGATGCCGGAGCGACGATGTCCTCCAACGCCGAGGGAGGAATTGAGGTTCTGGTCATCGATGGTGAAATCACGTCTGGTGACGACACTCTGGAAAGGAACGGTTGGCTGCGCTTGCCTGAAGGTGAAGGCCTTTCGATCAAGGCCGGACCGGACGGTGCAAGGATCTGGATGAAATCCGGCCACCTGCCCTTTGCGCAGCCCCCGGCGGTGTGACCAATGGGAAGCAGCAACAATATGGCGCTTGTCGCCGGTGCGGGGGCTGGTCTTGGCCAGTCCCTGCTGGCCCGTTTCGAAGCGGCCGGAATGCATCCGGTCGGGCTCGGCCGGACGCGGCCGGCTGATCCTGTCGGGATGTTTCACGAGATCGACCTTTCCGACGAGGCAGAGGTGGCCGACCGGATCGGCAACCTGATTGCCCTGCATGGCCCGCCCAGGATCGTGGTTCACAACACCGCGGAACTTGTGATAGCGCCCTTTGCCGAAACGGCGCTTGCCGATTTCGAGCGCACATGGACCTCCATGGTCCAGACGCTCGTGGTCCTGGCGCAATCCGTGCTGCAGCCCATGGTGCGGGGCGGCGGCGGCACTCTTGTCGTGTCGGGCGCAACCGCATCCTTGCGCGGTGGCGCCAGGTTCTCGGCCTTTGCCTCTGCAAAGTTCGCCCTGCGCGGCTTGACCCAATCGCTGGCCCGCGAATACCAGCCCTTGGGGGTGCACGTGGCCCATGTCATTCTCGATGGGATTATCGACACGGAACGATCACGAAACCTGCACAGCCTGGATCCCTCGAAAATGATGAAACCGGAAGAGATTGCGGAGGCTTACTGGCAACTGGCGCAGCAACCCGGGTCGGCCTGGACTCATGAGCTGGACCTGCGGCCCGCGTCTGAAGGGTTCTGAAGGATGCAGACCGGAACCCTGATCATTGGTGGCGGGTTGGCCGGCCTCGGTCTGGCCAGCCGGCTGGCGGAGCGGAAACACCCGTTTTTGCTGGTGGAAGCCCGGGAGAGGCTTGGCGGGCGCATTCTGACGGAGACGGCACATGGCGGTTATTTCGACCTGGGCCCGGCCTGGTTCTGGCCCGGGCAACCAAGGATCGAGTCGCTCGTCTCCGAGCTCGGTCTCACCCGGTTTGAACAATACGCATCCGGTCAACTGACATACGAAGATGAGCTGGGCAACGTGCAGCGCGGGCGCGGGTTTGCTTCGATGCAGGGCTCCTGCAGACTGGTTGGAGGCCTTGGCGCGCTTGTGCCCGCTCTGTCGGGCAAGCTGCCTCCGAAGAGGGTGCTGACGTCAACCCGGATCACGCAACTCCGCAAGCTGGCCGATGGTGTCCGGGCGACCACCGGGGATGGCCGGTCGATCATCGCGGAACGTGTTGTCCTTGCACTTCCCCCGCGCATCGCCGCGAAGATCGCGTTCTCCCCCGCCCTGCCCGGGCGGGCAACCGCAGCGATGAACGGAATCGCGACCTGGATGGCGGGACAAGCCAAGGCGGTCGCCGTCTTTGAGCGTGCCTTCTGGCGTGAAGCCGGTCTTTCAGGCGATGTCATGAGCCGGCGCGGTCCCATGGCCGAAATACACGATGCGTCGGCTGAAGACGGATCCTTCCACGCGCTTTTCGGTTTCATCGGGGTCCCTCCGCGCGCTCGTTCTGAGGAACGGAGCCTGCGCAAAGCCCTGCTGTCGCAGCTTGAAAGGCTGTTCGGCCCTGCGGCAGCAGAACCGAAAGAGCTCTACCTGAAGGACTGGGCCGCTGATGCGCTCACCGCAACCGAACCGGATCTTCAACCACTTTTTGCGCATCCGCAGTATGGACTGCCCCATGCCTTGACGAACCTCTGGGAGGATCGTGTGTTGCTAGGCGGTACGGAAGTCGCTACTCATTTCGGCGGTTATCTCGAGGGCGCACTGGAGGCGGCGGAGACTGTCCTGAGAAAAGTTGAAAGCGCAAAAAGTCAGAAAAGACATGACCACCGACACGAAAACAGCCCTGCTGGATAGCGCGGAACATGCCTCGCGCGCACGCGGATTCGACGGCTTCAGCTACGCGGATCTGGCAGAAGCCGTTGGAATTCGCAAAGCTTCCATTCACTACCATTTTCCAACAAAGGCAGCCCTGTCCGCCGCGTTGATGGATCGCTACCACGCCTGCCTTGAGCGCACCTGCGCTCAAATCGACTCGCGGCACGAGACGGCTGCCGGACGCCTCAAGGCCCTGATTGACTTTTACCGGGACGCCCTCAATGGCGGCAAGACGCTATGCCTGTGCGTTTCCTTCATCGCGAGCCGTGAGAGTCTTACGGATGATGTGAAGGCCAAGATCAGTGCATTTCGCAAGATGATGATCGACTGGATTCGAGACGTCTACGTGCTTGGCAGCGCTGACAAGACAATCGCCGGAATAACCGACCCGGCCCAGGAGGCCCGCGCGACGCTCGCGTTGCTTGAAGGTGCTCATCTGGCTGCCCGCTCCGATGAGACTATCGAAGTGTTCGATGAAGCTGTCCAGACGCTGTTGTCGCGCTGCAGGCCCTGATCCTAGAGCCACATGAGCACGATTGACGCCATGAGCAGGACGGCGAGCACCAGATTGAGTGTCCGCCATTGCCATTCGTCCCTCAGGACTCTGGCCAATGTCTGGCCCGCCAGGCACCAAAGGGATAGCGAAGCAACTGCAGCAACGCCGAAGGTTGCGCCCAGCAGGGCTGCCAGTTGGACCGGATCTTCCATCAGTGCGGCGAATGAAGCGGCCGCACCTGCCGTCATCGCCCAACCCTTCGGATTGTAATATAGCATCAGGACCCCTCCGAGCACCGTAATTGGTTTCCCGACGCTGCCTTTCGAACCGGGGGCGCCGCTGCGGGCGAGAAGCCAGACCAGCCAGACCAGGTAGATCGAGCCGAGCGACTTGATCAGTATCAGCAGGCCGGGAATGGCCAGCAGGACGCCTGCAAGGCCGAGCGCGGAGACCGCCGACATGGAAGCGAGTCCGACAGCGATGCCGAGCATCAGGGGAACCGAACGCGATAGCCAAAATGGGCGCCGGATGCGGTGGCCAGGGTCTCCACCCGCGCCGTTCAGAAGCCGGTCAGGCCGGCTGCCAGAAAGTAGAGCCCCGCCAGCATCAGGAGGGCCCCGCCCGCGCGCGCCAGATAGATGCCCCTGGGGCTGAGTTTTTCGACCAGTACGAAAAGCGTCAGCCCGACGATCCAGTAAAGGTTCATGATGCCGCCGACAAACAGCAGCGCCATCAGGGCCCAGCAGCAACCGAGGCAATAGAGGCCGTGGTCGGCCCCCATGCGCACAGCGCCGAAGAGCCCGGGATGGCGGTGTTCGGCAAGAAACTGCGCAGGCGAGCGGCATTGGGTGAGACAGGAATGTTTGAGCGGGGAAAACTGGTAGAGCCCGGCCGCCAGCAGGACGGCGCCCGCAAACCAGCGCGACTTGAGCGCCATCATAGACCCGCTGACGAGATCGATGCTTTCAAGGCCCCACTGCAGGCCGGCGGCCAGCGCGCTGAACACCGCCCAGGCAATCAGATAGCCGGACAGGAAAAGCGCTGAATAGAGAACGGCCCTGCTGCTTTCCGGCCCCATCCTTTTCAGGGCGGTGTAGAGAAGCAGCATGGGCGCCGCGCTCGGGGTCATCATGGCGATCATCATGATCCACCACATCAGGAAAACCAGAAGGGCGTAGCCGACGGTCCAGACAGGCGTCATGGGCATGGCCATGGGGTCGCCGATGGGCCGCGCCATCTGTGTCATTTCGACCGCCGTCATGTCCATGCCGACACCGAAGACCGTGTAGAGTCCTGCCAACAGGACCAGAAGTCCCGCCGCGCAGGCAACGATCAGCTGATCTCTCCGGAGCAGTCGTTCAACTGCTCCGGGTTCCGGTGCCGTGCTCTGAGCCGTCATGGCGGGTTTCTGCCGCACTCAGGCGGCGACTCCCTTATGGGTCAGGTTGAGGTTGGCGAGATGGGCATGCGTTCCGCTGAACTGCATGGAAATTTCCCCGCCGCTGGTCCGCGAGGTGCCGGACGCCATTTCGGCGTGGCGGAACTCGAACCCGTTGGGCAATTGGATGGAGACCCGGTGCGGATCGCCGGTGACGATATTCGGGATCGGTCCGACGTCAATGTCGAAAACGCCTGCCACCTTGGCCTTGCCGGTCCGGTCTTCCTGGTCCCAGTCGGCTTCGATCGCCGCGGACAGGGTCGGGTGCCGGTTTGGAGCCATTTTGGAAAAGACGAACCACATGGTCGCCATTTCATCGGTGTCCTCGCCGGTCATGATGGCTTCCAGCGCGGCCTTCTGATCGGCCGTGGCGCGCTCGTCTACGATCAGCTGCATCTGGCCGTTGCCTTCATGGATGGCGCCTGGCCACTTGTAGACACCCGCCGCCTTCAGGCCGTCGAGCTTGGTGTCGCCATAATGGCCCTGTTCGATGTCGTAGACGACGACCGCTTCGCAATTGCCGGTGGTCGGCAGCACACCGAACTGGCACGGGCAGCCGTAGTTGCAGTTGCAGTTCGCGAGTTCTCTTGCCTTTATGCTCCATTCCGTCATTACTTTGTCTCCCTTTGTAAATCAAAGTTCACAGCCAACGACGTCCGCGCGTGTCGGAATTTGCGCGAGCGGATTACGTCAAGGAAATTGGTAATTCATACAATAATTTAGCGTGTATGCTGAAAAGCCTAGCATAAAACTTTGACTAACTGTAGGAAAATTGACGTTGCGGAATATAGCTGCGTTCACACTCAATATCGGCGGCTGGCAAGGGTGAGACCGGGTGGCCGGAGTGTAAGCGTGGCGGCTGGCCGGTAGGCCGGCCGTAACGCATCTACCGGGCGAAAATGCTCTTTGGAGTTTCGTTCTTCAGGAACGGCTTGATGAACGCCATCAACAGGCCGGTCTGGTTGATGATGGCCGGGCGGCCCGCCGGGCATTTGGGTGCGCGGGTCCGGTCCGGGACGGCTTGCCCCGGTACCGGTCATTCCGGTCCGGTAAATGCCGTTTAAGCGGATCCGGCGTTGACCATTCGCCAACGGTGCTGCCTTGGGTTTCAGGTCTGTCGGTTTGTTTTTTCCGCCGCAAACAGCAATTCGATGTAGCGATAGAGATGGTCGACGCTTTCGGCCGCCCTGACCGGTTGCCCGCTTGCCTTGGCGAGAATGAAGGCCCCCTGGATGACGGCCTGGGTGTGCAGGGCGAGCGATTCAGCGGTCCATGAACCGTCCGATCCGTATTTCGCCATTGCCGCCTCGATATCGGCTTCCAGCGTCCGGGCGTGACCTGCAATGCCCTCCCAGCAAGCGGTCTGGATGGCCGGATGCGTGCCGTAGACTTCCTGGGCCATGGTGCCGAGCAAACAGGTGAATTCGGAAAGCGCGCCGCTGATCATGTCCTTCCGGAACGCCACATAGGCCAGAACACGCTGCAGCGGGTCGTCCGGCTGGTGATAGGGTGCGGTCTCAAACAGCGCGCCCGTCACATCCGACCAGTGACTGGCAGCGGCCACCGCCCAGTCTTCCTTGCTCTTGAAGTGGTGGAAGAAACCGCCCTTGGTAACGCCTGCCGCCGCGCAGATCTCGTCGACATTCGTGGACGAATATCCTTTTTCACGCACGATCTTCAGCGCTGCGTCCAGCAGCTTGTCCTTCGCGGTCGCTTTTCCGGCTTTGGCCATCTCGTCTCCTTGTTGACCGAAAACATACCAACCGGTTGGTATTTATGTCAACACGGAAACCGGCCTGGCACAAGGTGCCCGGAAGGGAACCTTGGAATATCCCGCTTCCAAGGGAAAGGTCTCCGAAACCGTTTCTTGTAATGTTTCCGGTTGCGACCCATTTCTTGGAACGGGTTTTGATACAGGAGAACATTCATGCTGATCACCACGACCAACACCATCGAGGGCCGGGACCTGGATTACAAGGGGCTGGTGACCGGCGAAGCGATCCTGGGCGCCAATCTCTTCAAGGATATTTTCGCGGGCATCCGCGACATTGTCGGTGGCCGGTCGGGCGCCTATGAGCAGGAACTGGCGAAGGCGCGCCAGATAGCCCTCGACGAAATGAGCGCCCGCGCGCAGGCACTGGGCGGCAATGCCGTGATCGGCGTTGATCTCGATTACGAAACGGTCGGCCAGAACGGATCCATGCTCATGGTCAGTGCCACAGGCACGGCGGTTGTCGTCCGCTAGGGCCGGCGGCATGACGGCCGATGTCCGCATTGTGGCCGGGTTCCCCGAAAACCAGAGGCCGGTTGCCGCCAGACTGTTCTGGCAGGCCTTTTCGGGAAAACTCGGCAAGGTGCTTGCCCCGGAGGCGAAGGCGCTTTGTCTCCTCGAGCGCATTCTCGACCCGCGTTTTGCCATCAGTGCCCTCACCCCGGACGGCCGCCTGACGGGCATGGCGGGCTACAAGACCGGCGATGGCGCGCTGACCGGCGGCGGCTTCAAGGAAATGGCGGCTGTCTACGGCCTGTTCGGCGGTCTCTGGCGCGGCCTGCTTCTCGATATGCTGGATAGGGAAACCGAGCCGGACATTCTCTTGATGGACGGAATATTTGTAAGCGCAGACGCGCGCGGAAAAGGCGTCGGCGGCAGGCTCCTGGAGGCGGTCTGCGAAGAAGCCCGGGGACGGAGCCTTGCCCGTGTGCGGCTGGACGTCATCGACACCAATCCGCGTGCCCGCGCACTCTATGAACGCGCCGGGTTCGAACCTGCCGGTGAAGAAACGACGGGCATCTTCAAAGGTCTTTTCGGTTTTTCCTCGGCAACGCGGATGGAACGACGGGTTTGAGAGCTGGTCGAAAGCCCCTTTTCAATGGGTCAGGCGCAAAGCCAGCTCAACTGCCCGGTCCCAGGAAATGCCTTCCCGCTGGTCGACGGCAAGCGGATGATCCTGGTCATTGTGGATTTCGATCCGGGGGCGTTCCTTGCCCCACGCCACGTTGGTCGGCAGGCTGACGATTTCTCCGCTCTCCCCGACATAGCCGGGCAGCGTCACCGCCAGCCAGCCGAAGGAGCTGTCCCCCGTCTGGTCCTCGTCGAAGGTTTCGGCATACCGGTCGAAGCTCTCCTTGCTCTGGGATACCCACAGACCCCACAGGAAGCTGTCGTTCGTTTCCTTGATCGGAACTTCCAGCGTGACACGAATGAAGAAGAACTCGTCATCCAGAATGCAAAGGTCGCTATCGAGCCGCACGCGCCTGGCACGCTCTTTCTCCGGAATGGAGTAGGTGTGCCAGGGTTCATTATAAGCGAATGACGGCCCGCCCTCGTGGACCTTGCCGCAGCAGGAGCACTTGAACGAGAAGGTTTTCTTGTGGCCGTCAATCGCGATCGGCATGGCGGTTGTCCCGGGTTTAGAGTCCTTCGAACAGTGCCGTCGACAGGTAGCGCTCGGCGAAGGACGGGATGATCACGACGATGTTCTTGCCGGCCATGTCGTCCTGCTGACCGACGCGGATTGCCGCCGTCAGGGCCGCACCGGAGGAAATGCCGACCGGAACGCCTTCGGTCCTGGCCACCTCGCGGGCCATGGCGAAGGCGTCTTCGTTGGAAACGGTCTGAACTTCGTCGAAAACGGAAGTGTCGAGCACGCCCGGCACGAAACCGGCACCGATACCCTGGATCTTGTGCGGGCCCGGCTCGCCACCGGACAGGATCGGGCTGTCGGCCGGCTCCACCGCGACCACACGAAGGTCCGGCTTGCGCTGCTTCAGCACCTGGCTGACGCCGGTGATGGTGCCGCCCGTGCCGATGCCGGAAACGAAGACGTCGATGCTGCCATCTGTGTCGTTCCAGATTTCCTCAGCCGTGGTATTGCGGTGGATTTCCGGGTTGGCCGGGTTCTCGAACTGCTGCGGCATCACCGCGCCGTCGATTTCGGAAATGAGTTCCTCGGCGCGGGCAATGGCGCCCTTCATGCCCTTGGGGCCTTCCGTCAGTTCCAGTTCCGCGCCCAGGATCTTGAACATCTTGCGCCGTTCCACCGACATGGTCTCCGGCATCACCAGGATCAGCCGGTACCCCTTGGCGGCGGCGACGAAGGCCAGCGCGATGCCGGTGTTGCCGGAGGTCGGCTCGACCAGGGTGGTCTCGCCCGGCGTGATCCGGCCGGCTTCTTCCATGGCCTCGATCATGGCTACGCCGATGCGATCCTTGACGCTGGCGATCGGATTGAAGAACTCCAGCTTGGCGAGAAGATTGCCCTTGACGCCATGAGCCTTTGCAAGACGGTCGAGCCGCACGATGGGGGTATCGCCGATGGTATCGGTTATGGAGGAATAGATTTTCCCGCGGCCGCTGGTCTTGATGGTCATCGCAGTCTCCCAATTTGGCCGGAGTGGTCTTCCGCCGGCATTGATCTCTTTCGGAGCGGTAAGATAGTACGCTCGCGCGCAAGTTTTAAGAGCCATAACGCGCCTTTGAGACGGGCGCGGTAAAACGGTTTTCCTTAAAAGCTCTCAGCCTTGGAAAAGAGCAGGCCGGGCAGTTCCCTCATGCTTTCAAAGAGGATAGCGCCTGCGGAACGCAAGGCGTCGCGGTCGCAGGCCGGGTCTTCGACGAAGGCAAAGGCGCGCATACCGGCCGCCTTCGCAGCCAGGACGCCGGGGACGCTGTCCTCGATCACCGTACAGTTTTCCGGCAGGTGTCCCATGGTCTTCGCCGCCAGCAGGAAGACATCCGGGGCCGGCTTGCCACGGGCGCAGTCTTCTGCGGAAAAAAGTTTTCCCTCCAGCCGTGGCAAAAGCCCGCTGCTGCCGAGGGTCGTGCGCATCTTCTCGTGCCTGCCGGAGGAGCCGACGCAATAGGGCACGTCCCGCCGGTCGAGGTCGTCCAGCACGTCACTGACGCCGGGAATTGCCGGCACCCCGGCCCGGAAAGCCTCCAGATCGCGCCGGCGGACCTGCTCCGGCCAGTCGGCGGCAAGCGCGTGGCCGGTCAGTTCCTCCACCATCTCCCTGACGTTTTCAAGGGTCCGGCCCATGAAGCGCTGCTGGCACTGCGGTCCGGAAATCGGGAAGCCGAGATCCGTCACCAGTTCCGCCAGGATCCGGTTGGCGACACGCTCCGTGTCGACAAGCACGCCGTCGCAATCGAAGATAACGAGACCTGGGGTCATGTTTTTCCCGTGTTTTGTGGAGGACTAGGGTCAGGACCTATTAATATGCTTGAATTGGCGCAGCAAACGGCGATGAGCTGCAAGGAAAATCGCGACAAGCGGGCTTCCTGCCCGGTTGAGCGGTTTGACGCAGCAGATCGAAGCCGTTTTTGCGTCCCTTCGGGATAGGGTGAATTTGCCCGGCAACAGCGTTGCAAACCTTTGGAAACCGGACGGTTTCCTGCAGCTTTGCGCCTCGTATCCGAACAAATTCATCCCTACCATTTCAAGCAGATTAATAGGTCCTGACCCTAGCTGCGGCCGGTCGAGCCGAAGCCACCTGCGCCCCGCTCCGTATCCGAAAGCGTTTCGACCTCCGTGATGGCTGCCTGCAGCACCGGCGCGATTACCATCTGGGCAATCCGGTCGCCGCGATTGATCTCGAAAGGCTCGCTGCCGAGATTGATCAGGATGACCTTCACCTCACCACGATAGTCCGCATCGATGGTGCCGGGCGTGTTCAGAACGGTGACGCCGTGTTTGGCGGCAAGGCCCGAGCGCGGCCGGACCTGGGCCTCGAACCCGGCCGGAAGCGCCATGGCGAGGCCCGTAGGCACCAGCGCCCGCTCGCCCGGCGCCAGCACAAGCGGGTCGCCGACGGCGGCAAGCAGGTCGAGACCGGCTGCGAGTTCCGACTGATAGGCGGGCAGCGGCAGGTCCCTGCCGTGGTCAAGGCGTTTCAACTCAAGCGTTACGGTCATGGTCGGCTTCCGGTTTCAGGTCGGGCCGAGTGACGACATTCGGCGGGCCTTGTCAAGAATGGGGCGGAGAGCGATTGCCTGTTTCCGTTCGTGACATTCAGCAAAATCTTTTTTACGCTTCGTCACGTTGCAGGGGCAGAAGCCCTCAACCGGGAGATTGGCAATATGAAACGTTTGATTTTTGCATTCACGACAGGGGTTTTGCTGCTGAGCACGCCTGCCGCTTTCGCGCAGACCGTGGGGTTTGCCGACGCCATCAAGATTTTGTCCGCCAGCTGCGGCAAGGATATCGACAAATACTGCAAGTCCGCCACGCTGGCGAATTCAGGCATTACCAAATGCCTCAATGAAAACCAGTCAAAAGTGTCCCCGAAGTGCACTGCCGATGTTGCTGTGGTGACCTCGCTCATTCAGGAGCGGCTCGCCGCCCAGGCCGCTGCGCCCAAGATCTGTGCCAATGATGCGCGCGAGCGTTGCAAGGGCGTCAAGGAAGGCGCCGGTCACATCCTGCGCTGCCTTTTGAAGGCCGAGCGTTCCGTCAGCAAGAAATGCAACACCGCCATCGATCTGGCCGGTTACCGCTAAGACCGTCTCGGGAGAATTTCCATGAAAAGATTGCTTCTGGCCGGTATCTCGGCCGCATTTCTCGCCGCGTCCGTGTCTGCCGTGGCCGCACAGACCAAATTGAGTCGCAACGAGATCATCAACTCCCTCCAGGGTGCCCAGGAGGAAGTCAACGTCAGCGCGGACGAACTGCAGAAGGCCGCGATCGAGAACATCAAGAAATATCCGGGCGACAACTCGCCGCAAAGCCTGCCGCTGGCGGACAAGCTGGCGAGCCTCAGGCAGTTCAACGTCGAAATCACCTTCGATTTCGACAGCGCACGCATCCGGCCGGAATCCTATGAAACCGTCGGCCTGATCGCCGATGCGCTGCACACGCCCTACTTGCAGGGCCAAACCTTCTTCATCGTCGGCCACACCGATGCGAAGGGCGCGCGCGAATACAATCTGGAGCTTTCCATCAAGCGGGCGCAGGCCGTTCGCGAGGCCCTGGTGACGACCTTCCGCGTGCCGGGAGAATACCTGTTTGCGGTTGGCCTCGGAGAGGAGCAGCTCCGCGATCCCTCGCAGCCGGATGCAGCCATCAACCGCCGCGTTCAGTTGATCAATCTCGGTTACAAATAGTCCACGTATGCTCTTTGGGGCATGACTGCCCCCGGGCCTTCCGGTCCGGGGGCATTTCTCTATCCGCTTCCGGACGGGATTGTTCAAAAATCCGGAACGGCCCTTCTTGGAATTTCGCTCTATTTTAATTGTCCGGACGGATTATCTACAGCGCATGAGCACTGATGGAGTGAATGCAGTGACAAACCTTCCGACCGGGCCCGGTTCCGTGTTTTTCGCGCATGGCGCGCCGACGCTGGCGCTGGAAGACACGGCGGCGAGCCGGTTTCTGAAGACTTTTTCGGGCAATCTGCCGGTGCCGGAGGCGATCCTGATCCTCTCTGCCCATTGGGAGACCGACGGCTTGAAGCTCTCCGCGCCGGGCCCGCTCAGGACCTGCCACGATTTCCGGGGCTTTCCCGCGCCACTCTACGATATCCGCTATCCGGCTTTCGCCGACGAACAATTTGTCGACGAGACTGCCCGCCTTCTTGAGGCTAACGGCTATGAGGTGGAACTGGACGGTGACTGGGGCCTCGACCACGGCGCCTGGGTTCCGCTTTCCCTTGCCTATCCCGAAGCGGATGTTCCCGTCATCGCCCTGTCCTTGCCTCACGGCAGCACGCCGGAAAGCGTCTTTGCGCTGGGACGTGTCCTTGCGCCGCTGAAGGACAGGGGATTTCTGATCGCGGGATCGGGCAACACCACCCACAATCTGCGGCAAATCTATCCGCAGGGCAGCGAGGCGCCGCTTTGGGCGGTAGGCTTCGACCGCTGGCTGGACGAGGGGCTGCGGTCGGGATCGATCGGTTATTTCAAGGATCTTGCCTCGGCGCCGGATTACCGGCAGAACCACCCGACGGACGAGCATCTGCTGCCACTGTTTTTCGCCTTCGGCGCCGGGGGGCCGGGGGCAAAACCGGAGCTGCTTCACCGCAGCTACGAATACGGCTCCATCAGCATGAGTTATTTCCGTTTCGCTGCCTGAGCCGCGTGGTCAAAGGTTCCGGCAACCGGACTCCAAACAAGACGTAAAAGACGTTAATGCAGCCTGTGTGTGCAATCGCGTGAGGTTTGCAATGTCTGCTCTGAAGTCCATCCGGTCCATCGACTACACCGTGATCTTCGCCCGAGACTTGCCGGCGATGCGCCGGTTCTACGCCGACGTCCTGCAGTTTTCCTCTGATCCGGGACCTGGGACCGCAATGGATTGAATACGCCGTCGGTGATCAGGTGCTGGCACTCACGGAACACGGGCTCATCTGGAACGACACGCCGCCCGCATCCGGTCAGCTGTCGCTGCAACTGGCTTTCCGCGTTTCTCCTGAAGAGGTGCAGGCCTGCGTGGACGAGCTTGAAGCTGCCGAAAACAAGCTGCAGGACCGCGGCCATTCCCTTTCAGACCGGCCTTCGAAACCATTCGGCATTGACCGCGCACCGCCGCGCCAAACTTCGTCGATCATGCTAAGCTGACCTAAGGTAAAGTTTGGGCCTCGACACCGGTTCGCCGAGCGAGGCAAATTGAGGGAGGAAGGGAATATGTCGTCTGGCTCCTTGCGCGACCGTGCCGGAAACACCGTTTCAGCGGACACGATCAGCGGCTTTTCCGAAACCGTGCGCGGTGAATTAATACTTCCCGGCGACGACGGCTACGAAGATGCCCGCCATATCTGGAACGGGTTGATCGACAAGAAACCCGGTGCGATCCTGAAATGCAGCGGCACGGCGGATGTGGCTGCAGCAGTCCGATTTGCGCGGGACAACAACCTTCTCGTTGCCGTTCGCGGTGGCGGCCACAATGTCGGCGGCCGGGCGCTTTGCGACGACGGCCTTGTTATCGACCTGTCCGCAATGCGCGCCGTTCATGTCGACCCGGCGGCGCAGACCGCCCGGGTTCAGGGCGGCGCGACGCTCGGGGACGTTGACCGCGAAACCCATCTGCACGGCCTCGCCGTGCCCTTCGGTGTCATCTCCAAGACGGGAGTGGCCGGGTTGACGCTTGGCGGCGGTGTCGGCTGGCTCGTGCGCAAGTACGGACCGACTTGCGACAACGTTCTGGAGATGGAAGTCGTCACGGCCGACGGTGAAGTGCGCACGGTCAATGCGAAGGAAAACGCCGATCTTTTCTGGGCCATTCGCGGTGGCGGCGGCAACTTCGGCGTTGTCACGTCTTTCCTCTATCAGGCCTATCCCGTGTCCACCGTGCTCGGCGGGCTGATCATCTATTCCCGGGAGGCCGCACCGGAAGTCATTCGCGGCTACAGGGAAGTCATGGCAACCGCCCCGGAGGACCTGACGGCCTATGTCGGCATGATCTGGACACCTGACGGCATACCGGCCACGGCCATCATTCCGTGCTGGAGCGGCGCGGATCTCGACGAAGGCGAAAAGGTCATGGCGCCGCTGAAGACGCTCGGCGAGCCGTTGATGGTGGCCGTCCAGCCGATGCCGTTCCCGGCGATGCAGTCCATCCTGGACGAAGCCTTTCCGGCAGGGACCCGCAATTACTGGAAATCGGCCTTTGTGAAGGAGTTGTCGGACGAAGTGATCGACATCCTCACGGAACAGGCGAAGGGCATGACATCGCCCATGTCCGGCCTTCTGGTGGAATATTACGGCGGGGCCGGCGGCCGCCGCTCGCCGGAAGAGAATGCGTTCGCGCAGCGCAATTCCGATTTCCTCATCGGCTTCATGCCGCAATGGACGGATCCGGCGGACGACGATTATCAGATCGGCTGGGCAAAATCCGCGTGGGAAGCCATCCAGCCCCATGCGACCGGCGGTTATCTCCTGAACTATCTGTCCGAGGGCGAACAGGATGCGGTCCAGGCAGCTTTCGGTACAAACTACACGCGCCTGCGGGAACTGAAGAAAACCTATGACCCGGACAATTTCTTCAGCCTGAACCAGAACATCCAGCCGGCTGGATGATCGGGCCATTGACCGGGTCACGGTTGGATTTGAACATTCTGCCGGACCCGGTTTGGTTTTTGACCACGGGATATGTAGAAGACCGGCTAGCCGCAAGGATGATCCGAAACCGGATGGTCTGCGTGCTTGCTGGTGGCAACAACGCGTGGGTTTGCGTCCGGCAACGCCTGCTTCGGCGGGATGCTTGTCCATCGTCCCGCTCAGGACTTTGGCAGTGCGGACCAAGATGTGGCGCGTCGCGGTTTTCTTGTTCGTATCCTGATTCTCGATAATTTTTGAAAATACTTGAAGAAAATCGACCAGATAGAAAAACATTCTGTCAATTCTTACACGTAGAGGTTTTTATTTCAATGGAGGTGCACGCAGCTTTTTAGAAGGAAAATCCTGCAATCTCCGCGTTTTTGTTGATATGTCCTCTTTTTAACTAGGTATTAGTTCTCTGAATCGTAGCTTCATCTCAGCTAAAGAGGTGAAAAATGACTCCATTGCAAAGAATATCAATGGTATTAGCTCTGGCAACTGGCGTAGGATTGCTAACAAATGACGCTAATGCGGTTGAATCAAATCATCTATCAGAGATCAGGAGTCTCGTAAAAAATAACAATATACGTGGGTTGATGTCATTTATTGCACGCAACCCACAGGTGTTGGACAGCTCGCCCCTTGGGCAATCCCTGTCGGATTTTGCAAATGATCCGCCAGATGCTGTGGAGCGTTTCTTTGGGGCAGGTATTCCAGGAGATTTGTCCAGCATTGCTGAAAGAAGTTCGACGGATTCAAGCCTGTATTAACTTGAGTTTGGTTCTGTACTGCAAAAATTGAAGTAAATTTATAGAAAAAGAAGATTGCTTCATCTTGTGGTTCGAATTGGCTCTAAAAGACTGCGCGCGCAAAGAGCAAGTGTTGCTTCAGCGCCAAGGGAGAAGCGGAAGTGTCTGCAATCGACGTGAATGCATGGGCAGGCACCACGCTCCCTGATAGCCTTGGAGCGCATCCGGGGATGACAACGCGTAGGGAAAGGGCTCTGCTCTTTTCAGCTGCGCGAGACCATTTCCTCAACAAAGGCGTCATCGTCGATGCGGGAATTTTTCTCGGGGCATCGACGGCAGCTTTTGCCCAAGGTCTGCGAGAAAACCCCAATTGCGCAAATGGCTGCGCAAATAGAATTGTCAGCTACGACATCGCCAGATGGGTCAAAAGCATGGACCGGTATCTGGAGACCTTGACCGACCTGCCAGGCGTTGAGGTTCCGGAACTGGAACCCGGGCAGAGCTTCGAGCCGCTGCTGCGGCAATTGCTTTCCACCTACCAGCCGATGATTGACCTGAAAATTGGCGACCTGCTGAAGATGGCGCCGTCTTTTGCGCAGCCGGTCGAGATTGCCTTCTTTGACTGCCTCAAGACCTATGAACGCGATTTCGCGGCCTTTAGATCCTTCACGCCGCATTACATCGAAGGTCACACGGTCATATTTCAGCAAGACTACTTCTATGAATCTGCAGCCTATAACAAAGTCAGGTGCGAGTACTACATAGATCACTACGAGTATCTGGGTCAGGTCGATGACACGGCGGTGTTCCTGTATCTGAAGAAGATCGACATTCCGGCCGATGAGGCGGATCCTGTGAAGAATCTTCCCGCAGGTGAGAAGGTAAGGCTGATCGATCTTGCTGCCGACAGGGCGCAATCGCAGAAGAAACGACTGCTTGTAAGGCTTTCGGCACTCGAGCTTCTGATCGATGAGGGGCAGCATGAGTTGGCGCAAAGCCGGGCCGCGATCCTGAATGAGGAAATCATGAAGGCGGACCTGGACCAGATTACCCGCCGCCCGGGTCTTGTGCTGGAGGCACAGAAAAAACGGTTGTCATCCATTGAGTGAGGCACATGCGCCGCGTTCTCGTTCCGAAGGGGTGCGCGGCCGTAGCAGCTTCTCCGTTCATAGCAAAAACCCGGAGTTTTCTGTGCATGCTTCCCAGAACGGCCCTTGTAGTTGATCCACGGTTCTCAGGCGGGACTTCGACCGCGGTTGCCCAGGAAATCTATACGCTTGCTCCAATTTGCGATCTTACGGTCGTTTGTCTGAAGACTGCGATGTTCAAGGGTGAGGAAATCCATCCCGGGATCGTTCGAGCTTGTTTGGAAACAGGGACCCGGTTGGCCTGGGCGGGGGAGACAATTCAGGCGGAAGTGGTCGCTCTTCACAACCCGTCGAGCCTCAAGTTCGATCGGGAAATGCCGGTCCGCATCGTGTGCGACAAGTTTTATGTCGTCTGCCACGAAAACTTCCTGAGACCTGCACAACAACAGGGGCAGGAAAGGGAAGGCTTTGATGTCGCTCACTGTCTGCGGCTGATCGAAAATGGCGTTCTGGCGCGGATCAGGCTGCTTGCTCCAATATCCGCAAACAACCGCAAAACCATTGTCGATTGGCTGTCACGCCATTCCAACACGGTCACTTGGCAGGTGGACCCGCTCGATTGGACCAATATCTGCGAGTTTAACTGCGTTGCCCCGGTGTCGCAGCCACGGGATCGGCGGGGACGCCATTCACGTCCCGGCTTCGAAAAGTTTCCCGGGCTCGATGTCATGAAGGTGTTGTTCCCGCATAGTGCCGAAGCGGTTCGGCTGCTGGGTGCCAATGACCTGATGCTGGAAAACAGCCGGCCGAGCCATTGGCAATGTCTCCCCTTCGGCGCCGAGCCCGTGGATCAATTCCTGTCGACGATCGATTTCTTCGTCTATTTCACAAATCCCGGCTGGCGGGAGAGCTTTGGACGGGTGTTGGCCGAAGCGATGGCGGCAGGTAAGGTGGTGATTACAGATCCCGAAACCGCTTCCACATTTGGCGCAGGAGCCATTTGTGCGAAACCGGAAGACGTCAACTCCGTGATCTCCGATTTGATCTCCGATCCGGCCGCCTATCGGGAGCAAGTGCTCAGGGGCCAGACGATACTCGGAGAATTCTCCGCCGAAGCTTTCCGCAGGCGGCATAGGTTCCGAATCGACAGGGATACTTCTGCAAGGACATCAGCGCTGGAATTCGCTCATGCTGTATTTTGAAGTCGGGACAATCAGCAACGATTCGATCGATAACCTCGCGGTTCTCCTGAATCAGTCCCATGCGGCGGGTCTTCCGGTTGCACTGTCCGAGCAATCGTTTTCGGCTGAGGACCTGGCCTCCGGAAGTGCGTATGAACTTGCTCCCTTCATACGAAAGGATGCTCCGGGCCCCTCCGACGTTATGGTCGTTCTCGAAGCGGACCTTCTGGATGATGCGGCCATGCGCCGGTTGCGCAAGGCAGGGCTGAACGGTCCGGGCAAAACAATTGCATACGGACGGTTTGCGAGTGAACAGGCGCGCATCAACGCAGTCGCCCGCATCACCTATGCCCTTGGCTACGAACCCTCAACTCCCGAAATCCAGACGGTGCAGGGGCTGCCGGAGGTCAGTGTTCCGATCTTCGCATCCGCTCGGCGCAGGTCATCCAGATCCCGGCCCCGTGTCGCCCTTGTCAATCCTCCAGCCGAGAGCGAAGAGCAGTGCGCTGCCTTTCTTCCGATGAGCCGTGAACGTGACTACGAAATGCTTGTTCTCACGTCAGGCAAGGAGAAACGGATCTGGCAGGATGTTCTGGGTCTCGAAACGCCGGTCTGGCACTACAACGAGATTGCTCCGCATGTACTTGCCGCACAGATCGACATTGCCGTCTTGTTCGGTCCGCCGAACGGCTGGGCCCGGTTCCAGGCACTGATCGCCAATCTCGTCTGCGCCAATTGCATCCTGATTGATGCGTCGGAAAAAAACGCCTGGGCCGGCTTTGGCAACAACATCCTTCCCGGAACAGGCAGAGCAGATTTTCTCGCCACATGGCTGCGCAAGGAAATCGTCCCGGGTCGCAACGAGATTGAAACCAGCGATCGTTTTGAGGCGGCGAAGGCCCGTTTCCGGCTTCCGCCCGAACTGAAGGCTCTGATACCCGCACCAGCCAGTGCAAGCATGGCCAATACGGACAAAGGCCGGACGGGCGATATCGTGTTCATGCCGACCAACGGCGTTGGCCTCGGGCATGCCAAGCGCTGTATGGTCGTCGCGAAGGATCTCGCCCAGCCGGGCAGGGCAAAGTTCGCGGCTTTTCCTTCCTGCATCGGAATGTTGTCCCGAGCCGGCTTTGACTGCTCGCCTCTCGTCGCCCGGAGACTGGGCACGCCTGACGACAACAACGACCTTGTCAACTATCTTCGCCTCTCCCCCTTCTGCGTTGGGGCCAGCGGGTTTGTGTTTGATGGGGGGTTCGTTTTTCCGAGCGTGATGAATGCGGTCCTGACAAACAAGCTGCCAGCGATCTGGATCAGGCGGGGGTTGTGGCAGGACAGCCAGAACAATCGGGTCATGCTCGACAGGCAAAAGATATTCGAGCGCATCATCGTGCCGCACGAGGCCTTCGAGGAGCTCAATGCACCGGTGGCTCAATCCGGTCGTATCCGTGAAGTCGGTCCCATTGTTCAGAAAATCAACCTGTCGCAGGCAGAGAAGGAAACCATTCGCGCCGAATTGGCGGAAAGGCTTGGCCGCCCGCTCGAAAAACTCGTGGTTACCATGCTTGGCGGCGGTGTGGCGGCGGACAGACGCGCGCAGATATCGGCGGTCGCAGCCCATCTTTCGACGAGGAAGGATGTTACCAACCTTGTCGTTGTTTATCCCACGAGCGTCGTCGATCCTGGCTGGTTCAACCATCCGAATACGGTCGTTGTGCGTACGTTCCACGCCAGTGTTCTCATGCAGGCGGCCGATATTTTCATATCCGCGGTCGGGTACAACAGCTTCCACGAAGTACTCTACGGCGCGGTCCCGACAATCTTCATCCCGCAGATGGCGCCTTACATGGACGACCAGCGTGCACGTGGAAACGCAGCAGTTCAGCGGGGTCTGGCGGAGCTCGTAGAGCCCTGGGAACCCCTGAAACTGACAAATTCGATCGACGAGTTTCTGGCCGGACGCGCGGAGACGGTCCGCGAGACATTGGCGCAGTTTGAACTCCCTGAGACCGGATCGGCCGCTGCGGCGCGGATAATCGAGGAGATCTGCAAATGAACGGCCTGATGACGGACGAACTCTTCGCAAATTCCACTGAACTGCAGAACTGGTGCACTGTTATGTCACGTTGCACCGCGTCGCAGGTCATTGACATCGATCCGGTGCTTTCCCGGTTTGATCCGGCTACTACCCCGATGCGCGGCAAAGCGGTGCTGCCGGACACCACCGCGATTCCGCCTCGGCAGGAAACGTCCATCCAGCGGCAAACCGTCGCTGTCCTGATCGACGCTCAGCCCGACAAGGGTCCGGCCCTTGCCGCGCGTCTGGCGGCATTTGCAATCGAAAAAAACTGCGATGTCGTCATTTTCACGAGCGAGGATATCTGCGGGTTCGAAGCTTACGGATTTCGGACAGAGCGCGTCACCAGCAATGAAGACGACATCCTGATAGCGCAGTTGAAAAGCCTGTGGGGTATCGAAATCGTTTTTTGATCTGAACCAGAACATCCAGCCGGGGGCGTGATCAGTCTTTCAGGGCGTCCGCCGCACGGGCGATGATGTGGCGGGCGACGGTGGTCTTGTCCATTTCCGGCCAGTCCTCGACGCCCTGCCGGCTGACGAGGCGGACGGTGTTGGCATCGCCCCCCATGATGCCGGTGGCCGGGCTGACGTCGTTGGCGACGATCCAGTCCGCCTTCTTGCGCTCCAGCTTGGAGCGGGCATTGTCGATCAGGTTCTGGGTCTCGGCAGCAAAGCCGATCAGCAGCTTCGGCCGGAGGCTCTTGTGATGGCCGACGGTCGCCAGAATGTCCGGGTTTTCGGTCAGGTCCAGCGCGGGCGGCTTGCCGCTGCCGTCTTTCTTGATCTTCTGGGTGCCTTCGCTCGCCACGCGCCAGTCGGCCACGGCAGCTGCCATGATGGCAATATCCGCCGGAAGGCTGGCTTCCACGGCTTTCAGCATCTCGACGGCCGATTCGACGTGAATGACGTCGACATGATCGGGGTCCGGCAGGGTGACAGGGCCGGAGACCAGCGTGACACGGGCGCCTGCCTCGAAGGCGGCGCGGGCCAGGGCGTGGCCCTGTTTGCCCGAAGAACGGTTGGCGATGTAGCGCACCGGGTCGATCGGCTCATGGGTGGGGCCGGAGGTGATCAGCACATGCTTGTCCGCAAGCGGCAGCTTTCCGGCCTGTGCGGCGTCGTCCCGGATAACGGCTTCCGCCGCCGCGACGATCTCCAGCGGTTCCAGCATCCGTCCGACACCGGCCTCGCCTTTCTCGGCCATTTCGCCGGTGGCCGGACCGCAGAAGCGAATGCCGCGTTGCTGGAGCGTGGCGAGATTGGCCTGTGTTGCCGGGTTCTGCCACATCTTCGGGTTCATCGCGGGCGCGGCAAGCACCGGTTTGTCGGTGGCCAGAAGGACGGCGCTTGCCAGATCGTCGGCGATGCCATGGGCCATCTTGGCCATGAGATTGGCGGTTGCCGGTGCGATCAGGATCAGGTCGTGGTCCCGCGCCAGGCGGATATGGCCGACATCATGCTCGGCTTCCCGGTCGAAGAGGCTCGTGAAGACCGTTTCCGCAGACAGGGCCCCCACCGCCAACGGCGTGATGAATTCCTGCGCGCCGCCGGTCATCACCGGAATGACCCGGGCGCCACGCTCCTTCAGCCGGCGGATCAGGTCGAGCGACTTGTAGGCCGCGATCCCGCCGCTGATGATCAGCACAATCTGCTTGCCGCTCAGCATCTACGACATACTCCTGCTGGCTTGCGGGCCTCCTGGATCTGCACCGGGTCTCAGAACCCGGTCCGGAAATCCCTCGGCGCCGGGGAGATCACCTGCGTGCCCTTGCCCGTGATCTGGTAGACGGCAAGGCCCCGCTCGTTGAGGCCATTGGATTTGAAGCGGAACAATCCGTCAATGCCGATAAAGCCGTCGCGGTTGGTCAGAATGCTCTGGTCGAAGCGCTGGGGGCCGGCGGAGCGGATCAGGCCGGCGGCCAGCGTGACGCCGTCGTAGACGACGCTGGCGTTGCGCGGCGGAACGGCGCCGTAAGTGGACTGGTAGCGCTGGGCGAAGGCCTGGAAACCCTTTTCCTCCGGCCCGGCGAACCATGCGCCGGCCAGGATCGGGTTGTTCTTGATCTGCGGCGCATCCCACTGGCCAGATCCGAGCAGTTTCACCTGTCCGAAATTGGCGCCCTGGCCCATCAGCGCCTGGACCGCCACGGAAGGAACATTGCCTCCTGCCGGCACGAACAGCGCATCCACATTGCCAAGCACGGATTTCAGAAGACCGGCCTTGGCAATGAGGTCCGAGGTGTCATTGCCGGACATCTTGTAGCGCTGGATCGATGCGATCCGGCCACCGCCGCGGCCGACTTCCTGACGGAAGGCCGCTTCCACGACGGCGCCGTAGGAGCCTTCGGGAATAAGCGCGGCATAGGAGCTTTTGCGTTGGCTGTTGGCATATCCGATCGTGCGCTTGACGTCCGTTTCCGGCAGGAAGCTGAGGAGATAGACGCCCCGGGCCGCAACGGAGGTGTCGGTGGAGAAGGCGATCACCGGAACGCCGGTTTCGCGAGCCGCCTGGGCGGCGCCGGAAACGGCGGGAGCGAAAACCGGGCCGAGGATCAGCTCGGCACCTTCGGAAATGGCGGCTTGCGCGGCCGTGCGCCCGCCTGCCGCCGTGCCGCCCGTGTCCTTCACCAGGAGCTGGACATCCGCATTGGGGAAATTCTGCAACGCCAGCGCGGCGGCATTCTTGAAGACCGTCCCGATGGAGGCCTTGCCGTCGCTGCTGGCCAGCGGCAGCAGCAGGCCGACCCGTACACCACCCGTCCCGATGACTTCGCCGGTTGTCTGCGGCAGGGCGCCCGGCTGGATCTGGTCGCCCGGAAGCGAGCCGAGCGTCGAGCCCATGCAGCCTGCCAGCAGCAGCGTGCTTCCCCCGGCCAGCGCCGTTTTCAGGAAGAGCCGCCGGTGCCCGAATTCGATTTTGCCCCGCATTCCACTTGCCATTTCTGTCAATCCACCCTTTTGAAGAGACTTACGTATTCGTTGTGGATCTGTAAAGTTTTGGTGGCGTTTCTGCGACGTATCCCGCTGATCAACAGTGGATTTGCCTTGCATCGGCCGCCAGCAGCAGGTAGCGCAGGGCATCTGACCTATCGATTGCAAGGACGGGACCGGCGTGAAAGGAGGCAAGATGGGGACCGATTCACCCCCGGCACCGGCGGGCAAGAACCGCTACAGCCTCTCCGAACACGCCTTTACTGTGCCAAACCTGGAACCGGCGCTCTATATCGTTTCCACGCCGATCGGCAATCTCGGCGATATCACGGTGCGGGCGCTGGAAACGCTGGCCGCCAGCAGCCTGATCGCCTGCGAGGACACGCGCGTTACCTCGACCCTGACGCAGAAGTTCGGCCTCAAGACGCCGCTTTTGCCCTATCACGAGCACAATGCCGACAAGCAGCGGCCCAAGATCCTGGCGGAACTGGAAGCAGGCAGGGCGGTTGCCCTTGTGTCCGATGCCGGAACGCCCCTGGTCTCCGATCCGGGTTACCGTCTGGTGCGCGATGTCACCGCGGCAGGTTTCAAGGTCGTTCCGATCCCCGGCGCGTCCGCACCGCTCGCCGGACTGGTGGCCTCGGGCCTGCCGAGCGACACGGTTCTCTTTGCCGGCTTCCTGCCGCAGAAGGGCGGGCCGAAGACCCGGCGCCTGGAAGAACTGGCGAAAATTCCGGCGACGCTGATCTTCTTTGAATCGCCTCATCGCACCGGCGCGACGCTGGAGACGATGGCGGACATGCTTGGCCCGGAGCGCGAGGCGGTCGTCGCCCGTGAACTGACCAAGCGCTTCGAGACCTTCGAACGCGGGACGCTGAGCGATCTGGCGGAGCGTTTCAGGAACGTGCCCGTCAAGGGCGAGATCGTCATTCTGGTCGGGCCGCCGGAAGAAAAACCCGAGGCCGAAGCGTCCGATCTGGATGCGCTGCTTGAAGCGGCGCTCGCCGACATGCCCGTCAGCGCCGCGGCCAAGAAGATCTCCAGGGCAACGGGGCTCGACCGGAACGAGGTCTACAAGCGCGCTTTGGACCTGAAGTCGGGGGACGACTGATGGCGAAGGGGCCCCAAACCTCGCCTTCGGAAAAACGCCGCCGCGCCCATGCTCTCGGACTTTCCGCAGAAGTCTGGGCGGCCTGGTATTTGCGCCTGACTGGCTGGCGCATCCTGAAACACCGCTACAAGACCAGGGCCGGCGAAATCGATCTGATCGCCAAGCGCCGCAAGACGGTCGCCTTCATCGAGGTCAAGGCCCGGAATTCCCGCGCCGCGGCGCTGGAAGCCGTCACCCCGGCCAGCCGCAGGCGCATTTCCAATGCCGCCCGGATCTTCGTTACCGAACACCCCAAGGCCGGCTTTTTCACCTTGCGCTTCGACGTCATCGTCATCCGCCCCTGGGCCCTGCCGGAAAAGATCGAGAATGCCTTCGAGGCGTGGAAGTAGTTGGGGGCTCTCACCCCTCCGCTGCGTCATTCCGGATCGGCGCCCGGCCGAGCCTTCCATGTCCGGAAGGACGGTGAGGCAAAGACAGAAGCTTCTGCCCGCCCCCTCTGGACAAAGCGGATCTCGAACCGCATATCTGGACCAATCGTTCTGAAATCCCCAAAACGCTGCATGCGTTGCCCGCCGGGAGTGCCTCATGGCTTTGAAAGTTGCGGTCCAGATGGACCATATCTCGACCATCAACATTGCCGGCGACAGCGCCTTTGCGCTGATGCTGGAAGCGCAGGCCAGAGGTCACGAACTCTATCACTATACGCCCGACCGGCTGGCCATGCGCGGCAACGAGGTCTTTTGCGCCATGGAACCGGTCACGGTCCGGGACGAAAAGGGCAGCCATTTCTCCTTCGGCGATCCCCTGCGCTTCAACATGCGCGAGATGGACGTGGTTCTGATGCGCCAGGACCCGCCCTTTGACTTGTCCTACATCGCCGCCACGCATCTTCTGCAGAAGATCCATCCCGAAACGCTGGTGGTGAACGATCCGGTGCAAGTCCGCAACGCGCCGGAAAAACTATTCGTCACCGAATTCGCCGACCTGATGCCGCCAACCCTGATCACGCGCGACAAGGCGGAAATCGATCTCTTCCGCGAGGAATACGGCGACATCGTCATGAAGCCGCTGTTCGGCCACGGCGGCGCGGCGGTGTTCCGGGTCACCCGGGACGATCTCAACTACGGGTCGCTCTATGACTTCTTCGCCGCCACCTTCCGCGAACCCTGGGTGATCCAGCAATTCCTGCCGAACGTCAAACACGGCGACAAGCGCATCCTGCTGGTCGACGGCGAATTTGCCGGGGCGGTCAACCGCGTGCCGGCCGCGGGTGATCTCAGATCCAACATGGTGCGCGGCGGCGCGCCGACCGACAGCGACCTGTCGGAGCGCGAGCGCGAGATCTGCGCCCGCCTCGGCCCGTCCTTGCGCGAGAAGGGCCTCATTCTGGTGGGGATCGACGTGATCGACGGCTGGCTGACGGAAATCAACGTCACGGCACCGACCGGCATCCGCGCCATCCGCAACCTCGGCGGTCCGAATGTGGCGGCACTTGTCTGGGACGTGCTGGAGGCAAAAGTCGCGGCAAACTGATTGCCGCAGCCGGAAAGCCTGCGAGAACAGACACGGGAGCGTTGGCATCGCCAACCGCTCCCGTGTCTTCTGTGCAGCGCGTAATGATGCTCGCAAGCTTCCCGGTCAGGCCCGGATGTAGCGGAAAATGCCTTCCTGTCCGAGGTCGGGTGTCGGCGGATAGATCCAGTTGGTGTTGATTTTCACCTTCATCTCCGCGCCTTCCTGCCGGGTGGCCACGATTTTCCTGTCCCAGCCGTTGGTGAAGACGGCACCGAACGGCCCGAGATCAAGACACGTTGCGTAGAAGGGCTGCGTATAGGCCTCCTGCTCCTTGCCGGCGAGGGCCAGCACGGCATTGCGTCCGGCGGTCTTGCCCATGGGCATGGCATGCTGGCAGGACATGAGCGCGCGGTTGTTGTCATCCACCATCGCGGCGGCGATATCGCCGGCGGCGAAGGTCTTGTTCCAGCCCTCCACTCTCAGGAACGGATCGACGGGCAGCCTGCCGGAACAGTCTGTTTCGAGCCGGCTCGAAGCCGCAAGGGGCGATGCGAGAAAGCCGGTCGCGAAGATCACGGTTTCGGTTGCGATTGTCTTGCCGCCGGCCAGAACCACGCCCTGTGCCGTCACCTTCTCGATCGAGGAGTTTCCGAGGAAGGCGACGTCGGCCTCCGCAAGCGCCGTGGCAATGGTTTCCCGCAGGTTTTCGCCAAGGCCGTGGCCGGGTTTTTCGCTGATGTCCAGCAGGTGGATTTTCGCGTCCGCCCCAAGACGCAGGCGCAGTTTGGTGGCGATTTCCAGGCCCGTGAAGCTGGCCCCGACCACCACGACCGTCAACGGACTGCCGGCGTGCTGCCGGTCTTCAAGATGCCGGTCCAGTTTTGTGGTGCTCTCGAATGTGTCGGCGGCGAACCCGTGCTCGGCCGCGCCCGGGATATCCGGCAGGCGGATTGAGCTGCCCGTCGCCAGGATCAGCCTGTCGGCCCTGATGGTGTCCCCGTTTCCGCAGGTCAGCACGCCGTCGCCGGCCGATGCTACCGGCTGAACGGTGAAGGCGACGCCGATTTCCTCCAGAAGGGGCCGGAGTGGAACCTTCATCGTTTCGTCCGTGCCTTCATAGAGGCGCGGGCGGATGCACAAGGTCTCGTCGGCCGAAACAAGTTCGATGCCGATATCGTCCGCGCCGAGTTCGTCCCGCTTGGCAGCTGCCGCCATCGCGGCCCAGGTGCCGGCAAACCCGCCACCGGCAATGACCAGTTTTCCCATGTCAAACTCCTTGGTGAAAGCTGGCGGCAGATTAGATTCGCAAATTTGGGAATTCATTTGCATAATTGCCAAGATAATTCTGATTTTTGGGAATAGGCATGACCTGGGATGACTATCGCCTTGTGCTCGTTCTGGCGCGCTGCGGGCGGATACCGGATGCGGCGGAGGCTCTCGGCGTGACGGTTTCGACCGTCTTCCGGCATCTTGAGCGGATCGAGGGGCAGTTGAAGGAACCGGTCTTCTTCAGGGACCGGGGCGACTATCAGGCCAATGAACTGGGCACGGAAATCGTTTTGGCGGCGGAACGCATGGAACAGGAAGTCCGGCGCATTGCGCGCCTGTCCGACGGCCGCGACCAGCAGATCCAGGGCAAGGTCACGATCACTGCGACGGAGGTCCTGGCGCCCTTTTTCCTGGCGCGTCACGTCTCGGCCTTGCTTGAGCAGCACCCCGCGCTGGAGGTTCAGATCGTTTCGAGCAATCAGGTATTGAGCCTGGAAAACCGGGAGGCCGACATTGCCCTGAGGCCGATGCGCCCGAGCGACGAGGCGTTGTTCGGCAGAAAACTAACGGAGATGCGCTGGGCGCGCTACCGCGCCTGCACGTCCGAAGCGCCGGCCGGTTCAAGGGCGGGAACCGGCGAGGACTACACCAACACCTTGTTTCTGGAAAAGGACCGCAATGCCTATGGCCTGAAATCCAGATTTCAGTCGAACAGTCTCCTGTCGACAGCAGCCCTTGTCGCCTCCGGTTCGGGTGAGGCGGTGCTTCCCATGATCCTTGGCGAGCAATGGAGCGGTTTGCAGCGCACATCCGAGCCGATCGTCGAGAATCATGCCGAGCTCTGGATTGTCTGCCACAGCGATGTGCGCAGGAACGCCCGTGTCCGTGTGGTCTTCGATGCGATGATCAAGGCGGCGGCACAGGACAGGCGCCTGTTTTTGGGAGACATTTGACCTGAAACCGATTTTTCAAAAAAAAACCTCCGCGTGGGATGCGGAGGTTGAAAAGTTGTGTGCTTAGACAATGCAACAGAGGGCCTGTTCGGCATCCTCTGTCTGTAAAACCCCTCTGAACGTTTCTTCTTCCCGGCAAAGACGGAAAAAATACGGATATTTTTTGCAAGTGCTCAGCAACTCAGGCGATTACCGAGCGGAATCAAGCACATACTACCTAAGTCGGGGTGCAGGCTTTTTTTTGAAAATTACAGGTTGAAATTTGTGAAGCCGCACTGCCGGAAGTTTTGGATCGGCGGTGATCCGAATACAAAGGCCGCCTGCTCCGGAGAGCAGACGGCCCTTTCTGAAAGCGGATCGAATGTGGGACCTATTCGGCCGCTTCAGGTTTCAGGACACCCCGGCGGATCTGATCTTCCTCGATCGATTCGAACAGGGCGCGGAAATTGCCTTCGCCAAATCCTTCGTCACCCTTGCGCTGAATGAATTCGAAGAAGATCGGGCCGATGACGGTCTTGGAAAAAATCTGCAGCAGGATCTTGGTCATGCCGCCGTCGACCACGCCTTCGCCGTCGATCAGGATGCCGTGGCGCTTCATGCGCTCGATCGGTTCGTTGTGGCCGTGCACCCGCTCGTGGGAGCGCTCGTAGTAGGTGTCGGGCGGGCCCGGCATGAATTTCAGTTCGTTTTCCGCCAGCCTGTCCGTGCTCTCGTAGATATCGTCCGTGCCGACGGCGATGTGCTGAATGCCCTCGCCGTTGTATTTCCTCAGATATTCCTCGATCTGACTGGTGTCGTCCTTGGACTCGTTCAGCGGAATGCGGATCTTGCCGCAGGGGCTGGTGATCGCCCGGCTGACAAGGCCGGTGATACGTCCGTCGATGTCGAAGAAATGGATCTGCCTGAAGTTGAAGAGGTCGCGATAGAAGTCCCACCACTTGTCCATGTTGCCGCGATAGACGTTGTGGGTCAGGTGGTCGAGATAATAGAAGCCGACGCCCTCCGGCTTCGGATTTGCTTCGTCCAGCCAGTCGAATTCGCTGGAATAGGCAGAGCCCTTGTCGCCATAGGTATCGACGAAATAGAGCAACGAACCGCCGATGCCGACAATGGCCGGAACATCCAGCGTCTTGTCATTGCCTTCATAAGGCGTGGCGCCCCTGGCGACCGCGTGCTCGAAAGCCTTTTGCGCATCGACCACACGCCAGGCCATGGACGGCGCGCACGGTCCGTGCGTGTCGACAAACTTCATGCCGAAGCTGCCGGGCTCGGCATTCAGCACGTAGGTGATGTCGCCCTGGCGGTAGAGCGTGATGTTTTTCGTCTTGTGCTTCGCGATGGGTGCGTAGCCCATCCGGCGGAACAGAACGTCCAGTTTCTCGGGTTCCGGGTGCGCGAATTCGACAAATTCAAAACCGTCCGTGCCGGCCGGGTTGTCTTTGGTGATTGCGGCCGGCGGCGCATCGTGCGGAAACGGACCCATGGCTGCTCCTCCTCAGGAAGTTCGTTCATGCTGGCCAGAATGCCGGTGAAGGCGCGCAGCATGTGTGCAATTCACGTGAAATCACGTAGAATGATGCACACAACATGCGAAAAACCTTGGAGACCCGCATGACTGTTGCGCTGGACGGATATGACGTGAAACTGCTGGCCGCCCTGCAGGACAATGCGGCGCTCACCAATGCGGAACTCGGTCAGGTGATCAGCCTGTCCGCCAGCCAGGTGTCCCGCCGCCGCCAGAAACTGGAAGAAGCCGGCGTCATCCGCCGCTACCGCGCCGCGCTCGATCCGGAAGCCCTGGGCCTGACCGTCACGGCCTTCATCGGCGTCACCCTCGGCGCCCACAGCCGTGAGAACGCCCGCAAGTTCCGCAACATGGTGACCGCCATGCCGGAGGTGCAGGAAGCCCACACGCTGACCGGCGATCTCGATTACATGCTGAAGATCGTGGTGCCGGACCTGAAAGCTCTCAGCCACATCATCAACGACGAGCTTTTGCCCCAGGAGGCGGTGCATCATGTGCGCTCGTCGATTGCCATGGAGACGCTGAAGGACGACAACCTGCTGCCGCTGGCGAGGTGAGCCCGGCCGGAAAAACCTGAGCATCGAGACTTGTCATCCCGGTTTGTCGCGTCAGCGGCAAGACCTGGAGCCAGTAATCCATGCAGTCCGACGTGGTAGAAGACCGCAAACGCCACAGTTTACGGGCTCCCTGACCGCATGGGGATTACAAGCTGTGAAATTCAGGACACCGGGAGGGGTGTTCAGTCGGCGTTTGGGGAAAACAGCCGTCTCACAGCCCCAGCCAGCCCAACAGATCCGTCCAGAAATCCTTGCGCAGACCTTGAAGGTCCGGAGCCGGGTTGCCGAAAGGATCGGAAAGGCAGACGTCCGAGAAACCCGTCTTGGCGGATAACAGGCACTGGGTCTTCTCGCAGGAGATCACTTCGGAGAGATAGAGCTGCTTGCCGGCAAAGGTCCTGAACATCAGGCTGGCGTCGGTCCGGTTCAGGCCGGTGGTAAAGACGAAGGTCGGGTATTCGCTGCCGCGAGGCTGGCCCCTGTCCTGAACCGCATGAATGTAAAGCGGTTCCCCCGGCGCTTTCTTGGGAGAGCAACCCTTGATGTTGAAGGCAAAAAGGTTTCCGGTCGTGCTGATACCGGCCGCCGTCAGCGCCTCGGTATAGGCTTGGACGACGTCTTCCTGCCGGACCAGGCGGTAGGTGTCGGCCTCGTCGTTGAGCGACATGGCTATAGCCGGCCCGCCGATCAATAACACCGGGACAAGCAGGAGCCCCGGGGCAAGGCAGCGGATTGTCGTCTGAAAGGTCAAAGTGC
Organism: Roseibium sp.; assembly: GCF_050301095.1. GTDB lineage: Bacteria > Pseudomonadota > Alphaproteobacteria > Rhizobiales > Stappiaceae > Roseibium. The sequence goes on from NZ_JBNKYW010000299.1 coordinate 32,660, forward strand.
CCTCGTAGGTGCCGGGAAGATCTGGTGCGGGGTGCCCATGTGTCGCCAATTGTATCGCAAACTTGCGCCGCTGACAGAAAATCCCATTTGTTAGGGCGATCAGGATATCAGCCGCCGCAGGTTACAAGGCCCACGGTGGCAATTTTATGGAGCCGATGATGTTCGACGCAAAATCCTTGCTGGATCAGTTTCTGGGGGCCCCGGGCGGGGGGCAAACCGGCCACCGCGGTGGCAGCCGTCCGGGTGGATCCGGGGATCTCCTCTCCCAGGGCAAGGATTTCCTGTCCTCCCAGGGCGGCGGTCTCGCGCTCGGCAGCCTCGCCGGACTGATGCTCGGGACCAAGACCGGGCGGAAACTCGGCAAGAATGCCGTAACCTACGGTGGCCTCGCCCTTGTGGCCGGCCTCGCCTACAAGGCGTACCAGGGCCACAAGGCCAGCCAGCAGAACGCACCTCGCCCGCAGTATCCGCAGGACGAGCCGGTCCCGCTCGACGCACCGCGCGGTACGGCCTTCGATCCGGCGGAGCAGCCGGGCGGAGAGAACCAGGCCGCCGTCGCCCTGCTGACGGCGATGATTTCGGCGGCCAAGGCGGATGGCCACATCGACAGGGAAGAACAGGACCGGATTTTCGACAAGATCGACGAAGCCGGTCTCGATGCCGAAGCCAAGGCCTTCCTGATGGACGAACTGCGTGCGCCGCTCGATCTCGACAAGGTGGTCGCCAGCGCAACCAGCCCGGAAACAGCGGCTGAAATCTACGCCGCGTCCCGCCTTGCCATCGACCCGGACCACCCGGCCGAAAAGGCCTACCTGCAGATGCTAGCCGCGCGCCTCGGCCTCGACGCCGGTCTCGTGGAGGAAATCGAATTGGCCGTGCGGGAAGCCGAAATGGCGGGGTGACGGCGGACGCCATCGAACCCAATCGAAGCCTTGCCTTCCTAAACGCCGTCCCGGACCTGATCCGGGACCTGTGGGGCAGATACAAGAAGGCCCCGGCTCAAGGCCGGGGCGGCAAATTGGCGTCAGCTCAAGCCGCGGCAGCCGGTATCGATCAGACTCTGCGGCTTTCGTCTCTTATTCCTCGGTGTTTTCCTTGATCAGCTCCATGGCGCGTTTGTAAAGTCCGCCGCCGTCGAGGCCTTTTTCGTCCATCTCGGCAATCCACTTTGCAGTCGTCGGTGCCGCCGCTTCCTTCCAGCGGGCGATTTCTTCTGGCGGCAGCTCGACGATCGTTGCGCCCTTCTCAATGGCGTGATCGCGCGGACCCGCGTCGTCGATCTGCATCTGCTTGCCGGCGAAAGCGGAGAGTTCCGGTCCGGAGTTCTTGTCGATCACCGCTTTCAGGTCGTCCGGAAGCGCCTCGTAGGTGTCCCGGTTCATGGCCAGAACAAAGGTCGCAGTATAGAGCGGGTCTTCACCGAAATCCGTATGATTGCCGACGAGCTCGTTGATTTTCAGGGCGCCGGTCACTTCCCAGGGCACCACGGTGGCATCGATCACGCCCTTGGAGAGAGCCTCTGGAACCGCCGGGACCGGCATGCCGATTGGTGTTGCTCCGAGAGAGCGGAACATTTCGTTGGTCACTCTTGTCGGTGCCCGCAGTTTGATGCCGCCGAGGTCGTCAAGGGAATCGATGGGCTCCTTTGAGTGGATCAGGCCGGGTCCGTGGACCCAGAGGCCAAGGACTTTCATGTCCTTGAAGTCCTGGTCCATCATGGTCTCTTCCGCCAGCTGCCAGAAGGCGCGCGAGACGGCCTCCGCATTGGTCATGACGAAGGGCAGCTCGAAGACTTCCGTTCGCGGGAACCGGCCGGGCGTATAGCCGGGCAGAGTCCAGACAATGTCGGCGACGCCGTCGATGGCCTGGTCGATCAGTTCCGGCGGCTTGCCGCCAAGCTGCATGGAGGGGTAGTGCTGGATCTCGATGCGGCCATCGGATTCTTCCGCGATGCGGGCCATCCAGGGTTCGAGAATATTCTTCGGCACGCTTGCCTGGGCCGGCAGCATCTGGTGCAGGCGCAATGTTACGTCCGCGGCCGTCGCCAGAGTGGTGCTTGCCGAAATCGACAGGGTGGCCACGGCGACCGCCGCGGCGCTCTTCAGTGTTGTTCTTAAAGTCCTGGACATGGTTCCCTCCCTGGTGACCGGATTTCGGCTTTGTCCATCTGTTGCTGATTGTCTGGGATTGATTGCTGGTGCCGGAGCGCGCTCCCTTGCGCCGCGGTCACACCTGTTCGGACGGCAGGTGCACCACCAGTCCGTCGAGATCGCCGCTGACCTTGAGCTGGCACGAAAGCCGCGAGGTTTCACGCAGGTCCGCCGCGGCGCATTCCAGCATGTCGTCCTCGCCCTCGTTGCGTGCCCCGGCCTTCCCGGCCCAGGCATCGTCCACGTAGCAATGGCAGGTCGCGCACATCATGGCACCGCCGCATTCGGCAAAGATGCCGTCGACGCCGTTGTTCACGGCGGTCTCCATGACGGACGCGCCGACCGCGGCCTCCACCGTCGTCCGGCTGCCGTCCGGCTGAACGAAGGTAATCTGCACCATAAAAAGTTCCTCCCGCGCGGTAGGCCTTGCCGTTCCGCGCTTTTCCTGATGGCCGGTCAGTTCAGCCTGACGGGCATGTTCAGCGGGCCCCGGAAACCGAAACCGCGCCAGACGACGTCTTCCCGTTTGTCCAGCTGCATGTTCGGAAAGCGTTCGAACAGCATCGGCAGCATGATCTCGCCCACTGTCCGCCGCGAAATATGCGCTCCGGCACAATGGTGCGGACCGCTGCCGAAGGCCTGATGCGGCGCCTTCTTGCGGAAGACATTGAAGACCTCGCCGTCCTCGAAGAGGTCCTCGTCGCGATTGGCCGAGGCCTGGATGGTCATCAGCGTCACGCCTTCGGGAATGTCGATCCCGTCGATTTGCAGGTCCCGCGTGACCCGGCGGGACGAGGCCTGGATGGGGGCCACCCAGCGAACACCCTCCTCGAAGGCATCGACCCAGGCCCCCTGACGGCGCACTTCCTCCAGCTGGTCCGGATTGGTCAAGAGGCCGTAGATGATCGTTGCCAGCGCGTCCCGGGGCTCGTTGATGCCACCTCCGATGGCGATCTTGATGTTCGCGTAGATCTGGCTCATCGGGATCGGATTGGCGGCATTGACCATCACCGACAGCGCCGAATTGTTGGGTTCGGCCAGATGGCGCGGAATGATCTTCTCGAAAACCGCGTTCATTTCGGCGTTGGCCGCATCTGACTTCTCGAAAGGCTCGTCCGCGAAGCCGAAGTTTCCGGCTCCGTCGATCAGCACCTGCGACCAGCGCTGCATGTCCTGATCGCTCACTTCGTCGAGGCCCAGGATATGAGCCAGGATGCGGGCTGCCACCGGCCCGCACAGATCCTTGAAGAGGTCGACGGTTTCACCGCGCGGCAGACGGTCAAGATAGTCTGCCGCGATTTTCTGATAGAGGACGGCCCAGTCGGTCTTGATGACCTTGGGCGCAAACGCCGGCTGCATGGCCATCCGCTCGCGCCGGTGAACCTCACCGTCCTTGCGCATCAGCGTATGGGCCTGGAAGGCCCGGCGCATGGGGGTCACCGGATCGTCCGAGCTGTAGAGCTCCGGATCGTCTTTCACCATCTTGGTGTGCCGGGCTTTTGTCAGGAATATCCGGTTCGCCGCCGGTACTTCGATAATCGGCGTTTCAGCCCGCATCCGCCGATAGATCGGATAAGGGTCCCGCGTCAGGTCCGCCAGTGTCAGTGTGTTGTCGACGGGTGCGACCGCCATCTGCCATCTCCTCCCAAATCCGGCAACGGGGGGCAGTTAATCGGCAGAAATAAAATCAATCAATGCGATTGATTTTATAATTACTATCCAAATTTTTGATTTTAGGATGAGGCATCGCCGCTCGCTCACCTGCTTGAGGACCCTCGTGATGACCAAGGCCGCAGATCCTCTCGACGTCGATTTTCGTGCCCTGCACGTGTTGATGACGGTTCACCAGTTGCGCTCGTTCACCAGGGCGGCCGAGGTGCTGGAGGTGAACCAGTCGGCCGTCAGTTACACGATCAAGAAACTCAGGTCCGTGTTTCAGGATCCGCTCTTCGTTCGTCAGGCCCGGCGCCTGCAGGCGACAACGCGCTGCGACGACATCGTGCGGCAGGCGGAACGGATCTCCCTGGAATTTCGGCAATTGGCCGCTCCGCCCGATTTCGATCCGCGCACGGTGACACAGAAATTCACCATCGCCTGCAATTTCTATGAACGCGTTTTGATCATTCCGGACATCGTCCATGCCCTGAAGAAAGAGGCTCCCCTGATCGATCTGGAAATCATCGATTCTTCGGGGATCGGACACGAAAGACTGATGCGCAACGAGGCTGACCTCCTGCTCGGGCCGTTCGAACGGGATGAGCCCTATTTCTTCCGCCGTGATCTCTACAGCGACCGTTATGTCTGCCTGCTGGATCCCTCGCATCCGAATGCCGACGGGCCTCTCGGCCTGGAAGACTATCTCGGTCTCGACCACGTGCTCGTCACCTACGGCGGCCAGTGGCGCTCCCGTTATCTCATCGAGCTGGAGCGGATGGGCCGGGAGCTGCGGGTGGCGCTGCGGGTGCCGAGTCCGGCTGGGCTTGAACTACTGGTGACGGGGTCGGAGCTCGTTGCCACAGTGCCAGAGCGCCTGTCGAAAGCAGTCGGAAAAGGACTTCGGGTCATTGATTGTCCGGTGGCGACCTCCATCCCGATCCGCATTGTCTGGACGTCGCTCACCCATCGCTCGCCACTCCACATGTGGGTGCGGGAGCTGATCTATCGTTTGGCGGCACGGCCGGGGGCGTCAGGCATGATTTCAGCCGGCGGGCCGTCCCGGACCTGATCCGGGACCTCCCATGCGCGAAGTCTGCAGGCCTCGGCTCAAGGCCGGGGCAGCGGCGGTGTGAGGGCGTAACCGGGAAGAACCCTATTCCGGCTCCGGCCCCACATAGCGGGACGATGGCCGGATCAGCTTGCCGCTTTCCTGTTGTTCCAGCACATGGGCGCACCAGCCGGGCGTGCGGCCGACTGCAAAGAGCGGGGTGAACAGTGTCCGGTCGATGCCGATCGCATCGAGCAGCACGGCGGTATAGAACTCCACGTTCGTGTCGAGCGGACGGTCCGGCTTGGCCTGCCTCAACGCGGCAAGCGCCGCCTCCTCGATCTCTTCCGCCAGCCGGACCTTGGGGTTGTCCGGCCCGAGCTTGCGCAGACC
>NZ_JBNKYW010000300.1:0-4018 GCF_050301095.1 Roseibium sp.
CGCATGCGCGCTTCCTCAGGATGAGGGGAAAAGTGGCGGAGGCGCCGTGGTGTATGACCTGCGCCCCTCCTCAATTCACGAGGTTCTGGTGCTTCAGCGCCGCGACATAGCCTTCGCGGGCCGCGTTGACTTCCGTGCGCTCCGAAACCTCCGGCACCGCCACGTCCCACCAGTGGCCGCCGCCGTTCTCGCCGGGCCCGTGCATCGGGTCGGTGTCGATGACGATGACCGTCGGGATGGCCCGGTCGCGTGCTTCCAGGATCTGCGCCTCCAGGTCGGCGATGTCCTTCGCCTTGACCGCGTGGGCGCCCATGGAGGCCGCATGGGCGACGAAGTCGATATCCGGCTGGGCTTCGACATTGCAATCCTTGTAAAGATTGTTGAACTGCTCGCCGCCGGTGCCCATCTGCAGCCGGTTGATGCAGCCGTAACCACGGTTGTCCGTGAGGACCACCGTGAACGGCACCCGGCGCATGACGGCGGTCGCCAGTTCCGAGTTGGCCATCATGTAGGAGCCGTCGCCGACGAAGCAGACCACGTCGCGTTCCGGCCGGGCGAGCTTCAGGCCCATGGCGCCGGCAATTTCATAGCCCATGCAGGAATAGCCGTATTCCATGTGATAGCCGCCCTGCGGTGCCTGCCACAGCAGCTTGAGCGCACCCGGCATGGTGCCCGCCGCGCACATGGCGACGGTCTTGTCGGTGGACGTGCGCTGGACCGCGCCGATCACTTCCGCGTCAAGTGGCAGGTAGCCTTCCGGCACATTCGTCCTTGCGCTGCAATGGGCGTCGACCTTCGCCAGCCAGTCAAGCCGGGACTGGGGATCGAAGGCATCGGCCTTGTGGCTGCCGAGCGCGGCAGAAAGCTTCTCCAGCGACACCTTCGCGTCGCCGACGACACCCACCGCCCCGTGCTTGAGGGCGTCATAGCCCTGGACGTTGATGGAGACCAGCTTGCGGCTCGGTTCCTTGAAGAGGGCCCAGGAGCCGGTGGTGAAATCCTGAAACCGGGTACCGACGCCAATCACCAGATCGGCGGCTTCCGCCAGAGTGTTGGCGCTTTCCGCTCCGTCGACCCCGGCGGCGCCGAAGTTCATCGGGTGGGACTGGGCCAGAGCCGATTTGCCGGCCTGGGTTTCGATCACGGGTATGCCGTGTTTGGTGGCGAAGTCGCCGAGCGTCTCCTCAGCCTCGGAATAAACAACACCGCCGCCGCAGACGAGAACGGGAGCCTTTGCCGCTTTGATCAAGGCGGCGACATCTTCAACGTCGCGGCTGTCGGGTTCGGGACGGCGGATGCGCCAGACCTTCGGCTCGAAGAAACTCTCCGGATAGTCGAAGGCCTCGGCCTGTGTGTCCTGGCAGAAGGAGAGTGTCACCGGGCCGCAGTTTGCCGGGTCCGTCATCACCCGGAAGGCACGTGGCAGTGCCGTCAGCAGATGTTCCGGCCGGCTGATCCGGTCGAAATAGCGCGATACGGGACGGAAGCAGTCGTTCGCCGACACCGTGCCGTCGTCAAAGTCTTCCACCTGCTGCAGCACCGGGTCCGGAGCCCGGCCCGCAAAGACGTCGCCGGGTATCAGCAGCACCGGCAGGCGATTGACATGGGCGAGCGCTGCCGCCGTCACCATGTTGGTGGCGCCCGGGCCGATGGAGGAGGTCACCGCCATGGCGCGGGTGCGTTTTTTGGCCTTGGCGTAGGCAATGGCGGTATGAGCCATGGTCTGTTCGTTCTGGCCGCGCCAGGTCGGCAGGGCATTGCCTGCGTGCTCGAGCGCTTCGCCCAGACCGGCGACGTTGCCGTGGCCGAAGATCGCCCAGACGCCGTCAATGAAACGCTCGCCGTCCCCGGTCATCTGGGCAGCGATGTATCGCACCATCGCCTGGGCGGCTGTAAGACGGATGGTTTTCATGCGGAAGTTCCTTGCGTTTCGTTGACGCGCGCGTTTTCACGGGCCGTGTCCCAGATCCGGCACAGGCGTGCGAAGCGGTCCGTCATGTCAGCGACGGCAGCCTCGTCTGTCAATTCTCCCGCCAGCCATTTGCGGGCGGCATCGGCAAAAATGGTCCGGCCGACCGCGAAACCCTTGACCAGCGGAAAACGGGCGGCTTCGGCAAAGCTCGCGGCCAGGTCTTCTTCCGGAGCGTCGAGGCCGAGCACGACGATGCCACGCGTATGGGGGTCGTTTTCGTCGATCGCGGAACAGGCCTTGGCCCAGGCCGCATTGGAAGTCATCGGCTCGAGCTTCCACCAGTCCGGATAGATGCCGATCTCGTACATGCGGCGGATGATATCCGCCGTGGTGTCGTCGTCGACCGGCCCGACCTTCGAGGGAATGACTTCCAGCAGCATTTCCAGGCGGTTGCGGCGGCAGGCCGCGAAAAGCCGCTTGAGCACGTCTTCCTGTTCCCCCTTGAGACGGTCGCCATCATGCGGGTGATAGAAGCAGAGCACCTTGACGACATGCTCGGCGGGCCATTCGGCCAGGCCGCCGAAATCCGGCCCGATTTCCGGCTCCAGTGTCAGGGGCCGGGAGGCCGGCCATTCCACGGGATGCCCGATCCAGAGGCCGGACCCGGCGGCCCGGTAAAGTGCCTCGCGGCCGAGGCGGCTGTCGCACAGGATGCCGTAGCCGGATTGGCCACCAGCCACGTTGCGGGCGGCATCCAGGCAAAGGGTCTTGAAGGAGCCGATCCGCTCGTGCGGGGCGCCCGCCTCGTCCGCGATCTGCTCCAGTTGAATGCGATGGTCGAAGGCAAAGACGCGCATGACCGACCGGTCGCCGCCGTGTACCCGGTGCCGGTTGGTCGACCAGTGGATCTGCTCCAGCTCCGGATCGTTGCGCAGGTCCCGGCGCTCGATGCCGCGCTTCAGGAAAAACTGCAGTTCCTCCCAACTGGGGTAGGCGGGCGTGCAGCCGTGGCGGGAAACGGCAAAGGCGCCGCAGGCGTTGGCATAGGTCAGCGTGGTGACCCAGTCCTGGCCTTCGATCCAGCCCTTCAGGAGACCGGACATGAAACCGTCACCGGCCCCCAGCACATTGAAGACCTCGATCGGGAAGCCCGGTCCGGAAAGACCGTCGTCCAGACTGTCGGGAATGTCGCCTTCGAATGCCGTTGCCCCCATCGGTCCGCGCTTGCAGACGAGCGTGGCGTTCGAGACTTTCCGGACGTTCTTCAAGGCCTGCACCGTATCGGTGGTGCCGCCGGCAATGTGGAATTCCTCTTCGGTGCCGACGATCAGGTCGAACAGGCCGAGGGTCGACTGCAGCTTTGCCGTCACCTTGTCGGAGGCGATGAAGCGGTTTTCACCGTCGCCATGCCCGGAAAGGCCCCACAGGTTCGGCCGGTAGTCGATGTCGAGCGCGGTCCGGCCGCCGCTTTCCCGCGCGAGCCGCAAGGCTTTCAGGACAGCTGCTTCCGTCTGTGGATGGCTCAAGTGGGTGCCGGTCGCCACCACCGCCTTTGCCGAGGCGATGAACCCCGGATTGATGTCGTCCTCGGCAAGCGCCATGTCGGCACAGTTCTCGCGGTAGAAGATCAGCGGGAACTGTTCCTGGTCGCGGATGCCGAGCAGGACGAGCGCGGTCAGCCGCTCCTTGTCGGTGATAACACCATCCGTTGCCACCCCGTGCCGCTCCAGTTCCTCGCGGATGAAGCGGCCCATGTGCTCGTCGCCGACCCGGGTGATCAGCCCGGACCTCAGGCCGAGACGGGCGGTGCCGCAGGCCATGTTGGTGGGCGAGCCGCCGATATACTTGTTGAAGGACGACATGTCCTCCAGCCGGCCGCCCACCTGGGCTCCATAGAGATCGACCGACGAGCGGCCGATGGTGATGACATCGAGGTTTTTCACGTGCACATTCCGTTCAATTCATACCCGTCAGATAGTTCCGCCGAGGGATCCTTCGAGTTGGGCGAGTTCCTGTCCGCCTGCCATCATGTCCTGGAGTTCCTCGGCCTTGATGTCGCCGCGTTCGGCGGTTCCGAGTGTCTTGCCGCGGTTGAGCACGGTGAAG
>NZ_JBNKYW010000301.1:0-11011 GCF_050301095.1 Roseibium sp.
AATCCGCGCCTGTGCCGCTTCCGCGGTGGCCGCATCCGCATATTCGGTGATGACGGAAAATGTTAAGGGCCCGGTCCGCACCATCTGAACCCTGCTGGCGCCGACAGACATGATCATTGGCACGTATTTCTCCTGAGCAAGAGCTGTCATGCCCTCGTCCCAGCTTTCGCATTTCCAATGTGTGATAGCGGTATAGGGCATGATGAATTCCCTTTCGTCACGATTATGAAAATGAACAGGAGGCGAAACAAAACCGGACCGGCGCGGATTTACAGCGACCGCCGGACACTTGGAAATCAGGTTTGTGCGCCGAAAGCGATTGACCGGATGGCGGCGGTCATGCCTCCTCTCGTGGCCTTTCCGCCCTTCGCCGTCTTGCCGCAACCCACTGGAGTGCCGCAACCCACTGGAGTGCCGCAAGGAGGGATCATAGCACAGGCCTTCGGCAGAAACATCTGAAGACGTTACGGCATCTGTGACAGAAAGGCTGCCGGTTGACACCAGGTGCCTGTGCCTTGCCGGACAAAGGAGACTGATCGGCCGGACCGGACCGAAATGCCTCCTTGCCGCTGTGTAATCCGGGTTACCTTGTAGCCACCGGCAACAGCAGAGGAAGATACAGGATGATCTAGTTTGTCATGTGCCTGCACCGGTGCGAAGACCTCAGCCGCGAAGAGTTTCCGGACTACCGGCTGAACAAACACGGACCTTACTCCATGGAAAACGCCTCCAAGATGCGTGCCATACGCTATGTGCAGGATCCTACGATTTCCACGCCCATGAACGAGGCGCTGCACAGCTCGAGAGGCATGGTGACGGAATTCGACTGTGTTGCCGAAGTCTGATTCGACGGCGAGGAGGACCTGATGGAAGCCATGAGCACACCGGAGGGGCAGGCACTCGGCGCCGCGTTGCTGAAGGACGAAGGCAACTTCATCGACCATCCCAGGTCCGGCGCCTTCCTGGTGCGCGAACACGAACTCTGACCGTTCCCGGCCTGTCGGGGAATTGGCAAGACGCAGTCGAATTCCACTATCGTGCCGGGCCAGCGCTTGCCTGCGTCAAACTTGCGCAATTCTATACATAGAGGATTTGCGATATATCAACGCCAGAGCATTTTCGTCTGTCTAGGCTTGCGGGAATTACCTGTTTGCGAACCTGGAGGCCAAGATGGCTGTATCCGACTGGACGTCCTTCCTGAAACAGACCGACGCGCGCATGGCCGCGGTGCGCAAGGGCGCTCCCGACGTCGCCAAGGCCTTCGGCGCACTTGCGGGGGCAGCGACCAAGCCCGGCGCGCTCGATCCCAAGACCAAGGAACTGATTGCGCTTGCCATCGGCATCACCGCCCGCTGCGACGGCTGCCTGGCCTATCACGCCCGCGCCGCGGCCCACCACGGCGCCACCCGCGAGGAGATCCTCGATGTCATCGGCGTCTCCGTCTACATGGGCGGCGGTCCGTCCATGATCTATGGCGCCGAAGCCCTGGCGGCCTTTGACGGACTGGCGGAATAATCCGGTCGGAAGGGTTGCGATCACCGCGCCCCTTCCAGGATCGCCGTGGCCAGCGCCTCCGAAGCCGCGCTGCCGGTGCCCTTGGCTTTCACCAGAATGATCTCCAGCGGCTCGACCTCCGGAAACCCGTCTTTTTCGCCCAATCGAACCACGTTCGGTGGCACGGCCATGCGGGCGACGGCGGCCACGGCCAACCCCGCTTCAACGAGGGTGACGAGAGCGGAGTGGCTGAAACTGGCATAGGCTGAGCGGGTGCGGAGAGAACTGCGCGCGAGCGCTGCGAGCGTGACGGCACGCGCCTGGCTGCCCTGTTCGTAAAGCGCCAGGGGAAGCGGGTCCCGTTCCAGCGCCTGGCCGTCCCTCGAGGCGATCCAGACCATGGGCTCGCGGCGGATGAGCTGGCCTTCCGTGCCGCCGGTCCGGGTGACGATGGCCAGGTCTATGTCACCTGCCGCCACCTGCGGCAGCAGCGCCGTCGACTGAGCGCAGACGACATTGAGTTCCACCCGCGGAAACTGCGCGCCAAACCGCCTGAGCACATCCGGCAGCATCGCGGAAATATAATCGTCCGGCGCACCGATGGTGACCGCACCTTCCATCTGCGGGCGGCGGAAAGCCTCGGCCGCCTCGTCGTGAAGCCTGAGGATACGCCGGGCATAGCCCTCCAGTTCCTCGCCTTCACGCGTCAGGGCGAGGTTGCGGGTGTCGCGGATGAAGAGCGGTTTGCCGATCTCCTCCTCCAGCCGCCTGATCTGCATGGAAACCGTAGCCGGCGATTTGTGCACACGGGCCGCCGCCCGCGCGAAACTCATCATGTCGACAGCGGCGAGAAACGTGCGGAGAAGCGTGTGGTCCAGATGCATGATTGTTCAGTAAAACCAAATAATATCTTCAGACTATATCGTTTGACCAAATAAAGAAAGCATCCTCCAATGCTCGCCCGAAGCCGGAGCAACTCAAACCGGCGGGAAGAAGACGGAGCGGCAATGAACAGGCGGACAGAAGGCATGCTCGGGGTGGTCGCCGCACAGACGATGCTCGGCACCCTCGGATTGTGTGTACTGGAAAGCGGAGCCGATCCGGTCTCCGTCGCCTTTTACCGCTGCGCCATCGGCGGTCTTGCGCTCACGTTCTACTGTTTCTGGCGCGGCGACCTTGTCGGAATTGTCCGTCTGCCCCCACGCACGCTCCTGCTCGCCGTATTCAGCGGCGCGCTGATCGCCGTCAACTGGGTGCTCTTTTTCGAAGGCATCCGGCGGACCGGCATCGCGGTCGCCACGATCGTCGTTCACATTCAGCCCTTTATCGTGGTGCTGATGGGCGCGGCCGTCTTTCGCGAACGCCTGCAGGCCGTCACCCTGATGTGGATCGCCCTGGCCCTCATCGGTCTGGTGCTCTCCACCGGGCTCACCGCAGCCGATCTATCCGGCAGCAATGCCTATCTTGCCGGAATAGGCATCACTCTTGCCGCGGCTGTTCTTTATGCCGCCGTCACGGTTATCGCCAAGGGGATTTCCGGCATCAAGGCACCGCAGCTTGCCTCGCTGCAGTTTCTGACCGGTGCCCTGGTGCTGACGGCCGCCGCACCGCTTGCTCCCCAGGACCTTGCCCTGCCGCAATGGGGCTGGCTGATGATCATCGGCCTGGTACATACAGGCGGGGTCTATGTGGTGCTTTACGGCGCCCTGCCCAAGCTTGCGACACCGGTGATCGCGGTGCTCCTGTTTCTTTATCCGGCAAGCGCCGTCGTGGTCGACGCCGTGGCATATGGCCGCCTGATCGGACCCGGCCAGTTCGCCGGCCTGTTGCTCATTGTCCTTGCCAGCCTCGGTGTAACGCTCGGATGGGGACCGCGCCTGCGCACGGCGGCTTGATGCGCAGCCGTCCGTCATCTGCACGCCAGGTCAACGGCCGTAGAGGAAACCCGGTTTATGACGGACCAATTCGCGGACAACGCAAATCAGCAGCAAGGCGGCACTCCGCAAACGCAGCGGCAAGAATAGATTTCATTTTAATCAAAAATCTAGGCATCCGATTTCAACTCTCGCAACACTCCGCTGCTAGTCTCCGCGATCAATGTGTCACCCAAAAGCAGTCACAACACCATGATCAAGGCACTCTTGCAGGCATTCGCATCCGATCGGCGGGGCACGATCGCGACCTTTACGGCACTTGTCATGCCGATCGTCGTCGGAGGCTTCGCCCTCGGGGCCGAAGCGTCCTACTGGTATTTCACCGAGCGCAAGCTGCAGAACTCGGCCGACGTCGCCGCCTATGCCGCGGCGGCCCAGCTCAGGATGAGCAAAAACCGGACAGACCTGAACAACGTCGCCCTCGCTGCAGCGGTCTCCACCGGTTACAACACCTCTTTCGGCACCATCACCACGACCTGGCCGGCGACCACAGGCACTTATGCGGGTGATACCAACGCGGTGGAAATCACGGTCAGGGAAGATATCCCGCGCCTGTTCACTTCGCTCTTCTCCAAAGGCGACGTTCCGATTGCCGGACGTGCGGTCGCCAAAATCGCGAAGGGCAACCCGGCCTGCATTCTGTCGCTGGACCAGAGAGCCTCGGGAGCGGTGACCATTACAGGCAGCGCGAATGTCACTCTTGAAGGCTGCAACGTGCATGCCAACTCAACGTCCAACAATGCGGTCGATGTGTCCGGCAGCGCCAAGGTGAGCACCCCCTGTATCTCCTCTGTCGGAGAGGTCAGCGCCACCAGCGGACTGACCATGAGCAAGTGCAAGGCTCCCATCGAATATGCCGATGTGGCCGACGATCCCTTTGCCAACCTTCCGGCACCTTCTACGAATATCCCCTGCGAGCCCCAAACCGTCTTTGGCGGCGGCGCCTCGTCCACCTACACGATCTCCGGTGGCCGCTATTGCGGCGGCCTGAGCATCCGGCGCACCGTGACCATGAACCCGGGTGTCTACATCGTGGACGGTGGAACCTTCGAGCTGACCTCCACCGCCAAGCTTTCCGGCAGCCAGGTGATGATCTATCTGACCAATGGCGCCAGGGTTAAGTTCGCCGGCACGGCGGACGTGCAGCTGAGCGCGCCGACGTCCGGCATCTACAAGGGCATCCTGGTCTTTGTCGACCGCACCGACCCGGAAGTCACGCATATCTTCAACGGCAATTCGGCCTCCGCCTTCAATGGTGCGATCTACGCGCCCTCGGGCCATGTCCAGATTGCGGGCACCAGTTCCGTCGGCGGAGGTTGCACCCAGGTCGTCGCCAATACGATCGATATCACCGGAAGTGCCGGGCTCGGCAACAACTGTCTGGCATTGGGCTACAACGAAATTACCAATGAGCAATTGGTCCAGCTCGTCGAATAGGTGAATTGCCCCCTTCCGGGCTTCAAAAAATCCCCTAAGGAAATTTTGGCCGGCCGCCTTTTCAAAGCGGCCGGTTTAATTTTGTTTGGTCTGGCCGGCGCGCAACCGGTGGCCTGACCGGTTTTCTCTTCCCCTCCGGAACCCATCGGAACTGTCCGGCAGAACCGGAACGGCACCTCTGCCGGGGCTGGAATCGGCCAACCGGGAAGCTTGAAAACCGAGCATTTCAGCAAAATTTGCGCCAAAAACACAACCAATAGACGCAAAGTAAGAACTTTTCACCTTACGGAATTTTACCACGAATGCCGCAAGGTCAGGTTGCAAGTAGCTTGCAAAACACAACTCCAAAACAGAACTAATTTTAATCAAAAATCTAAATATCGGGTTTTATAACTCGTAACACTTACTTGGTAGGCTCCTAAACTATTGAGTCACCTTGAGGCAAAGTAAAACACAATGATAAAGGCACTCACTAGGGCATTCGTGTCCAACCGGAAAGGAACGATCGCGACCTTTACCGCGCTCGTCATGCCGGTCGTCATCGGGGGGTTCGGCCTTGGTGCCGAGGCGTCCTACTGGTACTTCACCGAGCGCAAGCTGCAGAACTCGGCGGACGTCGCCGCCTATGCCGCGGCCGCACAGCTCAGGATCAGCAGGGAGCAAAGCGACCTGGACAGCGTCGCCCTCGCGGCGGCGGTCTCGACAGGCTACAGGACCTCGATCGGCACGCTGACCACATCCTGGCCGGCAACTTCGGGTAGCTATGCCGGAGACACGAATGCCGTGGAGATCACGGTTCGCGAAGATGTTCCGCGCCTCTTCACCGCGCTGTTTTCGTCCGGCGACGTTCCGATTTCCAGCCGTGCTGTCGCAACATTGAAGCGCAGTTTCCCGACCTGCATCCTCGCTCTGGACAAGAGTGCCTCCGGAGCGGTCACCTTCACCGGCTCGTCCAGCGCGACCCTGGAAAGCTGCAACGTGCATTCCAATTCCACGGCCAACGACGCGGTGACCGTCATCGGCAGCGGTGTGGTCAGCACGCCCTGCATCTCGGCGGTTGGCGAGGTCAGCTACACCTCCGGCCTGACCATGGACACATGCGTGGCGCCGATCGAATATGCCGATGCGGTAGACGATCCCTTCGCCGGTGTGCCCGATCCCTCGACGTCCGATCCGTGTGAGCCCACGAACACCTTCGCCGGCCCTCCGGGGACCGCCTACACCATCGATGCCGGGCGTTATTGCGGCGGCTTGAGCATCAAGCGCAATGTCACCATGAACCCGGGCGTCTATGTGGTCGACGGCGGCAGCTTCACCATTGAATCGTCCGGCGAGGTATTCGGAGCCGGCATCACGCTTTACCTCACCAACGGGGCGACAGTCAGCATCGCCGGCACGGCGGATGTCGACATCTCCGCGCCGACCACCGGCGATTATGCGGGCGTCCTCTTCTTTGTCGACCGGAGCGAACCCAACGCTACGCACATCTTCAACGGCGCTTCCGGCTCGCGGCTGGACGGGGCGATCTATGCCGCCTCCGGCCACGTCGTGGTTGCCGGCACCAGCACGGTCGGCGGCGGCTGCACCCAGATTGTTGCCAACACGGTGGAGATCACCGGTGACGCCGGGCTGGGCAGCGACTGTGCGGCCCGGGGCTACAGCGACATCATGAATGAACAACTGGTTCAGCTCGTCGAATGAAGACAGCTGCTGAAACATCCCGAAAGGATCGGATTTTGGGGGCACAAAGATGAAATTCTGGCGTGATGAGCGCGGTGTGGCCGCCGTTGAAATGGCCCTGATATCGCCGGTCCTCATTCTGGGCCTGCTGCTGATGCTGGACATCGGCGTCGCCGTCAAGGAACGGCTCGATCTGGATCACAGCACCCGCACCGGCGCCCAGGCCGTCATGGCGAACGTCAACGACACCACGGAGATCAGGAACCTGGTGGTGGCCACCACGGAAGGTGATCCGGGCGTATCCGTATCCGTCGAGAAGGTGTGTTCCTGCGGAACCACCGCCGTTTCCTGCACCTCATGGTGCACCGCGGACACGCCGCCATCGGTGTTCATGAATATCAGTGCCACCAAGCTGCACGTGGGCTTCCTGCTGCCGCAATTCAACGTGGAATCTCAGACAAATGTTCAGATCCGATAAGTCGAAAACCGCCGGCACCGCCAGGCAACCGGCTGGTCGCACGCGCAAAAACGCGCGTGCCGGCTTTTTCCCGGCCTGTTTCTTCCGCGACCAGAGAGGCGTCTCGGCGGTGGAAATGGCGCTGGTGTTCCCTGTTTTCCTGATGATCGTCTTCGGTATCCTGGAAATCGGCTATGCGCTGAAGACCTGGAACGAGGTCAACAACGCGCTCGGACGCGCTGTCCGGCTGGTGAACATCGATGCGGACACCTCGCCGGACGACATTGCCGCCGCCATGCGCAGCTACCTGACCAATGTCGATGCCGACACGCTGACCGTGGCGGCAACGCCCGTCACCATCACCGGGACGGATTACATCAAGATCGAAGTCGACTTCCCGTTCGAGGTCATCCTGCCGTTTACCACTATTTCGTCAATGACCATTAACGTGGACCGGATCGCTCCGATCCTGAGCGCGACGAAGTAAGCAGGACCGACATCAATCCCATGGAGACCGTAGAATGCTGAAACAAGCAGAATCGGAAGAAACCATTGCCTTCTGGAACAACGTCGATCCGGACGCAACCGCCGATCTGAGCGAGTTCCAGAAAGACGCCATTTTTGAAGCCGTCCGCAGGCGGGCCACCGAGGGTCACAAGGCCGATATCCGGCTGAGCGCTTTCGGCTATTTCTTTGTCGTCCTGTTCGGCAAGGAACGCAGGAGCAAGACCCGGTTGAAGGACGAACGACGCCGCCGGCCGGTGGTGACCTTCAACAACATCCTGATGATCGTCATCCTTTGGGGCTCGCTCATCTTCACGCTCTATTCGCTCCTGCCCTATGCCGTCAAAGGCATCCTCAACCTGATCCTGTAACCGCGCATCTGACGGACGCGGGCAACGTCCGTCAGTTGAACATACTGCGGGCAGCGGCAGGGCAGCCCGGAGGAAGGCGGTGATCGACAAATGGCAGCAGATCATCGCCACGTGAAATGGCAGGACACCCTTGAAGATCGCCGAAATGGGACATCCCGGGCAACGCTTCGATTAACGAAGACATTCAATCCCACCGGGGGCGCAATCAGTCCCGTCTCGATGACGATCACGGCGACGACATCGAACCAGATCGGGTCGATGCCCTGCTGACACGCCCAGACCGGCTCCCGTCTCCAGGGCGGGCCCGCCCCGGTCTTCCGTCGATCAGTCCTGGGCGATATCGATCCGGGCTTCCTCGACCGAGGATGTCACCCCGCCGTCCACCACGCTCAGCGTATTGAGGTGCAAGCGGATGCGCCACAGGTGATAGGTGACCCTGTGCAGCCACCTGAGCGCGTCCAGCCGGCCCCAGACCGTTTCGGCGGATTCCGTGTCGATCGCGGCCTCCGTGATCAGCCGCTCGCGCCAGATCTTGCGCTGCTTGCGCATCATGCCCCGCAGCCGGTCCAGATGCACTTCACAGGATTTCGGATCTTCCGGATCGGCATGCCGGCGCGCCGCCTCGTCGAGGAGTACCGCAAGCCGCTTCAGGCGCTTGTCATTGGACAATTCCTTGATCCGCGCGCTCTGGTCGCAGCGGTAGAGCAAGCGGCCCAGATGATCGAGAATGTGAAACATGTTCTTGACCTGATCGAGCAGTTCCGTGTCGTCCTTGGGCACCTCGGCCTGATAGAGGTAATCCCGAGTTTCCCGGATTGCCGTTTCCAGGTCGTCCTTCTCATACGCCTTGCCCGTGACGGCGGACCGGCCGAGTTTGCGGCGAAGATGTTCGCTCATGGCGAGCGAAATCCGCTCGACTGTCTGCTTGGCAAGCCCAAGGGCCACCCTCGGCTCGCGCAGCACCAGCGGATCAAGAGATCTCGTGAGATCGTCGCCTTTCTGCGGAACCAGCAGTTCGACCAGGCGGGCAAACGGCCGCGTGAACGGCAGGATCAGGGCAACACCCAGCATGTTGAAGGCGCTGTGAAACGCGACCAGCGCAATCTGCCCGTCGCCTTTGCCCAGCCAGGGCCCGACCAGCGACTGAAATGGACCCAGCAGGAACAACGCGATGATCCCGGTGGTGACGTTGTAGATCACGTGGGAATAGCCTGTGCGCCTTGCCATGGTGCCGCCGCCGACGGTCGCAAGAACGGCTGTAAAGGTGGTTCCCACATTCATCCCGATGACCAGCGCTGCCGCCTGGGGGAAATTGATCGCCCCCGCGCCGAGCGCCGCCAGGGCCGCCGCCACCCCGGCGCTGGAGGACTGGGTTACCGCCGTGATAAGGGCCCCGATAACAACCAGCTGCATTCTGCCCGCCACCGTATCGGGCGGAAAGTCGGTTGGCGTCACGACCCCTTCAAAGGCCTCGAGCCCGTCCTTCATATACTCGATACCAAGGAAGATCAGGCAGAAACCGGCAATCGCCTGTCCGGTGAGCCCGATCCGTCCCCGAAAGGCGATCCGCAGGAAGGCCCCCAGGAAGACGAAGGGCAAGGCGACCTGCCCGAGATCCAGCTTGAAGCCGAGGATGGCAACGAGCCAGCCGGTTGCGGTGGTGCCGATGTTGGCCCCGAAGATGACCCCAAGCGCCTGGGGAAAGGTCAGCAGGCCGGAGGCCACAAACCCGACAGCGGCCACGGTCGTCGCGCTGGAGGACTGAATGACGGCCGTGGTGACGGCTCCCGTGGCCACCCCTGAAAGAGGTGTCGAGGTGAACCCGGCAAGGACCTCGCGCATATGCCGGCCCGCGAGAGCCTTCAAACCGTCGGTGAGGAGCAGCATGCCGATCAGAAACAGACCGACACCGCCAAGTGCGGATAGAAAATTCAGCAACATGCACCGATCATAAACCGAACTTGGCGCAACCGGTCTTTTTTCCTCACATGGCCGTCATGCCCTCAGGGTACGGACGGGCAGATACCCCGGCCAGGGGTGGCCGGAGCTGGTTCACCCCCGCTTCAGCGACACGACATTTGCAGGGCTTGTCGGTGCCGCTCGCGGTATCCCCGCATGTTTGCGCCCACGGGAAGACAGTTTGGAATAAGGAGCGGGCCGCCCGAACAGGAAGCCCTGCACTTCAGAACAGCCTTCCTTCATCAGCAGGTCGTAATGCTCTTCGCTTTCCACGCCCTCGGCCAGAACGGAGACACCGATACTTCGCGCCAGCAACACGCTGGCCTTGATGATGGCCTGGGAAACCTTGTTGGTGGACAGGTCCCCGGCAAAGGAACGATCGATCTTGATCTTGTCGAAGGGAAACTGCTGCAGCGTGGCCAGGCTGGAATAGCCGGTGCCGTAGTCGTCCATCACGATGCCGACCCCGAGCGCCTTCAGCTTGCGGATGACATTCAATCTGCCCTGCATATCCTCGATCAGGCTGGCTTCGGTGATTTCCAGCTCCAGGCGGTCCGGCGCAAGCCCCGTCTGCAGCAGGGTCTCGTGGACGGTTTGCGCCAGATTGGTCTGGGTCAGCTGGGCCGCGGCGATATTGACCGCGAGCCTGTAGGGATGCTCCCAGGCGACAGCCTCCGCGCAGGCTCTTTTCAGAACCCATTCGCCGACCGGAAGGATCAGACCGGTTTCCTCGGGAATCGGAATGAACTCCACGGGTGACACCATGCCCCGGCGCGGATGCCGCCAGCGCAACAAGGCTTCGAAACCTGAGACGTCGCCTGTCCTGGTATCCAGTTGCGGCTGATAGTAGAGCACGAATTCCTCGTGCTCGAGTGCATCCCTCAGATCGACGGCCAGTGCTCTCCTGGCGCGCCTCTGCTCGTCCATGGACGGGTCGTAGCAGCAGATGTTGTCCCCATGGGTGTGTTTTGCCCGATACATTGCAAGATCAGCGGCCGCAATCATATCGTCGGCAGTCCCGGCATCTTGCGGGAAAAGACTGATGCCGAGACTGCCACCGACGGACAACGACCTGTCGGATTGGATGATGGGGGAAGTGACACACGCCAGCAGCCGGGCCGCGAATTCCCGTACCCCCGCCTCGGCAAGGGGGAGGCGGCAATGTTCAGTCCGAC
>NZ_JBNKYW010000302.1:0-8437 GCF_050301095.1 Roseibium sp.
GGAGGACCTTAAGGTCCTCCTCGAAGGATGGGCGGCAGATTACGAGCTTGTGGCACATCCTTCGAGACGGGCCTCTGGCCCTCCTCAGGATGAGGGTGAGTTTCTGGCAGCGGACTACATGGATAAGCGGCCTCCAGTGAACACACGGGCACCGGCATCCACCGGTGCCCGTGTGTTTTTGTCGTTTCCAGGTCAGGCAAAGCCTTCCAATGGCTGTCCCGATTAGGTATCACCTGCCTCATATTTTCTATTTTTGTTGAAAGGCTTCGAACGGATCATGAAGACCGTCCTGGTGACCGGCTCCGCCGGGTTTATCGGCTACTTCCTGTGCACGCGCCTGTTGAAGGACGGGTTCCGCGTCATCGGCCTGGATGCCATGACGGATTATTACGATGTCCGGCTGAAGGAACGGCGGCAGCAGATGTTGATGCAGAACGAGCATTTCACGCCGGTCAATGACCGCGTCGAGGCGCCCGAACTGCTGATGTCGCTCTTCAAGAGCGAGAAGCCGGATTTCGTCATTCATCTGGCCGCTCAGGCTGGCGTGCGCTATTCCATCGAGGCACCGCGCTCCTACCTTGAAAGCAATATCTGCGGCACGTTCGAGCTTCTGGAAGCGGCCCGGGCCTTTCCGCCGGAACACATGCTGCTGGCCTCCACTTCGTCCGCTTACGGGGCCAATACGCATATGCCCTACACGGAGACGGACAAGGCCGATCACCAGATGTCCTTCTATGCGGCCACCAAGAAGGCGACGGAGAATATGGCGCATTCCTATGCCCATCTCTATCACCTGCCGGTCACCATGTTCCGTTTCTTCACCGTCTACGGTCCCTGGGGCCGCCCGGACATGGCGCTTTTCAAGTTCACCAAGGCGATCCTCGAGGGCAATCCCATCGACGTCTACAATCACGGCGACATGAAACGGGACTTCACCTATGTGGAGGATCTCGTCGAAGGCATCCGCCTGCTGATGGACGCGGTCCCTGTGCGCCCGGGCGAGGGGGAAGAGGTGCCGGAAGGCGACAGCCTGTCGCCGGTGGCTCCCTGGCGCGTGGTCAACATCGGCAACTCGACCTCAGTGCAGCTCACCGAGTTCATCGAGGCGATCGAAACGGCGACCGGCAAGAAGGCCGAGCGCAATCTGATGCCGATGCAGCCGGGCGACGTTCCCGCCACCTGGGCCAACGCGGATCTTCTGCAGAGCCTGACCGGCTACCGGCCGAAGACCACGGTTCAGGAAGGCGTTGCCCGCTTCGTGGACTGGTATCGGGGCTACTACCGGGTCTGAGACGGCGCAGGGCAGAAGTTTTCGGGATCGGCGGCTGGGTTGGGGAATACCACATTCTCCCTCGTCCTGAGGAAGCGCGTAAGCGCTGTCTCGAAGGATGGGCCGCTTGTTCTGAGCTTGCCGCCCATCCTTCGAGACGGACCTGACGGTCCTCCTCAGGATGAGGTGAATTAGGCTGAAATTCCAGCCGACCGTTCTCGGCAACCTGCCGGGGACTGCCTCCAGCCTCACGCGAGCGGCGGCTGACAGACGTCCACCCATTCGGCATCCGTGATCTCGGCCATGCGCTCCGGTGATATCCGGACGGCGGCATTGGTGGCGCCCGCAGCCGGGATGACCACGTCATAGGCCTTCAGCGAGACGTCGCAATAGACGGGCAGGGGCTGAGCGAGGCCGAAGGGGCAGACGCCGCCGACGGGATGCCCCGTCAGGTTTTGCACCTCTTCCAGCCCGAGCATCTTCACCTTGCCGCCGAACGCGGCCTTGGCCTTCTTGTTGTCCAGTCTTGCATCGCCGCGCGCGACGACCAGGAAGATTTTTTCTTTCACCTGGAAGGAAAGGGTCTTGGCAATCTGTCCCGGCTCTACGCCGTGGGCCTTCGCGGCGAGGTCGACGGTGGCGCTGCTGTCTTTGGTCACGATGACTTCCAGGTCGGGGGCGGACTGGGCGAGATGTTCGCGAACGCTGTCAAGACTCATAGCGGTTCAACTTCCTCTTGTAACAAAATAGCCTGGTGGAACTGGCGGGAAACAACCGAAAAAGGCTGCGAATCCAGGTCATATCTTCTGTGAATATAATCAAAATCGACATGGTTAAAGGTCGGAATAGCCCCATAATGGCCTTAAGCGGACGTTAACCTCTCGTCATTTATTCTGAGGAATGGATGTCTGGGCAATGAGTCCACCCGTCCGCTTTGAACGCCATGTGAGGATAGCAGAAATGGCCAAGGCCATGACAGCCGCTACCAGAGCGTGTCCGCCCGATGTGGACGGAAGCCATCAGGCTGCGAGGCATGTTCCCGAGGACAAGACCCCGGCCTTGCCGTTGCTGGTCGCCAAGAATGTCCTGTTCTGGGGATCGTTCTCTCTCAGCCTCTACATGCTCTATGAGGTGGTGACCACGTTCTGACAGCGAAGTTGCTGACGGAACGAGGATCTGCAGCCAATCGGTTTTGGCTGCAAAAGAACGCTTGCCCCGCCAATTTGTCACCGTGACCCGGTCAGCCGGTGTTGTTCAGGAAAATCGATCCCGCGGGTTCTGCTGAGGGGGAGTTCAGCCGTCCGCCTCCAGCCGGTTCGACCCGAAATGGTGATCCGGGCGGAAAGTTGCCGGTAATGGCTGCCGGGGCGTATTGCCGGTGATTTCGGCGATCAGGCAATCGGCGATCTGATGGGCAATGCCGAAGGAAATCTTGAAGCCGCCCGTTGCGGCATGGACGGCGTCATGTCCCGGCAGCTTGCCAACCAGCGGATCGCGCTTGTTGCAGCGGGGCCGGATGCCCGCCCAGCTCGTCAGCACGCTCCGGCCTTGCAGCTTTGGGCAAAAGGCCGTTGCGCGCAGCCGCAGTTCTTCCGCGCGCTCCGCAGAGGGGGCGCTATCCGAATAGGTCCGGTCCGACGTGCTGCCGATTGCCACTGTGCCGTCTTCATGCGGCACGACATAAAGGCCGTCACAGTAGATCGCTGGTTCACGTTCCAGCCCCTTGCCTTCCAGGAGCAGCGCCTGGCCTTTCTCTCCGCGCCCGATCCGCTCTCCGGTAAATTGCTCGATCAGGTCGAAGGCCGAGAACCCGCCCGAGATGACCAACTGCCTGGCGGCGACGGGGGTCCGGTTGCCCGCAAGCCGCACTTCTCCGGCCGTCTCGTCGAAGCCCGTGACAGAGGTTCCCTCGATGAGGATGCCATGCTCGCGGACAAAGGCGCCGAGGGCGGTCAGATAGGCCCTTGGAGAAACTCGGGCAGCAAGCGTTTCATAAACAAGACCATAGGGTGCGGCTTCGGCTGCCAGCCAGTCCGACCGGCTTCCGGCCGGTTCCACCCGATAGGTAAACCCGGTCTCCTGCGGGTGCCAGCGCAGCTTGCTTTCCTCGGCGCGTTCCAGGTGATGTTCGAGCTTGTCGGTGGTCGTCAGGGGCAGGATGCGCCCACAACGACGGTAGCCGCAGGCAAGGCCGGTGTCGGCCTCCAGCTGCCGGATGTGGGTTTCAAGGCTCAGGAGCGCCTGAAACTGGAATTCCTTCTTCGGGTTCCAGCGTGCCGGCATATGCGGCATCAGGGCGCCCAGAAGACCGCCGCTGGAGCCGGCGCCCACACGGTCCTTCTCCAGAACCGCCACCTTGAGACCGGACTTGATCGCTGCAAAGGCGATCGAAAGCCCGAAAATTCCGGCTCCGGCAATGGCAAGGTCAAATGGTTCGGCGGAGTGCGCCATGTCGAAAACGGGCCCCATGCGTTGATTGCTGCTTCGCGCTCTCTTATGAGAACCGGGCCGGGATGGCAAAAAGTTTGATGCGCCTGTCGGGATATCCTTTCCCGGGGCCGACAAGGTGGCAAGGGACAAAGATGCCGACGAAAGCACCGGAACTGGACTGGCTGGAAGGCGACGTGCCCCGCGCGGCGGGCTTTGACGATACCTATTTCTCCAGGGCCGGCGGTCTTGCCGAAACCCGCCACGTGTTTCTGGCCGGCAACCGGCTGCCCGAGCGGTTTCAGGGGCGGGACCGGTTTACCATCGCCGAATTCGGCTTCGGCACCGGACTCAACTTTCTGACCACCCTTGCAGCTCTGAGGGCGGTCGATCCGGCGCCGAATCTCACCTTCGTCTCCTTCGAACTTTTCCCGATGACACGGGAGCAGCTGAAACGCGCGCTCGGCGCCTTTCCGGAGCTTGGGTCTCCGGCAGCGGACCTCCTTGAGATCTGGACGCCGGAACCCGGCTGGAACCGCTTGAAGATTGCCGGTGCCGAACTGCTGCTCGGCGTCGGCGATGCCCGCCGGCTGATCGGCGATCTGCAGCTGGAGAGCGATGACGGACCGGGTGAGGGAACCGCCATCGCGCCTGTCGACGCCTGGTTCCTCGACGGTTTCAGCCCGGCGAAGAACCCGGAACTGTGGGACGCCGCGCTCTTGAAGGCGGCGGCGGAACTGACGGCTCCGGACGGAACGCTTGCGACCTATACCGCTGCAGGCTGGGTTCGGCGCAATCTTCAGGCAGCCGGTTTTACCGTCGAAAAGACCAACGGATTTGCCGGCAAGCGCGAGATGGTTGTCGGCCGGAAGGCTTGAGGAGATCAGGCGTCAGGCGCATCGGCCACCGCCTGCAGCCACTGGCGGAATTTTTCCATGGCACCGGTTTCCTCCCGCGACTTCAGCCAGGTCAACCAGTAGCTGCCGGTCACGACACCCGTTTCGAAGGGCCGCACCAGCCGGCCGCTTTCCAGGTCGCGGGAAAACATGCGGACCGGCACCAGCGCGACACCGGCCCCTTGCGCGGCCGCTTCCACCATCGCAAGAGAGCTGTCGAACATCCAGCCGCGCGCCCGTGGCGGCGGCAGGGAAACGGCCTGGAACCACATGGTCCATTCGTCCATCCGGTAGGATCTGAGCAGCGGTTCGTGCAACAGGTCTTCCGGATACTCAAGCCGCCGGGCGATCCCGGGCGAGGTGACCGGTGAAAGTGGTGCGGTCATCAGCTCGACGGCACTCGTTCCGTGCCAGGCACCGTCGCCGAAGCGGATGAAACAATCGAGACCGTCGGCAAGCATGTCCGCCCGGTTGTTGTTGGTCTTCAGGCGCAGGTCGATATGCGGGTGGCTTCTTGAAAAATCCGGCAACCGGGACAGCAGCCAGCCGGTCGCGAAGGTGCCGACCGCGCCGACGGTCAGGACCTCACGAAAATTGCCGTCCTCGAACCGGCTGAGCGCCGCGCTCATCCGCCGGAAGGCATCGCTCAGGACCGGAAGCAAGGCGTGACCCTCGTCGGTCAGGGCGACCCCGCGCGGCAGCCGTTCGAACAGGGAAACCGCCAGCAGTTCCTCCAGCGCCTTCACCTGGTGACTGACGGCCGTCTGGGAAACCCGAAGCTCCAGTCCGGCCCGGGTGAAGCTGCACAGCCGGGCGGAAGCTTCGAACGCGCGCAAGGCGTTCAGCGGCAGTTTCGAAATATCCATAAGGGTCTCGCATGGCCAAGTTTAATTCATGGCTGACCCCACTATTCATCATTTGCGTAATATCTAAGGCAGCGGCAGGATCGCGTTGTCTTGAACGTGGTCGGTGCGGGGGGCAACACACCTGGCCGGTTCAGGCAATCGGCATCTACTATCGGAGCTTATGATGATCCATTGGACTCGCCTCGGTGCGTTAACCCTTGTCCTTGCCCTCTCGTCTGCCTTGCCCGGTCAGGCGATCGCCGCCGGATTCGATCCGGCTCCTCTCGACAAGGCGGTAAGGTCAGCAGAAGACAGACTTTCGGCC
Organism: Roseibium sp.; assembly: GCF_050301095.1. GTDB lineage: Bacteria > Pseudomonadota > Alphaproteobacteria > Rhizobiales > Stappiaceae > Roseibium. Next base: position 5,764 of record NZ_JBNKYW010000302.1, read on the forward strand.
AGGATCGGTGTTGCTGTCATTGACAGGGAAACCGGCAAGACCTGGACGCACCGTGCCGATGAGCGCTTTCCCCTCAACAGTACGTTCAAGGCATTCCTGTGTGCCGCAATGCTTGAGAAGGGGGAAAGGGAGGAAATCGATCCCGGCCGCCGTGTGGAGGTCCGGGCGGAAGACCTGGTGTCCTATTCGCCGGTTACGGAGAAAGAAGTCGGCTCCGGCGGCATGACCTACATGGAGCTCTGCGACGCGGCCATCACGATCAGCGACAACGCCGCCGCCAATCTCGTGCTGGCGGCGGTTGGCGGACCCAGGGGACTGACGGACTATCTGCGCGGTATCGGCGACACGGTCACACGGTTGGACCGAACGGAACCGGCGCTCAACGAGGGGCGACCGGGCGACGCCCGTGACACCACCAGCCCGGCGGCGGCGGCCGCCACGCTTCGAAATCTGGTGCTGGGGGATGCCCTGTCCCCCGAAGCCAGGGCGCAGCTGACCGGCTGGCTGCTGGACAACAAGGTCGGCGATTCAACGCTCCGCGCCGGTCTGCCGGAAGAATGGCCGGTGGCCGACAAGACCGGGGCAGGAGCCAACGGTTCGCGCAACAACATCGCCGTTATCTGGCCGGACGGAAGGGAGCCGGTGGTGATCGCGGTCTATATCACACAGACAAAGGCCTCTTTCGACGAGCGCAACAAGGCAATCGCCGACATCGGCAGCGCCCTTGCGCTAAGCCTGCTACCCTGAGCGGTGTTTCATGAGTTGATGCCATCCCGCCCGCCCGGCGGGATGGTCTTGCGGGCCGTGATTACGATCCGGACGCGCCGCCTGACGCTCAGCGCATCTCCGGTATCGGCGTGACGGCTTTGCCGGTTTCGAACCAGCTCTTCAGGTTGTCGACGACCAGTTGTCCCATGGCATTGCGCGTCGCCTGCGAGGCGGAGCCGACATGGGGCAGCAGGGTGACGCGCGGCAAGGCCATCAGCTTTTCCGGCACATGCGGCTCGTCCTCGAAGACATCCAGACCGGCGCCGAAGATCGTGCCGTTTTCCAGCGCAGCGATCAGCGCCGCCTCGTCGATCACCGAGCCACGGCCGATGTTGATCACGAACCCGTCCGGGCCCAGAGCCTCCAGAACTTCTGCGTTCACCGCATGCTTCGTTTCCGCGCCGCCGGGCGCGACAACCATCAGTGTGTCGCAGGCCGCCGCCAGGTCCGTCAGCGTGGCGTGATAGGGGTAGGCGACATCCGCCTGACGGTTGCGGCCGTGGTAGCAGATTTTCATGCCGAAGGCTTCAGCACGCCTGGCAATCGCCTTGCCGATGCGCCCCAGCCCAAAGATACCCATCGTCCGCCCCTGCGCGGTCGCAGGGGTCAGGTGATAAGGGCCTGAAGACGCCCATTTGCCTGCGCGCAGCCATGTCTCCGCCTGGCCAAGTTCGCGCAGGCTCATCAGCGTCAGCGCCATGGCCGTGTCCGCCACTTCCTCGGTCAGGACGTCCGGGGTGTTGGTGACCATCACCTTCGCCGCAAGGCAGTCGTCCGTGTTGATGTGGTCGTAACCGACGCCGAAACTGGCGACGATTTCCGCATTCGGGGTTTTCGAAAGCAGCTCCGCACTCACCGGCCCGAAGGCCATGGCAATGCCCCGGATTTTTTCCCCGACGTCCGCCAGCATCTTCTCCGGATCTTCTGCCTCATAAAGCCGGTGAACCGTAAAAGCTGCGTCCAGTTGCTCCTGAACGATCGGCAGCATCGGGCGGGGCATCAGAATGTCGATGGAAGTCATGGGAAGGTCCGGTGGAAGTGGAAACGGCAGAACAGGTTGCAGGTCCGGACCTTACGGGGAAGGGCTGAGGGAGGAAAGTCCTCTTTGACAAAGTGCAGTACGGTGGATGTTTCTTGTCGGTTGAACTCCACGCACCTCCGTCATTCCGGACAAGCTCGGCTCAGCCAAACGCCCAACCGGAAGCCAGACATAATTCGCGTGTCAGGCGCGGGCATACTCAAACAGGAGTGTGTTCGCTTCGCTCACGCTGATGCGTTGGGTTCCGGATCCGCATGCAGCTGCCGCTGCGCTTGTCCGGAAGGACGGGGGCAGGAGCCGCAGGACTATTAACTCTTGCCCTTATTGTTCTTCGTCTTCAGTTCCGCGCTTTCCTTTTTCAGCGGGCGGGAAACCGGGCAGACTTCCTGGACATAGCCGTTCAAGGTGTTGGCGAGGCTGTCCTGGACGATGGAATAATGCACGTACTGGCCACGCTTTTCCTTGCGCACCAGGCCTGCGCTTTCCAACACACCGAGATGCTGAGAAATCGACGGCTTCGACATGTCGAAACGTTCCGCAATTTCGCCGGCAGTCAGGGAACTATGGGCGAGATAAGCGAGGATCTTCCGCCGCGCCGCAGAGGCAAGTGCCTCGAAGACCTTCTGGATACCGCCAGGTTCGGCCGCTTCGATATGGTCAGTCCGGTCGCTCATGAGTCTCTCCTTGCTCCGGTTAACCCAAAGCGAAATCTTGTAATTAGGTATTTGCCTAATTGCCGAATTAATGGTAATTAGCTTATTGCCTAAATAATGGACGTCCCTATTGAAGGCAAGGCCCGCCAGACCTGCGGGAGCAATTTCAATCGCAGACCAACGACCCGGCACCCCGCCGGGAGTTGATTGCCCG